>JAHDEB010000129.1 GCA_020629055.1 Chloroflexota bacterium
ACTTCAATCGATCCAGCGATGTATCGATCGCCTATTTGATTCCCGAACTCATCATGCATGGCCAAGCGGCGTTGACTGATCATTTCGTACAGTCCAACTTCGATTTGGTAGGTTCCCGGTGCTATATCTTCCGGTATGACCAATCGATAGGGATCAGCCATTGATTGACCCGGCAACCATTTTGGAAACCATAGATGTGTTGGTACGGCACCACCAAGTGGCGTGTAGTCTAAATTGGCATAGCTTACATTCCCCGCATCAATTAAATGAACAAAGATCGTGTAGCTTTCTTCGGCCGAATCTAACGCTTGCCAACGGGGAGTAACGATAACCACACCACCTCGATCCACAACGAGCGGCTCTTGCCAAGGGGCTTGTCGCCGTTGCAAGCCTGATCTTGCCGTCATTTTTGATAGCCCAACCCGCTGCCGAAAGTTAGCCAACAGCCCAGCTGTATTCGGCTTATAACCATCATTTTCCTCAATCGTAATTTCACCAAGGTTCAGTGAACTTCCCGCTTCCCCATTATTGCTTAAATTGATAAAAGTTACGCTGACCGAGTATTTTCCTGCATCAAAATCATGGGGAATCGGAAAATCATAGCTTTCTACAATAACTTCTGCCGGCTGCCATTGTGGGGTCACCAAATGAGAATCCGTTGTGTAGGGTAATTCAAGTGTTGAAACTCCGTTGCCAACCGTCACTTGTGGTACAAAATAATCTGCGGTTGTGCTTTTTAACCGCATCGCTAAATTGAGCCGAATATAGTCACCCGCTTCAACCGGTGCTTGCTCTAATTCATATCCGACAACAACGGGCCAGTTAGCCTGAGTCTGCTGATTAACCTGGACGAACTCTTCAGGTACGGTTAGGTCCCCCGGTTCTACGACTTGATAAAAAGGGCCGCGCGGCCGTAATCGGAAACCCGCATCTACAATTTCTCTCTTATACCCGTTTAAATAAACCGGACCGCCTGGCAAATGCTTAAATACACTTGGCAGCCATGGGTCTGCCACAGAGACAAACGTCGGCCGTACATCGGCCTCGTCGGGCCAACGCCCTTCAACCAGCTCTGCATACCACAACGGTGTCATAAATTCCCAATTGTTAAGCAATACGACACTCTCGTTCTGACCTTCGAAATAGGTAAACGTTGCTTCTACATGCTCGTCCCCTTCCGAAAAGCTGCGCAGGGAAACATGCGGCCAAGTAACTACCAATGCCCAAAGCGGAACCAGCGCAAATGCGGCCGCTATCGCCCCCAGGCGGAAAACGTTTGAGATAGTTTGATTAAACAACCAGCTAAGAACGAGCAAAAGCCCAATCCCAGCAAAAACCGCGCTGATTAGGTTTGGCCCCATGATATAAGCCATGATGTCTTGCTGTTTCAGGCTAATCACAAAAAAGTAATTGGTTAGCAGAGAAATCCATAGCAAAACGGCCGGTTTGCGTAAATCTTTGACGGTTAATGAACCGATAGCACCTAAGATGGCCAGCAAAATCCCTATGATCCCATATTGAATTCGAAGAATTGATCCATAAACAACCGCTCGAATCGGCTGCTCGGCAAATTCAAAGTAGGGGAGTGCGTCCGACAATCCCCTCGCCAGTACATGATCAAGAAACCCTTGAAGCGTATTCATCGTGTGGGGGCCCATGACCGGCTCTGTAGCACTGATAATCGGGTAGTAAGCAAACAGCGAAAGACCTAAAGCGGCACAGCCAACCATTTTTAATAGCAGCTTCCAATCTTTAAAGATGGCGGGATAAACGACCAAAATAAATGCCGCATACGCTAAGAAGCTAAACACAGTTAGTGGATGGTGCACCGCCCCTAATCCTGTTAACAGTGAAAAAAGTAGCAGAGGCCGATGATTTCCCTGCTCGAACCCATCTTGCCAACGGAGCAACAGC
The DNA here is from genome assembly GCA_020629055.1 of Chloroflexota bacterium. GTDB lineage: Bacteria > Chloroflexota > Anaerolineae > Promineifilales > Promineifilaceae > WTJY01. The sequence goes on from JAHDEB010000129.1 coordinate 1,915, forward strand.
CAGACGTTCACAATTAGAAATGTCGCTGTGATGAGATGTGGGTTAGCGTGGATGCTGTGTTGCCAATGGTTAGGTGCAAAAGCGACCGCCAAGGCAGCAAAAGCTGCGGCCGGAATGCGCCGGCTAGCAGAACTGTTTTTGCCGATGAGTAGGAGCGTATTATAGACCGCCGTAACCGCTAAAGTGCCGACACACGCATTCACCAAGTGCGAGCGCCATGCCACACTACCAAACGGTACAATCGTCTGGGCCAGCTTGCCGACAACGGTCATAAACGCGTACCCAGGGGGGTGCGCAATGCCTAATATGTGAGACACAATGGTGTACTCAGTTGGGTCACCTAAGATCAGACCTTGGGCCAAGGTAGATATGTAGAGCACAAAGGTGCAAATCGCAATCGCCCAACCTATTAGCCGGGCCACGGTTCTATTGTCTGTTTGCATAATTCTCCCGAATCAAATCATAAAGATCGATTGTTTCGGCCGCTGTTTTTTCCCAGCTAAATGTTTTTGCTCGGGCTAGCCCTAATTTTTGCCGTTCAGCATACTCAGCCGGATTGTTTAAAAGTTGGTCGATCACCTTACTCATCTCATCCACATCTTCCGGGTCAAAATAAACGGCCGCATCGCCACCAACCTCCGGCAAGCTGCTCCGATCGCTCGCTGCGACAACCTGACCACATGCCATATGCTCTAAAACCGGCAAGCCAAACCCCTCATACAAACTCGGCTGTACCCCCAGTCGCGCACCAGCAATCAAAGAAGGCAAGTCTTCATCTTCAACCCACCCAGGTGAAATCACAATATCTGTTAACCCTTCATCTTCTAAGCGTTTATAAAAATCATCCACCAGCCATCCTTTTGCACCGGCCAGCACCAATTTAAGGTCCGGGTGTCCGTTGGCTCTTAAATTGAGCAGAACATCGACTAGTCGATTTAGATTTTTCCGTGGCTCAATCGTGCCGATATGCAGTAAATAGTTGCTGGGTAACTGATATGTTTCACGCACTTGTTCCATTTTTGCAGCTTCTGGCTGGTGAAAATGAGCGGCCGCGGCTTCCGGAATCACAAATATTTTTTCGGACGATATCCCAAAATGTTCTACCAAATCATGCTTACTCGCCTGCGAGACCGTGATGATGGCGGTTGCCCGTTTGCAAAAAAGGGGCATGGCGATCTTCAGAAAGTAATAGTTGAGTTTGGTGTGATACTGTGGAAAAAGGTGCGGAATGATGTCGTGGATCGTAATCACCGTGGGGATCGACTTCAAAGGAAGTAGTAAATGCTCCGTTGCGTGAAAAATCGTTGTATCAGGCAGCTGCCGATCAAACGAGAATAACCGGACATTAATCAACTGAGCCAACAATACCGCCATCCGCCAAGGCTTGTACCCCGCCATTACCTTTTTTACAGGCAATTGTGCAAGCGTTTTTGGCATTTTAGCCCCAGCCCCTTGATTGTGGAACAGAGAGACTTTTCTCTTTTTTGCCGCTTCAGTAGCTACTTTTTCGGCATACCTTCCCATGCCAGCACGACTGTGCACAGCGGGTGAAACATCAATAGTAATCATAAAGGTGGCAATTCTAGCAGATTTTCATTCTGTTCGGTTAGCTTGTTATCTTCCGGTTCAATGGTGACATAACGATCATTCTCATACTATTATCCTATGGAATAAGTGCATTTAAATCTAAATTTACATAAACTCAAATTGCTCTCGAGTATGGCAACCTGTACAATTGTAAAACTGTATCCAGTTTGACTTCCATAATACAGTCAGTTAAATATGCTTTTAACTGACCTAACACGATTAAAAGGCTGATACAGGCTCAAGAGCCCTAAACTGCTCCAATCATACTTCGACTAATTTTCACGACTCAAATGGCACTTAAAGGCAATCTTCAAGACTTTACGACCGCACAACTATTAAACTTAGTAAATATCGCCCGTAAAACCGGCGTATTAAAGGTTGAAGGTAAAGAAAAAGCGATCATTAGCTTTTTAGATGGAAAATTGATCTATGCCGAGACCGATGACATGCGTGGGGATTTAGGCCAGGTGCTTTACCGAGCCGGTAAACTAAATAAAAAACAGGCGACCTTAATTGACGAGAAGCTACAAGGGCAAAGTGATCGTCATTTGGGACATCGGCTGATCAAATCAAAATTAATCTCTCAGACTGATATTTTAGAGAGTATCAGGCAGCATATTTTGACGGTCATCTACAGTTTGTTTGCTTGGGGTGATGGGACGTTCAACTTTCATGCTGAACCAGAGCCAGCAGCCTCACGCATCCGTATACCTTTAGACCTTGACCTGATTATCGTAGAGGGTAGCCGCCGTCTACAGGAGTCAGAAAGACTAAATGATGAGCTGCCTGACCTAAACATTCGCTTTCAATTTGTTCCCCGGCCGGAAAATCGGTTGGGCAAAATGAATTTAACTCAAGACGAGTGGCGAATTATCAACTACATCAGCCCCAAAAACACAATCCAGCAAATTGCACATGCCAATCAGCTTTCAGACTTCGAAGTGAGACGTACGATTTATGGATTAATGGAAGCTGGACTCATCGCCCCGATTCGGGAAGCTGCAAAACCCACTACCACCCGTGGTAGACCCGATCGGCGAGATTCAGCGACAGGCGGCCGATCGCCTAACTCAACAATTGCAGACAAGCGTGGTGTTGTAAATCGACTAATCGATCGCATACGCAGTTTATAAAATTATGTGCCAACGCCTACGGGCTATTTATGTGCTAGACCGTTTTGTTTGAACACTTAGACCGAAAAGGTCCATACACCGTATCAAAATTCGTTATAGCTTTTAGAAAGTGAGAAATATATGCAGGCAGTAAAAATGGTCGTTACCGGCCCATTCTCAGCAGGAAAAACCGCTTTTATCGGATCAATTAGCGAAATTGACGTTGTTAAGACTGAAAGACGTATTACTGCGCCGTCAGAGCAGATCAAAGAAACAACAACCGTTGCAATGGACTTCGGTCGTATTACCGTTGATGATGATCTGGTTCTATACCTGTTTGGAACACCCGGCCAGCGACGGTTTGACTTTATGTGGGAGATCCTTTCAGAGGGAATGCTTGGCTTCATCGTTCTGGTCGACAGCACACGGCCTGAAACATTTAGAGAAGCCCGACGTATCCTAGAGACTTTTCAAAGTTATGCATCGACCCCGTTCATCGTTGCTGCAAACAAGCAAGACAGTGAGGACGCTTGGCCGCCAGAAGATCTTCGCATTATTTTAAAGCTAGACCCGTCTGTAAAGGTACTTCCCTGTGTCTCTATCGATCGGGAAAGTGTCAAAAATGTTTTGCTCGAGCTGCTTTATTCGATTCTTGAGCATCTCGATGAAGAATAAAAAGCCCATTCTCATAACGGGCCTTCTCTCCTATTTTGTAGATTTTATTTTACAGCCTTTTCACAGGTTGGATATACCGCAGGTGTTAGGATAGACTACTGTCAAGTAGGTTTTATTTTGACAATCACCCCGAGTAGAGAACACAGTATACTGACCTTCTGCACACAACATACCACCAGCAGACTGAGTAGGTCCCGAGGTTTGGATGAGCTCCATCGTAACTGAAAAGGGCATTCTACATTACGAAACATTAGGACGGGGGAAGCCCATCATCCTATTGCATGGATGGATAAATTCATGGGACGTTTGGCGTGATTTAATGATTCACTTAGCCGATGCTTCCGACGGGGAAGGCTATCGAGTATATGCCTTAGATTTTTGGGGATTTGGCCTTTCAAATAATGAATCGATTGAGACCGCATTTCAATTAGACAGCTACGTAGACATGGTTGCTCAATTCATGGACAAGCTCGGAATCCAAGAAGCACCGATTTTTGGTCATTCAATGGGTGGCACGGTGGCTATGAAATTTAGCATTCGATATCCACAGAAGGTAAAGCGTGTGGTAATCGTCGGTTCCCCAATTATCGGAAAAACGCTAAACTTTTTCTTAATCTTGTCTGGGTATAATTTTATCGCTAACTTGGTTTGGCGTTTCCCGATTCTTCGAGATACTGTCATGTACATCTTGCTAGCAGGTGATCAAGAATCGGTGCGAAAAATGTTGATGAGAGATGTGCGAAAAGCGAATATGCACTCCTTTTTTCAATCGATTGGTGATTTGTACAAAGCTGATTTGTGCGAAGAGTTAGCGGCAAATGAAGTCCCCTTAATGGGCATTTTCGGCTCTAGGGATAATATTGTTAGCCCTAAGAATTCAGATTTACTGAGAAAACATAGGCCGGATGCACAAGTGGAAATGATGGAAAAGTCTCGTCATTTTCCAATGATCGATGAGCCAGAGAAGTTTATTTCTTTGGTAGAGACCTTTTTGCGAATAGACGCAGAGGCTGTGGATAAGACAAATGCGTAGAGTTGCGATTGAAGAACCAAGATTCATACCGCCTTTCAACGAGCCTGCTCGCCGCATTACCCTGCAAAATCGCCCTTTATGGCTCCATCAGCGTGATTTGTTCGCCCCTTACATTCAATCCGAAATTGAGTTTCCTGATTGGGAGATCGCCAGACAGTTTGAGAGCCGCAATCCGGTAGAAACCATCATCCATCGCGATAATTTATACTTTAATGAAGCCTTCTTAAAAGAGTTTATTCAGCGTGCCCAAGCAGGGGGAAAACCGGTTCAGCTTGCATTTTCGGCCGAAGATCCTGCCATCGTCCAGCATGTTCTACCACTATCAACCCAACTGGTTCGTGATGGCGATCTGTTTTTGGCAGAGATGTGGTATTTGCCAAACGGCATCGATGAGCTTGATGCGGCTGAACCAATGATCGTAGACACAGAATCTCGTGAGCGTGGCTATTATCATATTCCCCCATACTCCGCTTCTACCGCAGGTGATTTAGTTTATCAGCTGCCAAAGAAAGCGTTTGTCATCATCGAGAGTTGGGTGCATATCTTTATCGCAGATATCCTATTTGGAATCTTCACTTATGGCGTCAATATCGAAGACGACATTAACACCAACTGGACTCTTAAAACGTCAATCTTATTTCGAGCCATCATCGAACAAAAGCCGTTTTTATCGACAAGCACGTTGGTAAAAATAGGAAAAAACAGCAATATTCACCCCACAGCCAAAATCACAGGGCCTGCGATCATTGGTGACAATGTTGATATCGGCGCCGGGGTGGTGATTGATGCTTGTATTATTGGGAATAACGTTACCATCGCCCAAGGTGCCTCTTTGCACATCAGCGTCGTGGGGGACGGCTGTTTCTTACCCTTTAGATCCGCTTTGTTCATGACAACTGTAATGGAACGGACGATGATCGCGCAGAATACCTGTCTGCAACTATGCGTTGTCGGCCGCGATTCGTTTATCGGCGCTGGGTCAACCTTTACCGATACCAGTGTGCTGACCGCCCCAATCCGTGCGTTAAACGGCCGGGACGAGCTCGAAGAAGTTCCACTGCGTGTCATTGGCGGATGCGTTGGGCACCATTGCCATTTAGGCTCTGGATTGGTCATCTACCCGGCAAGAATCGTCGAATCTGATGTCATCCTCATCCCATCTGAACAGCGCAGCTACATCCGCAAGAATGTGATGTTTGAAGAGAGTGACCACCATTCTTTCCGAGCCAATTTCGAGCATCCTCAACTCTACCCTCGACAGGAAAAACCGGAAGAAGATCTAGAAGATTTGCCATCTCTGATCCCCAATAAAAACTAGTTTTTAAGCTAAATCTTTTGTAACTATACAGGTGTCTCGGTTTGCTCTGGGGGTGAGGGGGAAGCCACCTCCCCTAACCCCTCCTCATAGGAGGGGAACTAACCAGACCTGTATAGTCACAATCTTTTAAGTTTTATACCTATGCCCGCGCCTATGCTCGCCTCTATAATTTCTGATTCTTCCGATTACTTTTCACATAGAATTAAGCTTGGTCAACCCTATATTCAGCTAAAATAGGAGTTAAGTACCTTTAATTTCCACTGTATGTCAAATAATCTGCGAAATGTCACGAATCTTTCACCCCTTAAGATAAGGAGTGAATGGTGTACAATTTGGCACGTGATACAATGAACATGCATTCTGATGACTTTTGGCTGGGGGATAGCTGTCTGTCGAAATGCCCAAAGCATCATTAAAAAAATATGTTAACTGTTTCAATAAATTGACAGTTATTAATATTCATAAAACAGGACCCAAAATAAGGAATGGCTTATGAGTAAAAACGGCCGAATTTTAGTAGTAGAAGACGATTTTGATATTGCGGACATGTTACGCATTTTCTTCGTGGGGCAAGAGTTTGAAGTTGAAGTTGCATCACGTGGCAGTGAGGCATTAACGATGTGCCGCCGACAACTCCCAGACTTGATTGTTCTTGACATTATGTTGCCCGATATGGATGGTTATGCTGTCTGCCGTGAATTGCGGACAACCACCCGGACAAGACACATCCCGATTATCTTTTTGACCCAACGGGATGAGCGCAGTGACCGCATTGCTGGGCTTGAATTGGGAGCAGATGACTACATCACAAAACCATTTGATATTGAAGAGCTGATTCTACGGGTTCGTCGAGCAATAACGACCTACAAGCACAACAATATGACCGATCCTCGCACAGGTCTGCCGAGTGGCCGCCTGATTGAAGAAGAATTGCTTCAACTGATGCGATCTGATGAGCAGTGGTCATTAACCTTGATTGGCATCGATAATCTGAAAGACTTTTCAGACGCATATGGCTTCGTGGCCGGAGATGAAGTTTTACGGTTCACAGCGATGCTAATTAATGATGAAGTCGATCAGCACGGTTCGCTTGATGATTTTGTGGGTCATACCGGTGGGGATACGTTTGTTCTCATCACCCGCTCTACCGATTCCAGCGAGCTTTTAGGCAAAATTCGAGATCGTTTCGCCAATTCTATTTCCGCCCATTACAACTTCATGGATATTGACCGGGGTGGTATTGAGCGTGCAGATGGGACGATGGCAGCACTCATGAAGCTGTCAGCCGGCGTCGTTTCGACAGCGACCCATACCTTCTCTGATATTCGTGAAGTCACTGAACTTGCGGCCGATATGCGTCGTAGAGATCAGGAAAGCCATCCCGTTTAGTCTTGGGCAATTGTTGTTTAGTAAATTTAGTAGCGAGTAGGAAAACATTGTGGCCCAGCTTTCTGAGTTAACGTTCCAGAAAATTATTGATAACCTACCTACAGCCATCATTATCGTCAGTGATGATGGTGTTGTTCGTTTGCATAATCAACAAGCTAGGGTCCTTTCCCCAGGGCTAGAACGAGGTTCATCTTGGGCTTCGGCCGGCATGCTGTTTCACACAGATCCCGAAATTAATCAGGGCTGGATGAACTTGGTCAATCCTGGGGCCACATTGGAAGCTGACTTAGGCTCAGCCATTTGGCAGCTACAATCCCAAGCACTTAATTTAGATTCTGAAAACCTGATTCAGATTACGGCGAGCCATTTACGAGACCGCACTGGGGCGAATTCGCACGTTGATGGTGAGCTTTCAGAGCTTAAACGCTCCCGCAAGCTGCTTGAGATCACTCAAGACCTATCCTACTTGCTGGAAGAAGAGTTGGTTCTGGAAAAATCCTTGCAGCTTCTCAACGAATCTTTTCAGGCTGATGAAGGGCGCATTTTACTGAAAGATGAGATCACGGGTGAGTTTGTCGTTCGTGTGCAGATAGAAGCGAACGGTAAACCGGAGCTTATCGAAAAACCAACCGGTATCTGGCCCAATCAAGGGTTAGCAGGATGGGTTTTACGTACCCGTCAAGCAACAGTCGTCGCTGATACTGAACACGACAAACGCTGGATCGCCACGAGCGATGGCAAAACCGGCCCTCTGAGAGTGCGCCGCTCTGTTTTAGCTGCACCGCTTGAATTTGGCCATGAGCCGATCGGGGTGGTTATGCTGACTAGCCCCGAACCGAACCGGTTTAGCGAAGATGAATTCCAACTGCTCAAAGAGGCGACAGGCTTAATATCAAACGCCCTTTACAATGCTCATCTGTATGACTTAATTCGCAATCAAGGGGCCCGACTGGGTGGTATGTTGCGCGAAGAGCAAGTCAATGCAGCCAAAAACCAATCGATCTTAGAGAGTATCGCGGACGGCGTTTTGGTTGCTGACCAAGCGGGTGAAATGGTTTTGGCCAACGATGCATTTATCGATATTTTTGAAATCCCTCGTTGGCAAGTTGCTGGTAAGCATGTGTCTATCATGGGAGACATTGTCAAGAACTCAGGCGCAGACTGGCTTAACGCGCTGAATGAATGGGCCAAAGGGGATCATGAGCTGCGTGTTGGGGCGGGACGATCTGTCGAAGATACGATTGTGCTGGCGACCTCAGACCGAACTGTGCGGGTAAGCCTCGCTCCCGTTTTTGCTGGTGGGCAATTCTTTGGCACCGTTTCAATTTTTAGAGATATTACCCGCGAAATCGAAGCTGATTTAGCCAAAACCTCGTTTATTTCGCTTGTTTCTCATGAGCTTCGGACACCACTAACCTCGATTCGGGGTTACACAGAGCTGATGTTGATGGGGGCGGCCGGTGCGTTGCCAGAAACAATCGACAAGTATGTAAAAATTATTCAGACCAATGCGAAACGGCTACATGAGCTTGTGGGTGATATTTTGCTGATCACCCAGTTTGATAGTGGTGATATGCCTTTAAGCCTGTTGCCGGTCGATGTCGGATCGGTTATTGACGATGTGGTCAACAACCATTTGATGAATCGCATTAATGTCGAGAACCGACAGGTGACATTGTCCGTAGAATGTTCTAACGACTTGCCACAAGTTATGGCTGACCGGGGTAGAGTGGTGCAGATTTTAACCAATCTGGTTGACAATGCGTTGAACTATACGCCTGACCCGGGTGAAGTCACAATCGTGGCACGACAAACAGGCAGCTCGATTTTTATTTCTGTACGTGATACCGGTATCGGAATCGCCCCAGGGGATATTGACGAGGTGTTTAATCGGTTTTATCGGTCAGAAGATATTAGCGTACGAAAGGTCGCTGGTACCGGATTGGGCTTGTCGATTGCAGAGACTTTTGTCGAAATGCACGGCGGCCGCTTAACAGTTTCAAGTGAGTATGGGGTTGGAAGTACATTTACTTTTAATTTGCCCATTAGCAATGAAGATATGGATTCACAAGAGTAGGTTGAAAAGCTAAGCTTGGATTCAATGAAGAACAAATAATATGCCCAGAATTCTTATCGCTGAAGATGAATTAGATATTCGCGAATTAATCAAGATTACCTTGACATTCAGCGGGTTTGAGGTGGTTGCGGCCGAAGATGGCCTGCGTGCTGTCGAACTCGCAGCGGATGGTCCATATGACCTGATCATGATGGATGTGCAGATGCCGCATATGGACGGTTATCAAGCATGTCGAGAAATAAAAAAGATGCGAGAGCTGCGACATGTACCGGTTGTGTTTTTATCGGCAAAAGGACAGTCGTCAGAGGTCAATGAAGGTCTCGGTGCAGGTGCAATTGACTATATGCTGAAACCATTTGCCCCAGATGAGTTGATTACGCGGATAAACCAAATTTTGGAGAACGGTCGAAAACCAGGCCAGGTGACGTAAAAATTTTTCAGTAGTGCCAGCAAATTTAGTGGCCTAAAACGAGTGTTTTGTAAAAGAAGCATTCTTGGGTTGAAAAAATAAAAATACTTTAGGCTTCGTCTTTTAAAGCAATTTCCATTCAAAGGAAGTTTGACGAAGCACTAGGACGGTTCAAAAAGACCTGTGAGTATTACGACGTTAGAGAACCAACTTGTGCATTATGAAGTAACCGGGCATGGCACCCCGGTTATTTTCGTGCATGGTTGGCATGGCTCTTGGCGTTATTGGTGGCCCACAATGCAGGCACTTTCAGCCCGTAACCGGACCTATGCATTTGATCTTTGGGGTTTTGGGGATTCGAGCCAGCATAGTGAAAAATATTCTTTAGACGCTTATGTAGAGATGCTGCACGGCTTTTTAGACGTTTTAGCTGTTCGAAAGCCGGTTATTTTGGTCGGCCACGCGTTAGGCGCGGCCGTTTCGTTACGATACACAGTGAAATATCCTCAAGACGTTGATCGTGTGGCGGCGGTTTCATTGCCGGTTACCGGTACTTACATGAACGAGCGGTTGGCTGGCGATGATCCATTTGCTAGTTTTGTGCGGTCGGCCGGTATGTCTTGGCCGGAAGTTGACAATGAGGTGCGTAAAGCGGATACCGGCGCGATTGCTAAGTCGGTCTATGAGTTGCGCCAAACTGATTTTCTGCCAGATATTTCCGCCTGTGAGCGGCCGATGATGCTTGTGTTTGGTAAGCAAGACCAAATCGTGAAGGAGCCCGGCAATAGCCTGCCACTACCTACGCCAGAACGGACCTATATTTCGCTTGATGCCAATCATTTCCCTATGCTGGAAGACAAAGTGAAGTTTAATCGCTTGGTGCTTGACTTTGTTTTGGCCGAAGGTGACCTGCAGCAGATCTCTCCTAAAGACCATTGGGTTCGCCGAAACCGATAATCTCTTTTTTAAGCATTCATAATATTTCGCCTGCACCTGTTTTCTGCAGTCTGTTTTGCCTCGCCTGCTGTTTGACAAAAAAGGGGTTGGTGGTATGGTATTCGACTAGTTGTTCACTTGTACAGACAACTTGGATTTAAGAGGATTGAGGTTCGTATGAATGAAATCAAAATGATGACATGTTTGGGGGAGAATACGGTCCCGATTTTTAGTGAACTTGCTACAGAGCTAAGTAAAAGGATGGATGTTGACTTTCTGTTTGACCCGATTCCAGAATCAACACCGGCCGCCGAGAAGTTGATGCGGGGCGATGTTCAAATGGGGTGGATTTGCGGATTGCTGTATGTGGAAAAAGTTGATTTCCATCAGGCGCAACTTGATCTGCTGGGGGCTCCGATTTTTAGCGGTTTTGATCGGCCCGATTATTGCTCGCACCTCGTTGTGCCTGCTGACAGCCAGGCAGAATCATTTGCAGATTTAGCAGGCAGCAGACTGACGATCAATGAACATACCTCTTGGTCTGGCAATCACTTGCTGCGGTCTATGCTGCATGATAGAGGGTTGTCATCAGATTACTTTAGCGAGATCGTTGTGAGCGGGGCACATTCAAAATCGATGGCCCTTGTTGCTTCTGGAGAAGCTGACTGTGCGACAATTGATCATGGGGTTTATGAATTTGTGGCGGCCGATCAGCCAGACCTGATCCAAAAAACAAAAATTATCGGTAAAATAGGACCATCACCCGCACCTCCCTTTGTGATTCATCGTTCGGTGCAACCTGAACTAAGGGAGGCGATAAGGGCTACTTTGCTTGAACTAGCGGCCGAACCGGCTGTTCAGGAGCGCCTCCGGTCGCACCGTTTAGAGACAATTGTGCATATTCAAGACAGTGATTACAACGCGATTCGGGAAGGGTTTGCTCATAGTCAAGCACTGTCGTGATCTAAACTTATGAATTTAAATTCACCTCCAATACCTAAATATTTTCAAGTGGCAACCGCATTGCGAGAATTAATTGTTTCTGGCGAGCTACAGCCGGCCGATCAGATGCCAACTGAAGAATCCTTGGTTGAAAAGCATGGGGTCAGCCGGGGCACGGTGCGCAAAGCGATGCAAATGCTGATTGATGAAGGTTTGGTTGAAAGTGAGCAGGGAAGAGGCTCATTTGTGACCGCTGCATTGCACACGTCCAATCATTTTAGTTTGGTGAGTTTCGAAGATGAAATGCGTCGCCAGGCACGGAAACCATCGACCCGACTGCTTAAGTTCGAACTACGTGAGGCGGGAGAGCAGACGGCCGGCCGTCTTGACATTTCGCCCGATGATATGGTTTTTCAGATTGAGCGCTTGCGTTTGGCAGACGGGGTTCCTGTTGCTTATGAGTGTCGTATTTTGGCGCAGGAACTGTGTCCGCAGATTGAAGAAGAAGATACAGAGGCGCAGTCGTTGCATTGGCTATTATCAGTCAAATACAAAATTCCATTGGTAAAAATGATCCACACGGTTGAGCGTCTGCCCCTGACCCAATTGCACGCCGATTTGCTGGACGCGAAAACGGGAGAACCAGCATTTATGGTTGACCGTTTGTCTTTTACGGAGCGGGATGGCGAAAAAGTTCCGGCCGTTTTGTTTGAGGCCGTCTATCGGCAAGACAGCTATTATGTGCAGGCGATTGTGTGATCGTTTAAGTCGCTGTGGCTAATTTCGGTTTTGGGGCGAAGCCTGCAAGCGCTACGCCTAAAATCACAAACAATGTGCCGAGCCATTCAGTTGGGGATAGCCATTCATCCAGCAGGAAAAACGCGACGATTAAGATGACGGCCGTCCCTAACGGAGAGAGCAGCGCCATTTCGGCCGAACCGATCGAGGTGACGGCCGAAAACTGAGTCCAACGGGCGATAAATGTTGAGAAGAACGCCAGTGTGAGCACAAAGAACCATCCTACAGGGCCGGGGATAAAGGTGTTTAGCCCGCCGTCTTGAAAACCTAAAAAGAGCCAATAGCAGATGGGGAGAATGGATGCGGAAACGACTAAGATTTGAGCGATACGCCACATATTGTAATTTTGTAAATAATATTGAACGACAATCATTTGTAGTGTGTAGGTCAGGGACGCGACCGTGATGAAAACGATGCCCTCGAAGTTGACATTGCTGTTCCCGGCCGGATTGATTAAAAAATATATCCCCGCAAGCCCTAAGCCTAACCGAAGTAGTTTTAAACCGGTTAGCCGCTCACCGAGAAACGGCAGCAGGAAGAGGGTTGCGACGAGGTAGATGCCTCCCGTCATGACCGATGCCAACGAGGCGCTTAGATAGTTAAAGCTGGTGAAATAGGTAATTAAATTGATTCCGTTTAATAGGCCCGCGAGCGTTGCAAACCAAAAACCACGCTTGTCTAGCGGCTTTTCACCCTCTTTGGGTTCGGCTAAATTTGAGACTATGAAGGCTATGAAAAAAATGAGAGCTCCGATCACAAAGCGGAAAGTTAACAATGAACTTGGGCTCATCCCGTTGTCAATCAGCCATTTGGAGAGGGGAGGGTTGATGCCCATGAGGAAATAGGTGGCGATGCCCATCAGCCAGCCGCGGTTTATATTCATGGGGTGGAAGTGTAGCAGAGGTGGTGATGAAATCACCAGCTATTCAACGAAAACACTGTTGAATAGCTGGCTTGATATTCGTTCAACTAATCGAAGCTTAGAGCTTCGTGACTGGGAATTGGATCTCGGCCGTAAGGTCACCGTTTTCCGGCCGGCCATGGAACAGTTCACGAACCGGGCCTGCAATTTGATAGCCGTTGGTTTCAATCCAAGTGCCAAGTGCCTCATACGCTGGTGTGAGTCCCCCTGGTTTTAGATGAAAATTGTCGGCGACAATGGTGAAGGCTACTTGAGGAATCTGTTCGATTTTGCGAATGCTGACCGGGTGTGGGGGCTCAATCCCATCTTTGACCTTGCCTCCCTGAATAACGATGGCACACTCTGTATCGATATTTTCGCGGGTGTAGCTCTCATCGAAGTAAGTTGTCATTGCTGGGCCAAAAGCCAGCTTGTTTTGGGCCATCTAGCCTGCAATGGTGTTAAACAACTCACTACATCTCTTTGGCATCATGTCTACGGTTGCAATCGTTTCAGCCGTTTGCTGCTGCATTTTTAGCATGCCACGCAGCTCAGCGTCGGTAAGCTCATTTCGCAGAATACGCGCGATTTCTGCTAAAGAGAATCCTAATTCTTTTAAAACTTGGATTTGTTGAACCGTTTTTAGCTGACTGGCTGAATAAAACCGATACCCGGTAAACGTATCTACCTTAACCGGTCTGAGTAGCCCAATCGAGTCATAATGCCGTAGCGTATCTACGGTCACTTGTCCTAATCTTGAAAACTTGCCTATTTGGAACATGTCAGGAGGATATAGTCTGGGGTAACACCAGAGTCAAGAGGATATTTTTGCCAGAATTTTATTGAGGTTTTAGCTACTTAGAATGTTCTTTAGAACTTTGACGTAGTCCGCTTGCGTTCTTGCCACATCCTCTGGTTGAAGATTCTTGAGCACCTTCTGATCAACAGAAACTTGTTCAACCATGCTGGGCAGGCCGTTGTAAATGACCCCGTCTAGCAGATATTCATCCGGCAAGCCTGCGATTGCGATATGATCACGCGTAATCGTCACACTGTCTTTTTCCCAAACATCTTTCAGACCAACAGAAGCGTATCCTTGGCGTGTCCCCATATCGAGCAAAAAGTCAGCATTTCCGACTACCGTGCGGGCTTCTAATCGTGAGCGTTCATCATTTTCAACAGCCCGAATTTCTTCAAAGGCGTTTTCGCAACAGTGGCTGTCGATGCCTACGTTTAAGCGAGCACCGGCCTCAATCAGCTCGGTGACGGGTGGTAGCCCATCACCCAAATCCCGTTCGGTGGTGCGGCAAATATTTACAAACGCTTTGGCTTCACCCAGCAATTTGATTTCATTTTTAGTTAGATGGGTGCTGTGCACGCCGACAAAACGATCGTTTAAAATTCCATGGTCGGCGAGCAACTGAATCGGTGTGACCCCATGCTCTGCCACAGACTCTTCTAGTTCTCGCCGTTGCTCACAAACGTGCATATGAAACGGGAGGCTATGCAGTGTCGCATAGTCAGAAAGATCTTTATTTGCTTCCAAGGGGACGGTTCGAATACTATGGGCCGCAAGTCCGATATTGACCAAAGGGTGATCGGCGTACTTTTGACGCAATGTTTCAACATCTTGCAGGATTAGGTCGGTATTTGGGTCGATAAACCGTTGTTGCCCGGCGGTGGCTTCTTGTTGATATCCACCGCGCATATAGGCGGTGCGAATCAGGCAAATGCGAATTCCGACATCGGTTGCGGCCCGGATGACCGCGTCGGCCAATTCGGTTCGGTTGTCATAGGGGATACCGCCGTTTTGATGGTGAACATAGTGGAATTCCCCAACAAGGGTCACCCCGGATAGGGCCATCTCTGTATAAGCCAATTTCGCAATCGTATACATTCTTTCTGGGTCGAGTTGTTCAACCAACTGGTACATCAGGCCGCGCCACGACCAGAAAGAGCCCGCATGTAGGGCTTGGCGTTGGGTCCGGCCGCGCATGGCTCGCTGGAAGGCGTGACTGTGTACTGATGCCAACCCTGGAATGGTAATTTTATCTTTAGTTATTTTGGGCATGGGATATTTTCAGAAGAGGGAAAAAATTTAAAGGCGGATTTTCCTTAAAATAGCCCAAGGTGGCAACCTCAAACCATAGGAGTGCTAACTAGGGGCAAGCGATTAAGACACAAAAAATTTAATTCACATCTGACACAATTATCTTAATTTTAGAAACTTCTCGTGTCTTTGTTCGGGAAGATTGTGGCACTTACCAAGTCTTATGAGGTTAAGTTTGCAATATTTGTACTTTCAAAGAAATTACTTGTCTTTTCCTTTGCCATTCCCATTGTTGCCTTTGCCATTCCCATTGTTGCCTTTACCATTGCCGTTGTTGCCGTTGTTGCCGTTGTTGCCGTTGTTGCCGTTGTTGCCGTTGTTGCC
>JAHDEB010000130.1 GCA_020629055.1 Chloroflexota bacterium
GCCGCAAAATATTACGACCTTATCCATCAAGCCCATACGGGTGATATTGAACTGTTTGTCCAAATGGCCCAAGCGGCCGAGGGTCAGATTCTCGACATCGGCTGCGGCTCTGGCCGGCTGGTGATCCCGATCGCAGAGGCGGGGAAAACGGTTGTAGGAATAGACAATTCAACAGATATGTTTGCTGTGGCCCAAAAACGGATTGTGGAAGAAGGAGTACCGGCCGAACATGCCACATTGATCGAAGCGGATGTATTGACCTTGCAAACGGAGCAACGGTTTGGCCTGATTATAATCGGCATGAATACGCTGATGGAATTTAGCAATCAAACGGTGCTCGACCTGTTAAAAGCGGCCGCCAAGCTATTGGCCCCCGATGGCCAGATCGTTATCGATGTGATTCAGCCATTCATCATGGCAAGCCTAGAAAATGCGGATGGAGAGCTGGCCGAAGATGAGCCACTGAATGACGGGGGGCGAAAATTACCGATGTGGAGCGGCTGGTCGGCCGACCATACGGCACAGCAGGTTGAAATCAAATGGCGGATACAAGACGACGGCAAGCAGATCGATTTTTCAAATCTGTTTCACTACCGTTATTTGGATCAATTGATGGACTATTTGCCCACGGCCGGTTTAAAAATCGACGCGGTTTGGGGCGATTATACGCGAACGGCTTACAACGAAGAAAGCGAGCGGATGATTGTCATCCTTAAAAAATAATCGACTTCAAATTAATATTTACTTGATGATGGTAAAGATTGATTCATTGTTTTGTTTGTCATTCTCTTGAATATAAGCGTCGGGGTCTACGACAACAGAAACAGTATATTCTCCATCAACCCCCTGAGTTATCTCATCCCAAAAGGCTGTTGGGGAAACTTCCATATTCCCAGCTTCAATCCAACCCGTATAAACGGCTTCAGAATAAACCACATCACCAGCCCTGCTGACTTCAAACAAGACAATTAGATTGCCTAAAGGTTGATCAATCGATATCTCTGCAACCAGTCTCTGGTCAGCCCCTTTGACCTGGTTACCCCCTCTACGCAGGGTCACCTCATTCAAAGAAATCTCGGATTCATCGAAGCTTGGTGGAATTGTGATAACACAGCCTGACACATAAACTTCATGACCATCCCACGCCTGTGCGAGCACATCGCTCCATGTTGGGGATCCATCGGTCGAGGCCAAAAATGAAAATGGATCCCGATTATATTCGTTGATTTCCCGATTATAAAAGGCGGATTGCCAGCTTAACGCATATTGCCCATTGGCATCTTGCAATCCCATTAGATCAGCATAAATCGACACCCCTTTCCCATCAAACGCCCAAGCGTCATCTGCACTTTGACTAAACCACGGGATCCCGTCACGATTAACGACAGAGACAACTGCACGGTCAATTTGTTGTGCCGTTAACCTCGCATTTTGGCTCACTTCCCCTGGCTCATCAAAATTTTCTCCTACATGAGAAGCAAATTGATAGAAGTCGACGAGGGCATCCGGCTCATTCAAAGAGAATTCATTGTCACATGAAGTTGAATCATATTTTGATGAAGCTAAATAGGCATCTTGAAGCCTTTGGCGGGTCTGCTTTTGGTCTTTCTCGAACGAGTCGATCAGCGCCACCGAAGTTTTGTCCCAATACAATTTAATATCATTGACAGCTGGCGCATCAAGAACCGCCATCGTTCTTGGATAACCGGTTTGCGGCAACACTTCATCGTAGGCGTTCATGACGTCAGTCCCCATTTCATTAGACGCTCTTTCTCCATTAAGTTGTTGCAAGGCTACCCCTGGCATTCGAGCATCAAAATAGTGGTAATTTGCACTCCCGACAATTGTTTTTGAGTAGGGGGCTAATTCGTGAACTTCTTCGATTGACAAACTAAAACAATGGACAAGGTCAACCAGCTCTAACGGGTTTTCCCCGTTATTTGAGCCAACTTTCAAGGCAACGGCTAAATCTTTTACGGAGATTAGGCTTAATGGAGTCGAGTCTGTGGCGAAATTTTCATCTGCACTAACCCATGTTGGCATGACTGCAACCCAAGCTGGCATCACAGCGACCCATGCGGGCATAACCGCAACCCAAGCTGGCATCACAGCGACCCATGCAGGCATAACCGCAACCCAAGCTGGCAAAGTGATCGGACCACTCCCGAAATTTGCTTCCCCATTCTCATCGATAACAGCTGGAGATTGAAGCTCAACATCGGGCATCAAAGCACCACCATGACCATAGAAGGAGAAAGACAGCTTGCTGTTTAACGTTGCGCTACGAACCCATTTCAAATACCCCCCCAAGGTCGCCCCATCCCCCATGTCATACTCGTTTATTTGATTATTCAAAAGTCCTGAATGATCCGGTAGCCCATTAAAAAGCTGATCGGCCGGTAGATATTTTCCGCCATAAACAAAATGTATGGTTGTGTTATCAACACCAAGATCATCCGCCAAAACAATTGACAAAACATCCTGGTTCAACTCAGACCCTTCAAAAACCCCTTTTAGGCTTTCGTCAATCTGTGAGGCTAAATTCCCCGACGCGTAATGAGGGCTGTCAAACGCCAACGCAGAAGCAGAAACCATAGAAGTATCATCCAGAAAGGAAAATGTGAGGAAGGTGCCCAAAGGCCGGTCTGACCCTTGAGTCTTCAGTTGTCCCATAATCCCATATGGGGATTTCTTAAGTTTCGCAGCATGGTTTGAATCGATCTTAATCTGTAAATGGACAGTCTCATTCTTTTGTATCTGGTCTATCTGAAAAGATCCAAGTTGAATAAGATTAAAATTTGCCGGCCGGTTTGCTAATGAATCAGGATTCTCAAACTCTCTCGCAATAAGGGAGAATTGCGAGGAGGTAGATGCAGCAGCACCGTGGTTTTTAATCTTGATAGTAATATATGGATGGCTAGGGGTTAACTCACGAGCATCAATTTCGGATATAATTAAAGAATTTTCATCTTCTGAATAATTAGCACTGTCCGCATAGGCACTTGAGACAAAAATAATCGAAAAGAGCCCGACTAAAAGCACGAATAACCTACTTAAACGTTTAAAAGATAGTTTGAAAATTGTAGTATTGTTTGAAATCATCATCATCAAAACCTGAGCTCACCAAAATCAAGATCAAAACCAGTTCGAATCCTATAAATTTTTTGCCACATCAGGGGCTTGCAAAATCAGCCATCGCTCCAAAAGGTATAATTTGTGTTTTTGTACAATATCGAATGAACGAGAACATTGAAATGTTTAACAAATTAGAATATAAACTCAACTCGTCTGAGTAAACCGTTTTCAAGGATACTTAAATTTAGAAATGAATCAAGAAATTCAAAAAACCGTTGGGGAAGGATTTAAGTATGTTCGTGAAGGGCGTATTCTGGAGCTATCCGCATTACCTCTGGCTCATACCACATTAATTTCGGATTGCTTTCTTGCAGGACAGCCTATCACTCCAGATATTCGGGGGCGAACCTTACGATCAATCTTAAGATGGTCGATTGATCGATTAAAACCAGGGGGAGAACATAGTTGGTTCTCGCTGGAATGGCGCAATTACAACACGCTTTATTATTTTTATTTTGAGGGATTAAAAGTAGCTGAACTTGCTGAAAAAATGGGGATCGCCGACCAAACCATCTATTGGATTCGATCAGAAGCTGTGACGGCCGCAGCAAAAGTATTGCAAGAAGAAATTCGACAGGGGATTGATGGTCAACGTAGAAAGTTTTATGTCTTGGAGGATCAGTACAAACTCAAAACTCAGCAAGCGAGAAAAATATTACGCCTTTTAGCCGCATTTGAGCAATCGATGCCTTACAAGTTAATCAGTTCAGCCCTAAATGATGAGTCAATAGAAATCAGAAATTCTTTATCAGAGTTAGTTAACTCGGGGATGGCGATTAGCAATTCTAATTTTTCAACCATTCTAGTTCACCCTGAAATCAAAGATTTTTTAGCCTTGCAATTAACTGCAGACGAAAAAGAGACATGGCACACACTCATTGGGGCGCACTTTGAGGAAGACGGCAATTACATCGAAGCTGCTAAACATTATAAAATCGCCGGGAACGCACAAAAAAGTGCTGATATTTTATTGGCTCATAATGAGTCAATTATCAATGACCTACAGATTGAGGCGATACAAGAGCTAATTGAGGAGTTTAGTCAGCAAGAATTAAATTATAAAACCTGGTATCAAATTCAGCTGCAAAATGGAGATAATTTAAAACTCTTAGGAAACTTGGATGGCGCATTATTAGCTTACCAAAAAGCATTAAGTGCTGAGCCTGTTGATCTCAAAAGTGAGGCCTATTTCCGAAGAGCAAAAGCGCTGTTCCTAACAAACTTAGATGAAGCATTGGCTCATTTTAATTACTGCATTCAACTACTAGAGAAAAGTGAAAGCAATCCAGACCTTTTGGCCAAAGCGTATATCGGCCGGGCACAAATATTTCTGAGAGAAGATCAACTCGAAGCTGCAGGGGATAGCCTAACCCAAGCATCAAAGTTGATTCAAGAATCAGACCGTGGAATTTATTCCTACCTACAATCTGCTTGGTATTACCTCTCCATCAAAAACAAAGACCACCAGAAAGCGGTGCAACATGGTCAGCAAGCATGGATCGCAGCAACTGAAATCGCTGATTCCGTCCGAATGGCAGAAATGTCTCATAACTTGGGTATGCTTTATGCTCAAATGGGAAACTATGACAAATCAAAGGAATACTTAGGCAAAAGTGCTGTCATCGCCCAAGAAATTGGTAACATCGAAATGTTGGCCCTAAATAAAAAAACCCTTGGGGGGCTTTATTTCATGCAGCAAGATTACGATTTGGCCATTTCAGAATATTCTGAAGCTTGGGAGATGCTGGTCAGCATGGGGAACCTAAATTGGCAAGCACATACAGCTTACGATTTGGCCGAGGTTCATGGGCAAGTCGGCAATGAAGATTTATTTTGGGAATTTCACTCAAAAGGATATCAATTGGCTCAAACATCCGGTTTTTCAGGTTTGGCACAGGAATTTGAAGCTTTAAGAGAACGATTAGGAATCCGAAAAATCGATGTGGCGCTGAATGAAAGACAAATACAGGTAGTTGACTATTTGCGAAATAATGCACAGATCACAAATCGGGAATTCCAAAAGCTAACGCAGCTTTCTGCACGGCAGGCTCTTAGAGAATTAAAAGAGTTGGTTTCAATGGGATTAATTGAAAAAGAAGGAAAAGGTCGATCAGTGCACTACCGACTTCCAACAAACTAAACACCCTTTTCTAAAATAATACCTTCGCCAAAATTAATGAGGCGTCTATAGCAATTCAGCCAACATATTCAACCAAAACCGATTCTTGAACCTTTGTACAGCTTAAATACGCCATTTAAGGTGGGGAGTTCATGCTAATTACGCCAACATCCAATTATTGTCTAGATATTTTCGCCAAATTAGTCCCTCAATCCTAGAGCTTTTCAAATATTGCATTTGCACTTGCTCAAGTAATATTGCCGAATCAGAAAATAGATTGAAAGACTCGCTCTTTTGATCATATAAGTCAATTCTGCGAATCGAAAGGAGGTTGTTGAGAAAGTCAATTCTATTTCTATTATTTCGAACCATTCATTGTCTACATTGCCCGAACCTACGTACTTGAATCTTGTACTAAAATTTAGTTAGGAGAAAAAATGTTAAATCGATCAGGACCAAAAGTCTTTAAAAGATCTATCACACTCACCTTGGCAGCTTTTGCTTTATTGACATTGTTTGTTTCAATTGGGTCGGCAAGTTCAGCCCAATCTGAAGTAAATAGTTATATTGTTGTCATGGAGCTCAATCCAGTTATCGCTTACGAGGGTGACATCGCAAAATTACCTGCAACAAAACCTCAAAAAGGGAAAAAAGTTAATCCGAACAGTGCCCACGTCAAAAAATATCAAAATCATTTGGTTGCAACCCATGTTGACTCTTTGGGGGAAGCTGGGGCCAGTGCTGGGCAAAAAATTCATGATTACACGATTGCACTTAATGGATATTCCGCCTTACTAACGGAAGACCAAGCGAAAGCGATCAAAAACCAAAAAGGCGTTGTAAATGTCATTGAAGACGAGCTATTACAACCTACCACTGAAAGCAGTCCTGATTTTCTTGGCCTAACCAGCCCAGCTGGTGCTTGGGCAACCGGCTATGACGGTGAAGGTGTTGTCGTGGGTATCATTGACTCTGGAATTTGGCCAGAGCATCCAAGCTTTGCAGATGATGGTAGCTACTCAGCACCACCTGTAACCTTAGACGGATCCGTTTATGCAACATGTGACTTTGGAAACACCGCTCACAACGTAAACGACGCTCCATTCACTTGTAACAATAAATTAATCGGTGCTCGCCAAATTATTCCGACTTATCGGGCCATTATTGGCGCAGAGCCAGATGATTTCGATTCTGCGCGAGACCATGATGGTCATGGCACCCACACCGCATCAACCGCGGCCGGTAACGCCGGGGTAAATGCAACTGTTCTAGGTGTTGACCGAGGCGTTGTTAGTGGTATCGCACCACGTGCTCACATTATCGCCTATAAAGGGCTCGGTAATTTAGGTGGATTTGGTTCGGACCTTGCGGCCGCCATTGACCAAGCGGTTGCTGACGGTGTAGACGTCATCAATTACTCAATCGGTTCTAGCTCATTTGCAGTCGGGCCAGATGATGTTGCATTCCTATTTGCGGCTGATGCAGGCGTATTTGTAGCAACCTCAAACGGTAATTCAGGCCCTAATCCAGCAACAACCGGTTCACCTGCTTCTGTACCATGGTTAACAAGTGTTGGTGCTAGCACCCAGCCACGACAATTCATCGGTTCAGCTTCATCTAGCGATGGATGGGACTTCTCAGGTGTTTCAATCACCGATGGCACAGCTGAACTACAGTTGGTCGATGCTGAAGATCTTGGAGATGAATTGTGTGCCCCTGGTTCACTCGCCCCAGCTCCAAACCAAATCGTTCTTTGTAAACGTGGCGCATTTGCTCGTGTTGCAAAGAGCCTCGCAGTAGATCTCGCAGGTGGTGCAGGTATGATTCTGTACAATGCCAATGATGGGCAATCACAGGTATCTGACACCCATTGGGTTCCATCTGTTCACATTAACAACACCGATGGTTTGGTGATTAAGTCATACATTGATTCAGCTGGTGCTTCGGCCGTCGCTCAAATCAATGGTGGCGCACCTACTATCCTTGATGCACCAGACATGGCGGCATTCTCTTCAAGAGGGCCGAATCGCCTTTCAGCCGATATCATCAAACCGGATATCACCGCTCCTGGTGTTCAAATCTTAGCTGGTGGTTCACCATTCCCAGGTACAGGCAGTGTGCCAGGCGAATTGTTTATGGCGATCGCTGGTACGTCGATGTCAAGTCCACATATCGCGGGTGTATTCGCCCTAATCAAGCAGGCCAACCCTGATTGGACCCCTGCTATGGCGAAATCAGCCATCATGACCACCGCCTATCAAGATGTAAACAAAGAAGACGGCGCAACACCGGCTGACCCATTTGATATGGGATCAGGCCATGTGAACCCAGGCAGCCCGGTACACAAAGGTTCTGCCTTCCAACCTGGCTTGGTTTATGATGCTGGTCTATTCGAATATGCTGGCTTCACCTGTGGTGCAGAACTAGGAGTCTTTAGCTCTGGTACATGTGCGTTCTTAGAAGCTGTGGGTGTTCCACTCGATCCAGCACAGTTGAATCTACCTTCTATCGGCATCGATCAAGTCGCTGGTAGCGAGACGGTTTACCGCACAGTCACCAGCGTAGCAAATGATAATGGCTGGCGTGAATACACTGTTTCTGTTGATGCACCTGCAGGGTTTGATGTCACGGTTTCACCATCAGTCATTCGCCTCAAAAGTGGGCAATCAGCCACATACGCTGTAACAGTTACAAACGTATCTGCCGCTATCGGAGAATGGCAGTTCGGCTCACTAACTTGGACCGATAAGTCTGGAAACTATGATGTTTACAGCCCGATCGCTGTCAATTCAGCTCTATTTGGTGCCCCAGAAGCGATTAATGGAAGCGGAACTGACGGTTCTGCAGGATTTGACGTGAGCTTTGGATACACGGGTGATTACTCGGCCGCGGCTCATGGATTGGTAGCAGCAACCGTTGACTCGGCCAATGTTTTACAAGACCCAGACCAAAGTTTTGATAAAGCAGACGGCTTTAGCAACTTGCATCAATTCAACGTCAGTGGCGCGGCTCTATTAAGGGTTGCCATTCCACCTGAAGCAACTGAGGCCAATGCGGACCTTGATATCTTCCTCCATGACCCAAGTGGCACGCTTGTCGCAGCCAGTACAAATGGCGGTACAGATGAGCTGATCGATATCGTTCTTCCAGCAGATGGCGTTTGGGAGTTATATGTTCAAGGTTGGTCAGCACCCGGTGGTGACTCCGACTACGATCTATACTCTTGGATTATCTCAGCCACTCCTGGTGGTAACATGAGCATCGACAGTGCTCCTACAGCGGCCGTTGTTGGTGAAACCCACCCGATCAACGTGAGCTGGACCGGTGCAGCTGCAGGTGAATGGCATTTAGGTGCTGTTTCTCACGCAGATGGTGCAGGTTTAATCGGCCTAACCTTCGTTGAAGTAGATAATCGGTAACTAGTCGTCCCTCCATTCGGCTAGTTGATTATTCAACCGGCCACGTGCTTTAAAAGCACGTGGCCGGTTTTTATTATTTTGTTTGAAGAATATTGAAATGCATCCCTCTCTCATTTCAGATAAATCAATAGGATCAAGAAGAATGTTTAAAAAGTTTTCAGTGTGGGTAGCCCTTGCCTTGTTTTGTGGAATGATACTATTCGTTTCAGGCGGTACCCGTTCAATTGAAGCTCAAGATGATGGCCCCACTATTCGCTTGCAAGGGTACACCTTTGCTCCAAGCAAAGGGGAGGTACCGTTAAGTCCTCCGGGCCTAGAAGTAGCCCAATTGGCCAGTGGTGCAAAAGGATACTACATCGTTCAGTTTACCGGACCCATTCAAGATGAGTGGAAGCAGGCTATCGAAGCACAAGGCGGAGAAATAATAAATTATGTTCCCGATTTCGCCTTCAAAGTTCGCATGAACCCTGCTCAAGCATCCCGCGTAAATGATCTAAACAGCATCAACTGGGTTGGGGTCTATCAACCGGCTTTTAAACTTAGCCCAGATCTAAATCATGAAGGGGATAACCTTTACCGCATCCGAGTGGAAAAAGGAGCCAACGGGGGTCAAACGCGTGCAGCCATCGCCCAAAGCGGTGCAACTGTGCTTGGCCGAGATGGTCAGACGATTGTTATTGATGCGACCATAGACCAAGTCAACATGGTGGCACAAATTGCTGATGTCGCTTGGATCGATAACTTTGATGCAAACGTTCTGCATGAAAAACACAATGAATCAGGAGCAGGCGTCATTATTGGTGGAAACGTAGCCAATACAAATGGATATGACGGATCTACTCAAACGGCCGCAGTTGCCGATACCGGAATCGGTGACGGAACAGTTTCTGGTGCCCATCGTGATATTCAAGCGAATCGGGTTGTTTCAGTCAACAATTGGCCAGGGACAACCGATATTTGTGTCCGGACAATTTTTGACGATGGTGCGATTGACGTAGACAGTGCGCATGGGACTCATGTGGCGGGCTCAGTTTTAAGCTCAGGTGACCCGTCAACAGGTGTTGGTCGAGGGACCGCCCCAGCCGCCAACCTCGTTTTCCAAGCAACCGAAAACTTTGCAAGCATTTCGAAACGGTGTCAACGAGCGGGATGGCCTGCAAATGGATACCTTTTAACCGGTTTGCCAGATAATCTGAACAGCCTTTATCAACAAGCTTACAATGATGGTGCACGCATTCATGCAAACTCATGGGGCAGCAGCCAAGCTGGTGTCTATACGGCTAATAGTTCTCAAACAGATGAGTTTATTTGGAATAATCCAGATATGACCATTACGTTCTCGGCCGGAAATGCTGGTGTAGATGCCAACAGCAACGGGGTGATCGACAACGACTCAATCGGATCACCTGCTACAGCCAAGAACACAATCACCGTTGGTGCGAGTGAAAACGAACGCCCAGATAATTTCGCATGTGACACCGGCTTAAGTTACACATCGAATGATGCATATCAGCCAGGGCAAACGTGCAACAGCATGGGTGGCGAGAATATCTTAGGCACCTATGGCTCGCGCTGGCCAGCAGATTATCCGGCCGCCCCACTGTCAAACGACCCAACCGGTGGCAATCAAAACCAAATGGCGGCGTTTTCTAGCCGTGGACCTACCGATGACGGCCGAATCAAGCCAGATATCGTCGCACCAGGAACTTGGATTCTGTCTGCATTCTCTGATCTGTATCAGCAAGAATATGATAGCCAAACAAACCCGCAAAATGGCGCTCCTCAATATGATGGATGGGGTATGCCGTTTGATGGCTTCTACAAATATATGGGCGGCACCTCGATGTCGAACCCGATTGCGGCCGGCGGTGCAACCGTTGTACGCGATTACTACAACAAAGCCCATGGTCATAATGCCAGTGCTGCACTTGTAAAAGCGACCATGATCAATTCAGCCGTTGACCTGTTGGATGAAAACAACGACGGTGCAAACGACAATGATTTCCCAATTCCAAATGTACATGAAGGTTGGGGACGGATTAATGTCGCGAAGGCAACTGATGGTTCTCTGCTGTTTGTAGACAATGCGACTGGGTTAACGACGTCTGGAAACGCTGTTAACCAATACAATGTCAGCAACAGTGGGGATGTTTTCAAAGTCTCCCTTGTTTGGAGTGACTACCCATCAACCGAATCGGCATCGGCCAACTTGGTCAATGACCTAGACTTGGTTGTTACCGCACCAAATGGCACCCAATATCGCGGCAACGTATTTAACAATGGCTGGTCTCAGGCAGGTGGAAACACCGACCGGGTCAACAATGTTGAAAACGTGTACATTCAATCGGCCGCAGCGGGAACTTGGACAGTGACAGTCAGTGGGTTCAACGTACCCAATGGGCCGCAGCCATTTGCTTTGGTTGTTGATGGCACCTTTGGGGCACCTGTAGCAACCGCAACACCAACGAACACGCCGGTCGCGACCAACACCCCGGTTGCGACGAATACACCTGTTGCAACCAACACCCCGGAACCAACAAATACACCATCGCCATCTAACGACGTTCATTCAGGCGCATTAGATGGATCAAGCAACAGTGCACCAAAAAACAGATGGGTAGCAACAGTCGTGATTACGGTCCATGACCAAA
The DNA here is from genome assembly GCA_020629055.1 of Chloroflexota bacterium. GTDB lineage: Bacteria > Chloroflexota > Anaerolineae > Promineifilales > Promineifilaceae > WTJY01. The sequence goes on from JAHDEB010000130.1 coordinate 11,325, forward strand.
ATCATAATCCGGTTTCTGGAGCGACGGTTGACGGTGCGTGGAGCAACGGAACAAATGGTGGTGCAAGTTGTGTCACCAATGGTAGTGGTCAATGTTCTGTTTCAAAATCGAACCTGAAAGGAAACGTAAGTTCCGTCACCTTCACAGTGACAGGAATTAGCGGCAGTGGCTTAACGTACAACAGTGGTGCAAATGAAGCTACGAGTACGGTAATCTCTCGGCCGTAGGCTTAAATTAGAACCTTAATATCTCAGGGTGCTATGAGAATTTCTTCTTGTAGCACCCTGTTTTGTTTATAGTAAAAAGAATGAATAAAAATATTCTTTACACTTTGGTTCTGACGATGGTTCTGTTTATCGTCGGCTGCCAAGTAACGACAACTGAAGACTTGCCAACTGAAGGTGACCCAGAAAGCAGCAGCGAAGCCCCTGAACCAACAGTTCAATCAGTTGAAATTGAACCAGAAAACACGCCGACACAGGTGCCTACAGCAACAACTGAACCCACAATGCCAGATTTAAACGACAATCCACTTGTATCCTTCGCGATGAATGACTTGGCCAACCGATTAAATGTATCGCCTGCAGAAATTACAGTCGTAGAGGCGACACAAATGACTTGGCCCGATTCCAGCATGGGTTGCCAGATGCCGAACATGGTCTATATGCAGGTTTTAAGTGATGGGATGTTTATTCAACTCAGTGTGAATGATTTGACCTACAACTATCACAGTGGCGGAAATAGAAAACCATTCCTGTGCGAGCAACAGCTTAAAACAGACAAAAAACTCCCTGGTCAGATCGATTTGCCAACGCCACCCCCTAGCTTTGACGAATAGCTTGCGTATTCAACCGATTTACAGCTTGTCGTAAATCGTCTTTTTCATCGCCCGTTCAGCCGTACGCGGCAATAACCGGCCGAAAATCGCGAAGACCTTTGCACCCGCACCTGGAAAAACAAGCCTACGTTTACCCATTGCCCCTTCATAAATGGCCTCCGCAACCGCTTCCGGCGACATCCGTTTATCTTCACGGCTGTTATCTGGGCTGTAACGGCGGGCGTGCGCCGTGCGTGTGGGGCCTGGGAACACGGTTGTGACCCGACTATTGGCAACCGCAGCAGCTTGCATCGTTTTGGCAAAGGCGGCCAACCCGTCCTTCGAAGCGGCATAAACGGCCGCCCCGGGATACCCAACATATTTTGATAAAGAAGAGAGATAGACTTGTTGATGCTGATTTGCTAGCCGATCTTGACGCATCAGGGTCGTCGTCAATACCAAGGCCCCGGTCAGATTAATGTCGATGACCTTGAGCATTTGTTCGAGCGGCAGCTGCTCAAATTTACCTGCTGCACTAATCCCTGCATTATTGACCAACGTGCTAACTTGGGACCACCTAGCCAATTGTTGTACCGCATCTTGAACAGAGTCGAGATCTGATAAATCGACCTGAATAAAAGAGGCATTGGCCCCGATTGAAGCGGTTACCGCCTGCCCCAACTCGGCGTCAACGTCTAGGATTGTGACCGTATGCCCAGCCGCTGCGAATCGACGCGCCACGGCAGCGCCAATCCCATCGGCCCCGCCGGTAACCACAGTGTGGGGCTTAACCGCAGCCTGATCACTTTCGGCCGCTTTTTGGCGCATCGCTTTTTCAAAGATTAGGGGCAACCCAAGGCTGACGGACCGCATCAGCTTGTTGGTCGCGCCGATAGCGATATGGCGTTTGCGCCGCCCCATCGCCCGCACCATGTCGGCCGCGACGCTTTCAGCCGACGGGTATTTGCGGTACACCGCTTCATCGGTGCCAACTTTGGCATGCATGGCGGTATTGGCCGCACCGGGGTGTAGCACCTGGACAGCGATCCGGCCGCTGGTTTCAACCGCTAGGCTGCGGGCAAACCCATCAAGGGCCGCTTTTGTGGCGACGTAAACGGCGTATTTGTGCAGCGGCAATTGTGACACGACTGAGCTAACAAAAACGATTTTGCCCGAGGCCAGTTCTAATTGTTTGAATAACGTGTGGGTGATGGCGACAGGGGCTTTCAGATTAACCTGGACCATCTCTGCGATTTCGGCCGGGGTTTGGTCAGCGACCGGGCCAACCCAGCCGATACCGGCGTTGTGAATCAGCAGGTCGATTTGATTGACGCCACGCTCGGTTAACCATTGGTGGATGGTCCGATGGCTGTCTGGCAAAGATAAATCAGCTTGGCAATAGACATCGGCCGTAAATAGCGGATCGGTCAACGTGTCGAGCGGTCGGCGGCCGACCAAGATCAAGCGTTCACCCTGTTGCCTGAATATCCGCGCCATTTCCAGCCCTAATCCGCTGGTGGCTCCGGTAATTAGAATCGTTCGCATGCTGGAATAGTAACCGCTACCGGCCGACCTGCGACCAGATGTAATTTTTTCTATTGATTCAGAAGATGATGGGTAAGAAGTGATTTAGCCATGTGCTAGCTCAGGATCAAGCACATCATGCAGCGACTGCTGTTCACCTGCACCGATTAGCCCAGCCGCAATATTGCCTGACGCCAAAACCCCTGGCAAACCGGCCCCGGGATGGGTGCCAGCCCCGACAAAATAAAGATTGTCGATATCCTGCGACCGATTGTGCGGTCGGAACCAAGCCGACTGAGTCAACACCGGTTGAACCGAAAAAGCGGATCCCAAATAACTGTTCAACGTCCCTTCAAAATGGGCCGGATCGATATAATGCTCAGCCACGATATTTTCTTGCAGGTCGGGCAGATAGTTTTCCTCAAGAAAATTCATGATCGAATCCCGATACGGTTTCGCCTGTGTGGCCCAATCGATGCCAGATGCGTTATGCGGCACCGGCGACAAAACGTAGAAGTTCTCGTGCCCTTCCGGGGCGATTGACGGATCGGTAATCGTTGGCATATGCAGGTAAAGTGAAAAGTCATTTGGCTTTTCTTTTTTGTTGAAAATTTCGTGCAGCAGGCTTTCGTACCGTTCTCCCAGAATAATGTTGTGATGGCGCAGCCCGCTGTCTAGATATCGCTTTTTGGTGCCAAAATAGATCACAAACAGGGACATGCTGTATTTTGTCAGATTTTTATAGCGCATGTCTGAATTAATCCATGAACGATGTTCTTTATCGATCATGTTCAGGTAGGTGTATGCCACATCTGCGTTCGAGACCACCGCATCGGCCGCCATAAACGTTTTGTCTTTCAGGTAAACACCGTCCGTTTTCCCGTTAAGGACTCGAATTTGGCCAACTTCTGTGTTGTAACTGATCCGGCCGCCCAGCTCTTCAAACAGCTGAACCATCGCGGCGACCACCGCACCGGTGCCACCCATCGCATACCAAACCCCGTGCTCCCGCTCTAAATAGTGGATTAAGGCATAGATCGACGTTGAATCAAACGGGTTCCCACCAATTAACAGCGGATGGAATGAAAAACATTGGCGCAAAAAATCATCTTCGATAAATTGCTTCACATATGAATAGACGCTTTTATAGGATTGCAGCCGCAGTAGGTCAGGCACCACTTTCATCATGTCGCTGACTTTCAAAAACGGGGTGTTAATCAGATCCATACCGGTGTGATAAATGTCTTTGATGCCGTCGACAAAATTCAGATAGTTTTGTTTGTCGGCCGGGTTCCACTTCTCAATCTGATCCAAGATAAAATCAGTATCGCCGTTATAGTCAAAATAGTTTTTGTTGTGGTCGTAAATTCGGTAAAACGGATCGCAAGGGACAAATTCAACATAGTCGGCCCGGTTTTTACCAGCTAGCTCAAACAACTCGTCGAACATATAGGGTGCTGTAATTACCGTTGGGCCACCGTCAAAGTGAAATCCGTTTTGTTCGTACACATAAGCACGGCCACCGGCCATGTCGCGCTTTTCTAGGATTTGGACCTGGTGCCCGGCCGCCTGCAAACGAATCGCGGCCGATAATCCCCCAAACCCACTACCGATAACAATAATCTGCTTTTTCATGACAACACCTTTTTCTGTTCATGTTTACGACGCTGTTTTACCCCGCAACGGTCAAAATAATACATGAAAAGCTCGACTTGTACAGGTTTTGTCTATGTTTCTTATATGTTTACGTGGATCGTGCTGCTTGATGCGGAAACCCAATGCATAAGGGTAGGGGCGCAGATAGAGACAGGGGAACAGTTTCAAGAGGCAAGCTTTGCAGTCTCTAACCCGCCCGGCGAAAACGAACAAGCTACACGTTTAGCCGTCTGTTTTACCATTACGGGGCGGGTTGGGCGAAGTGAAATTTCTCATCGGCTAGATCTGTCAACTCGCCCATCCACACCCCTGCAGGTCATTGAGTGACACGTGGTGCTTGGTATGGCCAGGACATGGTGAATTTATCGCTATGCCTAGGCAAGCCTATTCGGTGGGGAAACTCTGCTCACCCGCCTCGATCGGAATCGCTAACCTATTTTCGGCCGGGGGGAGCGGGCAGCTCCACAAATGGTTATAGGCACAGGATGGGTTGTAGGCGAAGTTAAAGTCTAGCAAGATCTGATCACCCCGCGTCCCTAAGTCAGCCCCTTTAATCGCATCGTACAAATATCGGCCGCCACCGTAGGTTGTCTGGCCGCTGGTTGCATCGGCAAAGGGCAAATAGAGCGCCCCACCATAGCCGTCGATCCAATACATATTCAAGGTTTGTGCCGTGCCATGCAGTTCGAAATCAATTTCTGCGACACGCGTATATTTGAATAGTCCATCGGCCGCCAGTTCTGTGTCTAACGTGTATTGCTCAACGTCTGTGTTAAACCGGCCCCATATGCAATAAGATGGGTCATACTCATAAAATGGGGCTGTGTTGGTTAACGCTTGTTGCTCTGGCATTAGCGGGGTCATCGGGTGGTACCAAAATAGATTGTCTTTGACAGAACGAAACTCGATCCATTTTTGGCGCAGTTCGGCCGGAGTTTGGTTGTGTTTCCGAATTTCAGCGTATAGTTCGAAAATGGTGCGTCGCCAATCGGTTAGCTGTAGTGGGTTGAGATTTGCCAAAATGTGTCTCCTATTTTAGTAATCGGTGGGTCGGTATTCAGTAGGTCGGTGCACAAGCCATCTACTATCCAATATTTATTGAAGGGTTAGAAAGCTAAAATTTAGACGCAAATAGAACCGCAAAACTTTCGTTTCACGCACACAAATCAACAAATCAGGTTATTGTTCAGCAGTTTGGTCCAGTTTGACAAAAGGATCTGTGTTCTGCGGAAAGATAAACTAAAAACTGGCCCAATCTGGGGAAATTAGTTTGGGTGCTGAACAACTACCAAATCAGATCAATTTGAAGGAAATGTTTGATATAGGCTGACCCAATCATCAATCGACAGGGTTTCGGCTCGCCGTTTGCCGTCGATACCGGCCGCTTCGCACCAGGTGCTTACAGCGCTTTTTTCAAGACCTAACCCTTTAAAGTTGTTCAAGAGCTGCTTCCGCTTTTGGCTAAAGCCGACTTTCGCAATTCTAAAAAACAGCTTGTCATCGGTGACCGATTTCGCCCCTTCCGGCCGACGGTCGACATCGATCTTAACCACGCTCGAAGCGATTTTAGGTTTGGGGTAAAACGAACCGGCCGACAGGTTAAACGCCATGCGTACCCGGCCGTAAAACTGGGTACTCACCGCCATCAGGCTCATTTTTCCAGGGGATGCGGTCATCCGTTCAGCCACATCCTTTTGCACCGTCAGCACCATGCAAGATGGTTGCACTTCTGTTTGCAGCAAATGGCGCAAGATCGCCCCGGTTATGTAATACGGCACGTTGGCAACAACTTTATATGATTGACTACGCGCAAATTCATCTTCCGGCCGAATTTTTAAAATATCTTGATGGACGATTTTCAGGTTTTCAAAACCGCTAAGTTCGCCTTCCAAAATCGGTATCATCCGATCATCAAGTTCAACTGCAACGACCCGATTGGCCCGCCGAGCGAGCTCTTTGGTCAGGCTACCCAACCCAGGGCCCACCTCTAGCACGTCATCAGCGTCGTTCACATCGGCCGCGTCCGCAATACGCGCGAGGATCGCCTCGTCGTATAAAAAGTTTTGTCCGAGCGATTTTTTGGCGTTGATGTCGTGCCGTTCGAGAATTTCTTTGGGATGGGTCATTAGTCCTTAGTGGGAAGTGGTTAGTGGGAAGTG
>JAHDEB010000131.1:0-14484 GCA_020629055.1 Chloroflexota bacterium
AGCTAGACCACATTATTAACACCTATTATCAAGGGTCTAATTTAGAAGGTCGTGACCGGGTGAAGCTATTTAATGTGGTTTGGGATGCTCTTTATTCAGAATTTGCGGGCAGGCATGGACTGTACGAACGAAATTATGCGGGCAACAAAGAGCAACAGCGGTTGGATACGTTGCGTTGGGCCAACATGCGCGGCGACACGAAAGGTTACACCGATCTTGTAGATAAATTTATGGCCGACTATGACACAAACGGCTGGGTGAACGGGGTGTGGAAAAATGCGCCGGGCGGGTTGTCCTAGTAAATTGAACCTCATTTTGTGGTTATTCGGGAGCATCGCACGCTTGCGTTAAGGCGGTGCCGGAACTTGTCGAAGACACATATTTATTCAGCAGGTTGGTCAAATTTGACAAAAGGATCAACATTCTGCAGAACAATCCGCTAAAAACCGGCCCAATCCAGGGAAATATTTAGCACCCTGTATGGTTACGAAGCCCTTTGCAAAATTGCACGGTTACTCCGTAGGCACATATGTTGGCTGATCAAATGCCCCATAATGGGTCAACACCTTAGAAGCATGTACAGCGCCTGCCTCTAAAGCGGTTTGAATCGGCCGGTTATTGAAATAATTCACCGTAAATGCCCCCTGAAACGCATCGCCGCAGCCGGTTGAATCGACCCGGTTTTCTACGGGGATGGCAGCCTGACGCACCAGCCCATCGGCCGTAAATGCCACACTGCCAGCCGCGCCCAACGTCACGACAAATTGACACGCCTCAGTTTGGGCGATCGGCCGAAGTCGATCGATTGTGTCTTCATCGCCACTAAAGAATGCAAGATCGATTTTTTGAAACAACCCTTCCGGCAAATTCTTTTGGCGGCCGTCAGACCAATCACCAAAATCGATGACCCTTTTTAGCCCGTTTTTAGGCATCTTTAAAAGCTGAATCACAATCGACCCTTGCTCGTCTCCATTATATTGCGAAGCCACGATGTCATGTTGGTTTATAAACGCTTTGACTTTACTCGTCAGGCTTAATTGGCTCAGGGCATTTTCATGGTATCCACCCGGTGGGAAAACCCGCTCCGCATCGCTAAAAACTTCAATATCACAAGTAGCCGTCTTGCCCGCCAACATCGCCACATGTGAATGGTCAACTTGCTCACGGGCCAAGGTATCTAACACCCAACGCCCTTCCGGCTCATCCCCCACAATGCTGACCAAAGAGGCGACCTCGGCCCCACTGCGCTTGGCTTGTACCGCAAAGTTCAGCGAAATTCCCCCGACAAAAATAAAGTCTTGTTTCAAGTAATAGTCGATGGTGATTTCACCAACAGATACGATTTTCATTGATTTCGCTCACTTGGTTCAGATGATAGGGGCCACTGTTTAAACCCATCTACTTCGACAATCGATATGTCATGATCTTGACCGGAAGCGTACCCTATTATTTTAAATCCGGTAATCGTTTCAGACGTCGCGAGAACCATATCGAGGGTTTCATAGGCGATCATCCAGTCGGGGCGAGAAGAATGCTCGAGGTTGAGCTCGGCCGGTTGCCATACCCCGTTTTGCAATAGTTCAACCTCGATCTCCTTAAATCCCCCCATCCCCCCTTCGATTAGCTGGATCATTTGGGTTTCAACCGGCCGGTCGTAAATGACCTCGATTTCAACCGGCCCCCCTTCTGGCCGCATGCGAAAGCTTGACGGCAGTTCAAATATCTCTCGGCCGGAAAAATCGTGCTCCAACCCATCAATCAGAGGCTGGTTGTGTTCAGCCGTGACCCCATTGACCGTCACAGTCACCGTGCCACCGGCCGATCTCACTTGGTTGTTATGGCTGCTGCGATAAATCGTCTGGTACGGGTTCTGTTTTAGTTTATTCCCGGGTTGGGTCGGCAAAACCCATCTCCCATCTTCGGCCGAACCACCAGCCATAACGATGCTCTGCTCTACAAGGGGCATCATCCGTTCCGACATCCCCGAAAAAGTGTCTTCAGCTTCAGGATCATCGACCAAGTAATCGGGCATCTCATCACGCGTGCGCACAATGTGATACCGGTCTGAAATCTCTTGATCGGGGAATTGTGCCACAAGCGCATCATAGCCGATCATTAACCCGATCAGCCCGGCCATCGAAGAGGTGCCGTTGTCTGAATCCCATCCGGTTAACGCACCAATTTGCACCGTGCGTTTATAGTCTCCTTCCCCATAAAGCAAGGCGATCAGCCCGGCCGCAAAGTTAACCGACGACTCGGTCCAATCCCGATAGACAAAACCGTTGGCACCCCCATTCAGCTGGTACCGTTCGTAGACTCTGTCACGCGTCCTTTCCCAATCATTTACATCTGGGTTATCAAGGTAATCTGCCAGCACAAAATCAACGATATCGGCCGATTTTGAACGATCTGGCAAATAATCGCGGGCTTCTTCTACCATCGATACAATCTGATCGCTCGGCTCTTGCTTGGGGTCAGTTTGGCTGGCTAACGCATAAAGCAGCACATAAAATTGGGCAGCATGCGCCGAATAACCGCTCGCCGTTGTTCGGATCGGCAAGTCGGCCAACCGTAACGCCTGCCCCGGCATACCAGGGGCCATCGCCCCAAAAATTTCTGTGGTAAGTTGGGCATCTATCGCCAATGAGTTTTCATTCAAGGACAACATGCTGGTGACAGGTGGCACAGCCCCAGCGCCAATCAGATCACGCGCCTTTTGATTAGACACCCAAATATGGTGGTTGATATGTTTTTCCCATCCATCAGCGATTTGTTCGGCCGAGAGCAGCGGAGAACCGTGTAAGTCCATCAGGTGTAAATAAACGTACTCGATGTCCGTATCGTCATCGGCCAACCATGGCTCTTGAAAGACAAATTCTATCGGCAGCGACTCATCGCTCCAGCGGACCGGCAGCACTTGGCCCCAATCATCATCGGTGTAAAACGGAGGCTCATTCCGCACCCCTTCTGTGCGCAAGCCGGTCCAGTTGGCGATGGTTGAACCCAGCCACATGCCGTGTAATCGATCTTCATAAATCTCTGCGTCACTCGACACAACTGGTTCAGCCATACCGGCGCAGGCGACCAGCAAAAACAGGAATAGTGACAGTAACATTGACTTTTGCTGCATTGTGACCACGATCAAACACCTTTTATCACACCACAATCGGGCATCGCTTTTAAGAATGCGAAGGTGCCACTGATGTCATCATCGGTCACGATCAGGGGGACGTCGAGCTTTTCATGAACGTAGTAGTTGATTTCTCCCAATCGTTCCATGATCGTCTCGTAGGACCAGCCTTCAAACGGCCGGCCGAGGTAAACGCCGATTAGTTTGCCTAAAACGCCTGCGTAAACGCGTTCAATGTAGTCTGCTTGAAATGTCATGAGATTTTATGTGGGTTGATCGCTTTAAAGCAGCTGAGTCGGCTTCGAGAATCGCCGCGCAGCTCAAAGGCGATTGCTTAATCGTTTAAGAGAGCTTGAGGCCATTATTAAAGCCTATCTTGGCTTCTACGCAAGGAAAAGACAATTACCGTAACCAATCGGCGGAACTCGGGTTTTTAGCTTTATTGACAGAATAATGTTGTTTTTTCGCCAATTTAGCGAAAATAGTGTTTAATTCTGTTGAAATTGCGAAAAAAGATCTTGGATTTTAGATTTGCGATTTGCGAAAAGTTGCTCAACAGGGGACACAATCGTTAATCCAAAATCTTAAATCGGCAGTCCAAAAAGGAAATCTTATGACCCAAACCAAAAATCTCGAACCGCTCGTAATCGACGGCGGCCGTAAAACCTTCCACAAAGACCTCACCATCCCAGACCCGATCCCCAGCCAAGCATTCGGACGGGTAGAAGAAATTATGAAATCGGCAAAACTATTCCGCTATGGGGGCAAAACGGCCGAAGAGTCTGAAACCGCCCTACTCGAGAAAGAGTTTGCTGCATATTTAGGGGTCAAATACGCTCTCGGTGTTACCTCATGCAGTAGCGCAATTTTTATCGGCCTAATGGCGGCCGGCATCGAAAAAGGTGACAAAGTGCTGATGCCAGCCTTCACCTTTACCGCCGTTCCATCGAGCATTGTGCATGCTGGTGCTGAACCCCTTTTGGTTGAATGTGATGACAACTACGTCGTCAACATCGCCGACCTCGAGCAAAAGATCGCTGATAACCCGGACGCAAAATATTTTCTACTGTCACACATGCGGGGCCATTTGGCAGAAATGGGAAAAATCGTCGAGCTGTGCGAAGCGAACGACATCGTCCTAATGGAAGACGCGGCCCACGCATTGGGCAACACATGGAACGGGCAGCAAGCAGGTACGTTTGGGCAAATGAGTGCGTTTAGCTTCCAATCAACCAAAATGATTAACGCGGGTGAAGGCGGTATGCTGACCACCAACGATCCACACATCATGGCTAAAGCGATTATTTTGGCCGGGGCCTATGAAAAACAGTGGGCGAAACAATTTTTTGATCGGCCGGACCTGTTGGAAAAATACCAGGGCTTCTACCCTGCATACAACATGCGTATGAACGAAGTTACAGCGGCCATCGCTCGGCCGCAGATCCCGAACATCGACATCAAAGGAAACAAGTTCCGGGACAACTATTTCACCATCGCCAACATTTTAAACAGCTCTGAACACATCGATGTGCCGGATCGGGTTGAAAATGAACTGCCGGTCCCTAATTCAATTCAATTTAACTTACGTGGCTTAACGGGTGAAAAAATTCGGAGCTTTGTTGAAACTGCGGCCGAAGAAGGGATCAAAATCGCTGTATTTGGGATGCAAGAAGACAACGCCCGCTGTTTTTGGAACTGGCGCTATTTGGATACCAGCGACGACGAGTTGCCGATGACCGAAACGATGCTGAGAACCGCTTGTGACTTACGCCTGCCCGTTTTCTTAGACAAAGAAGATGTCAGCACCATGGGTAACCTGATCGTACGGGCGATTGAGCGGGTTAAAAATCTGCAAGACAAACGTGCCGTTATGACCGCGGCTGACTAAGCCCGATTTCCACAAAACAGATAAACGGGAGAAGGCGGCCGGTTCTTTTACAAGAATCGGCCGCTTTTTTTGTAATAGGGGCAGAAAGTACAAAGGGGTATGCTGTGGGCCTAGATCAATAGCTTAAAAGTCGTATCAAAAAGCTCGAGACAAAGATTTGAAATCGCTACAATGTGGTCAGCGAGAAATCATTATGCCCTCAAAATTACCTCTCTTTTTCCAAATTTGCCTTTTTGCAATCAGCACAGTTCTCATTCAGCCACTTTCATCCGCCTTCGGCCAAACGGCGCCGGTTCAAATTCGCGTCGATTCTACAACCCTCACCGTTGGCGAAACCGATGACATCGACATTGTTCTACAATCGGGCAGTCAACTAATCGGTGCAGCGACACTTTTCTTCACCTATGATCCAGCGATCATCACGATCTCCGATTGCCAACAAAAGCAGTTTATCGGGTCGTGCAATATTCAATCCCCAGGAAAAATTTCGATCGGTGGCATTAGCCCCAGCGGCTCGGCCGGTGATATCACCTTTGCCACAGTAACCGTTGTGGGTAAGAATGCGGGCGATGCGAAAATAACTTTGACTCAGCCGGTCACGTTAAGCGATGAGGCAGCATCCAATCTTAGTTTCACGGCGTCAGTGGGAACCGTTTCAGTAGATGCCTTAGACACAACCCAAGGGGTCGATCAGACAAACAATTGTGAAATCGCTTTGAACGGTGGGTTTGAAAACGGGCTGGCAGATTGGACAGAGCAAGGGGATCCGAGCGCACCACCGGCAACGTTGTTATCTGACTCGATCATTGGTAATTCAAGCTTATCAATCGCCAACGGCCGAGTTTTGCAGATTTTGCCCGCATCCCCAGGAGACACATTCACCTTTTCCGGACAATATAAACTCACCGGTTCTCCTTTATGGGTCGGCGCCGGTATCGATTATTTAGATGCAAACGGCATAGAAGTTGGGAAAAGTTTGGTGCGGATTCCGCCAACGGCCGATATCGGTGTGTTTAGCCTGCCCAGCACAGCTCCTGCAGGCGCAACCCAAATCAGGCTGTGGCTGCACACAAGCTCGAATCAAACCCCTTTTATCATTGATGAGGTCAGTCTGATTCACGACAATTGTTAACCTGTGTAGACTTCTTTTGACAATAAAGCTCGGTTATTCGCTCATCATGATCTTTAGCCAACATATCCCGGTTTTCAGGTAAAATCCCCACATGAAAAAAAGATTTTTAGGCCAGCATCTTGGCCGCCCGGATACCTATTGTCTACTCATCTTGTTTGCCCTTGCCACGCTTATCGGTTGTGACAGTCAACCACCAGATCTTCAAGAACAAGTTGACGCCACCAGCGAGGGGGCTTTGACCACGGTTGATTCAACGCCAACGACGGCCGTGCAACCTGATGCCACCACCATTCAAATGATTATCCCAGATTTGTCGATAGCGGTTGGAACTTCGGCCGACATTGATCTGGCCATCATCGGGGCAGATGGGGCGCTAGGGGCTGCGACAATCAACTTGACCTATGACCCAGCGATCCTAACCATCACCGCCTGCGAAGTGCCAGAATTTTTAGGCGTTTGCAATTTTTCGGTACAGGGAGAACTTAGGATAGCTGGCATCAACGCAGAGGGGCTAACGTCTGACTTTGTGTATGCGACCATTTCGGCCGAAGGGCTCTCTACGGGGAGTGCCAACCTGGTTGTAAGCGAAGTGCCAACCTTCGCAAATGAGGGAGGGGAAACGCTTCCTTATGGGGTACAAACCGGTGTCGTTGTCGTTGAAAATTAGACCCGCTCAATTCAGTAAGGGCGACTCATTTTTACAAAGATCTGTGTTTATACGACAGATAGGTAGTGAAAATGAGTCGCCCCTGCCCACCTCGAAAATTAAAACAATAAAAAGATCTGACAAGTTTTAAAAACCTGTCAGATCTTGCCTGCACCAACTCCCAACTAAAATTAAATTCCTAATCTAAAGCGACCTGTAAGCCACCAATCAACTGATCAATTTCACCCTCTGTGGTGTAGTGCAAAAATGAGACACGTACCACACCTGGATCAAGCGGGATGTTCATCCCCTGCAGCGGCCGAACACCATAAAAGTCGCCCGATTTCGCCATTACTTTATGGTCGTTTAACGTAGCTAAAATGTCGGCGTGCTTTTTCTTTAACGGGACAAATGACACCGTCGGGGCGCGCAGTTCAGGATCAGCCGTACCGACCATTTTGATGTCGTCACGAGCGGTTAGCCAGCCCATTAATTTGGCTAGCAGTTTCTTTTCATGGACAGCAAATAGATCGTGCACTTTGCGCCCGCGTTCCGCGATCGGGGTGCTGTCAAAATCATCCCAATGATGTGCATAAATCGCATCTAAATAGTCAGCAATACCGGCCGCAGCCCCGATTTGAGCATGATCTGGCCCCGCAGGGGTGATCATATTTCGTGGTTTGCCATCGTTAAAATAATGGCTCTGATTGGTCATCTTCTTGAGCAAATCACGTTTGACCGTCATTAAACCTAAATGGGGTCCCCAAGTTTTATAGGTCGAGAACATATAAATGTCTGCACCCAACGCTTGTACGTCTGGTAACCCATGAGGGGCTTGGGCAACCCCGTCTGTTACACAAATAGCGCCGGCCGCATGTGCGATCGCAGCGATTTCTGCTACCGGATTTGTTTCGGCCACAACGTTAGACGCATGCGGAAAAGCGATCATGCGGGTTTTATCTGTAATCAGCCCATGCAGATCATTCAGGTCCAAATGGCCCGTTTCAGGATGCACGCGCCACTCTTTAACCACAATCCCCATACTGGCCATGCGTCGCCATGCCCCAGCATTGGCCTCATGGTCTTGGTTAGAAACGATGATCTCATCCCCATCTTCCCACATGCCGCGCAGAGCATGCGCCAGTACATACGTATTGGCCGATGTCGATGGGCCAAAATGGACCTCGTCTACGCCAACATTTAAATAACCGGCAAGCCTCTCATACGCGTCATCCATCGCCTGCCCGGCTTCAATTTGGATGGGCGAGATGCCATAAGGTTGAATTTTGGCGCGGGTGTACAAGTTGTTTAAGCGCTCTACCACCTGTTTACAAGGGTAAGATCCCCCTGCATTTTCGAAGTGGCACCATCCATCTAAAGATGGTTCTGAAAATGCTGGAAATTGCGAACGGACAAAGTTTAAATCGAGCTCTGGCATTTGATATCCTAATTAAAATAAATTTTGTAAGCGTCCTCTACTTTATCCTAGTTAACCCAAGTTGCCACCATGCCAGAATCGACTGATTAAGGGGTGAACTTTAGATAACCTCAAGGGGATACCCGTCATTGTCCCAAGGCCAAAAGTTCAGCTGGATTTGAAAATGAATAGTAAAATAATCCTGAATGTCTTTGCAAAACCTACGATTTCCCTAAAATGATGCCGCCACGAATAAATTGAAGAGGCATAGACTACAGATTTTTGAAACTTCGCACCCGTTTAACACGTAACTCGTGTTAGGAAGCCAAGATCAATCATCTGACATTTCAAGAACCACGCTATTTTTACATTTCGTTCCTAAAACATCCTATTACGACCAACATAACCTTCAAGGACAAAACTTTATGGACTTTCTCAGCTCAATCTTACAACAAGGCCCTGAACTCATAACGACCTTTGGCTCAAAAATACTCGCGGCAATCGCCATCTTTTTCATCGGGTATCAAATCGCCAAATTTTTGCGGCGCATCGCTCAAAACACGATAGACAAAGCCAACATGGACGCCACTTTAGGCCGTTTTGTCATTAACTTAGTCTATTATGCGATTTTGGTCTTTGTGCTTATGGCCGCCCTGGATCAAATCGGCGTAGACACCAATTCGATCGTTGCCATCATCGGCGCGGCCGGTTTAGCGGCCGGTTTGGCCATGGAAGGGGCTTTGGCCAACTTTGCGGCCGGGGTTATTTTGATTATGCTGCGCCCGTTCAAGGTCGGCGACTATGTTGAAATCGCTGACATCAGCGGCCGGGTAGAAGACATCGCCATCGTGCAGACCCGTCTTATCACGTTTGAAAATGAAACAGTGATTTTGCCCAATCGAGACATTACAGATGGGAAAATCATCAACTTTTCAACCCGGGATTATGTAGAACTGGAATTGAGCTTTTTTGTCGACTTCGACGCCGATATCGAGCACGCCTTAGACATCATGAATCGTGCGGCCGAAAACAGCGAATTTGTAATCGCCGAACCATCATCTGGTGCCCATGTTGTTAAGATGAGAGAAACCGCGATAGAGCTGTTGCTCGAAGCCAACATCATGCCCCAAGACCGTGAAAATGCGACTTTTGATCTAACTAAAAAGATTATGCAGGGCTTTCAGCAGGGGCAAGTCAAAATGCCCATGCGTCGCTGGCAAACGGCACAGGCCCATTCATAAATATAAACGGCCGTCAATCGCCAAAAATAGTCTCGGCCGCTACCACACCCAAGATAATCGCACCGCCCACAAAAGCGCGCCATGTCGGCACCTCGGCCAATAAAAAGAAAGCGAGCACGATACTGTACGGCACCTGCGCCACCGAAACGATACCGACCGTTTTGGCTTTAAACTTGCTCATCGCCCCGACGTAAATGCTGTGTCCGCCAGCGGTAAAAATCACCCCCAGCGCCAACATCTTCCACGAGAAAAATTCCGGCCAATCAACCGGCGTGGTGACCAACAGCGGCGCGAGCACCAGCGCGACCACAACCATCTGATAAAAAAGCACCACCGTGCCCGGATACTTGCGTACGTATCGGCGGCTGTAAACATTACGAATCGCAAACAGTAAGGCGGACAAGACTCCCCAAGTCACACCTTGCACCGTTTCATTGCTCCACGACAGCTCGGGCACCAGCACGACAACCCCAAGCAGCACCATCGCCCCAAACCCTAAGTCGCGCCATTTAAACTTCTCGCTAAATACCCACGGTTCAAGCAATATCGTGATAATCGGATGGGTGTGAACTGCAATCATCCCTATCGCTACCGATGCGACTTGAATCGACTGCACCAAAGCGACCCAATGGGCCGCCATCAGCACCCCCATCAACAAAATCATGCGGCGATCTTGGCGACTTTCAAGCTGATAAGATTGCTTAGAGATCAAGAAGAAAAGATAGAGCGTCACTGCAGCCAACCCCGCTCGGCCGAAAACGATCGTTTGGGGCGGCAGCTGAATCGCTTTGGCAAAAAGCGACGGTCCCGACAAAAAGATCATCGCAAAGTTTAGCCAAAGCAGGTCAACGCGGGTAGTTTCCCCCCCTTGTTCTGTTTTAGTAGCCATAATTCGGTCTAACCTTAACGAGAACAAAAAGAACTATCAAAGAATATGACTTTTCTATTTTAGATCAGTTGACCCGCACCCATCAAAACCGCTATACTCACCTATAATCCCAACTTTACAAATGTTGGAGCCACCAGCACCCCTTTTTTAAACCTCTTAAAAATAACGCTTCACTCGAGCTTTCGCGGCCGATTTTTTCACCCGCCATGCCTGAAATCAAGAAGCTTGGAACACATACGTGACATTCGATCAATTTGACTTTGACCCGCGCATACAAGCGGGTATCCAGGCGATGGGCTTTACCACGCCTACCCCTATTCAAGAACAAGCCATCCCAGAGATTATTGGCGGGCACGACGTGCTTGGCCTGGCCCAAACCGGCACAGGCAAGACAGCCGCCTTCTTACTACCCGTTCTCGAGATGCTGACCACCGGCCCACTGCGCAAAATTCGCGTTTTAGTTGTGGCCCCAACGCGCGAGCTAGCTGACCAAATTTATCAGCAAAGCTTGGCCCTTAGCAAAAAAACAAAAATCCGTTCGCTGGCCATTTATGGTGGCGTTGGCAAAAAACCACAAATCGACGCACTCAAACGGGGAGTTGAAGTTGTCGTCGCTTGCCCCGGCCGTCTGCTCGACCTGCACAACGACAAACACATCGACCTGTCGCATGTTGAGGTTCTCATTCTAGATGAGGCTGACCGGATGTTTGACATGGGATTCTTGCCAGACATTCGCCGCATCATTAAACGATTGCCAAGAGAACGCCAAAATCTACTATTTTCAGCCACCATGCCAAAAGACATTCGCCATTTGGCCGATGAAACTTTGGTAGATCCGGTTACCGTCAAAATCGGTATGATCGCCCCGGCCAAAACAGTCTCTCATGCGCTTTACCCATGCACCCAAAAGCAGAAAAACAAGCTGCTGCGGGCTCTGTTACAAGATTTAAAGTTCGGCCGCATGCTGATCTTTACCCGCACCAAATACAAGGCGCGAAATCTAGCCCGCGACCTGAGCAAAAAAGGGTATAACGTGGCGGCCCTGCAAGGCAATATGAGCCAAAGCCAGCGTGTAAAAGCGATGGAAGGGTTCCGCAAAGGGAAGTACGACATGATGATCGCGACTGACATCGCGGCCCGAGGCATCGACGTGTCAGACATTACCCATGTCATCAATTTTGATATGCCTGACACCGTAGATGCATACACTCACCGCATCGGCCGGACAGGACGAGCGAAACAGTCGGGTGAAGCATTCACCTTTGCAACGGGCGAAGATCTGCCGATGATCCGCAAAATCGAACGCTTATTAGAAGAGCCGCTTGAGCTGCGCGGGTTAGAAGGATTCGATTATGAAGGGTTTGACCCAGAAAATCCTTGGCCGAAAGGTGCCCCAAAATCGAGCGGGCAACATGCGCAGGACAGACGCAAACGACAAAACAGCAGAAATCGTCACCGTGGTGGCAACCGGCCACAAGGTGGCGGCAACAGCAGTGCGCGTGGCAAAGCTCGCAAAAAACCACGGCCTAAGAAAGTAGGCTAGCCCCAAATTGTATGACTCAGCTGCAAGTTAATTCGGTTTGGATTAACTTGCAGTCTGAAGCAATGCCTAAACCAAATGGAGGTGCTCGTTGCTGCCAAAAGCTAACATAAAAAAGCATCTCCCCATACTGAAAGAGGTCGTTAAGCTTGCGTGGCCCGTTATACTCACCAATCTACTCCAAACGCTTGTTAGCATTGTTGACACGCTGATGGTCGGCCGCTTAGGCCCTATCGCAATCGCGGCTGTCGGCATGAGCAATGCGTTTCGCCTACTCGTGCTTGTGGCACTATTGGCGGTTTCAGCGGGAGGGATGAGCCTAATCTCTCAAGCCCGTGGTGCGCGCGACCCGGTCCGCATGAGCTTTGTTGTCCGCCAATCAGTCATTTCTGGCATTTTAATCTCGATACCGCTTGGCCTCATCGGCTATTTTGGTGCACGGCCGATCTTGTCTCTCATAAACGCAGGGGGTGATCCTCTCGCGACAAATTTAGGCACTAGCTACCTTCAGCTCTTATTTTTAGGCACCCCATTTCTCGTTCTTAACCTAATCATCAATCGCATTATGCAAGGGGCGGGCGACACGATTACACCTCTCCTGCTAACAGGTAGCCTCAACATCCTCAATATTATTTTCAACTACATTTTAATTTTCGGTTTGGGCCCTATCCCAGCTTATGGGCTAGACGGGGCAGCGATGGGCACCGTCATCTCTCGCTTTTTGGGGGTCGTCATCGCCGTCTACATCATTCGCTCCGGCCGGAATCTAATCAAATTTCGAGCGAATAAAGAGCCGGTTAGCTGGTGGCCCGACTGGCAAATGACTTGGGATATTTTAGCCATCGGTTTGCCCTCTGGTCTGCAGGGCATTGTACGCAATGGGGCCAGACTCATGACTATCGGCATCGTTACCTCTACAGAGATCGGATCATTAGGCGCTGCCGCCTTAGCGATCGGCATTCAGGTTGAATCACTAGGTGTCTTGCCTGTTTTAGGGATTAATGTTGCCTCGACCAGCTTAGTCGGCCGAGCATTGGGTAAATGGCAGGTCAACGAAGCGCGTGAGCGGGGGAACATCGCCATCTTTTTAGGGGTCACAATTATGGTTATTGTGGTTGTTCCGATGGCGATATTTGCACCACAAATTGTTCGCCTGTTTGACCCTAGCGCAGATGAGATCCTTTTAGCAGCAGGTGTCGCCTATCTTAGAATCAATACCGTTGTGCTGCCTGTCGCTGCCATATCGATGGTCGTAAACGGTGCGCTGCGTGGAGCCGGGGATACGAAACCAGGCATGTATGCTGCAATCACAACGCTTATCGGAATATCGGTTCCATTATCATGGCTATTGGCTCATCCTCTCGGATTTGGATCGACTGGGGTCTGGTATGCGTTAGCGATCGGAATGATCGCCAATGGCGCATTTTTTGCGATCCGCTGGCGTGGCTCTAAATGGGAAGCGGTTGCGCTCGAAAAAGCGGAGATCTATCGGCAGTATTTACGCCATTTACCAGTCGATGAGATGGGTCGATTTTTAGACCAGGTTCGCAGGCCACAAATGGCGATCGATGGGATGATTGAAGTTGTATCGGCCGAAGGGGTTTCGTATCAATCTTTAACCGATGAAACCAACTATACGTTTGGTCCAAACAGCTTTCAAAAAACAATTTAACTATTTCTTAAACCACCAAGCATCCCAACTCAAAACCATCTCTGCGACCAGCGCATATCCGGCCGCACCAGGGTGACACCCATCCTGCTCTGCCACGCTTTTTTGCCAAACATCGCTATTTCGCAGAATGTGTGACACGGGCAAATAAGGCACACGCAAGGCGGCGGCCGTCTGTGCATAAAGCTCGCTCAACTGGTCGATGCGGTCATCCTGTTCGGGCTCCCCAACCGGAAACGGGCCGATGGCCAGCGTTTCATAATTTTGGTTCGCTGTTTCGACTATTTCCTCAAAATTCGCCACGCTTTCATTTTCCGGTATGCGCAGCTGCCCCCCTTCGCTGGTCATATCATTTGCACCCATACAAAAGACGGTGTATCGCTTGTCACCTTCCCTTAAACGAGCAAAACATTCTGATTGCCAGCGCAACAGCATATCGCGACTGGTGTTTCGGCGTATACCCAAGTTATAGACGGTTAAGTTATTACCGGCCGCGCGTGACGCTTGGGCGACACGGCCGGTCCAGCCCAAATACTCTGGGTCACACGTCCCCTGTGTCATCGAATCCCCTACAAAACAAATTCTATGGTCCATTCTTATTTCTCGTATCTGTAAATTTAAAACTGAATTGGTCTACTGTTTGACCAAACTAAGTTTGCTAGGTTTTAAAACGACACAAAGACTAATTCCACCAATTCGTCCCGGCCATCCACCTTTGACGTTGTGGCTACTATATCAGACCCCTAACCGAGATACCGGCCTTGCGCTCCGTATTACCGATTTCTCTCTCAAACCCAGCAAAACCAAGGTCTAACTCGCCTAATTTTATTTTTTGCAGACAATTACACGCATGCATGATTATATCATTATCGGTGCAGGTTCGGCCGGATGTTTGCTCGCCAACCGACTGTCCCAAAACGAAGCAAACAGCG
>JAHDEB010000131.1:14584-17477 GCA_020629055.1 Chloroflexota bacterium
GGTTCGGCCGGATGTTTGCTCGCCAACCGACTGTCCCAAAACGAAGCAAACAGCGTTCTTGTTCTCGAGGCAGGTGGCCCTGAGCCATTGCCCGAAATGCGTGTCCCTTGGCTATGGCGCAGCCTATTTGGCACAGAGGTCGACTGGCAATACCAAACGGCACCCCAGTCAAAGTTGAACGATCGTAGACTAGATTGGCCCCGTGGCAAAGCGTTCGGCGGCTCCAGCGCCATCAACAACATGATCTACATTCGGGGTGCAAAATGGGACTTTGATCGCTGGGCCGAACTGGGCAACGAAGAGTGGAACTACGAAGATGTGCTCCCTTTCTTCAAAAAATCAGAGAACCAACAACAAATCAAAGATGATTATCACGGCACAAGCGGAGAACTTTATATCGACAAGCTTCCGGAAGTTTCGCCCGTGGCTGAAAACATGCAGCGCTTTATCGATGCCGGTCTTGAATTTGGCCTAGCGTTCAACCCCGACTTCAACGGAGAAACTCAAGACGGGATCGGCCGGTATCAATACACGCGCAAAAACAACGAACGCTGGGGAGCGGCCGACGCTTGGCTCAAACCGGCCCTTAACCGACCCAACCTCATCGCGGTGCCGTATGCCCAAGTCACAAAAATCTTAATAGATGGCAACCGCGTGACCGGTGTTGAATACGTGCACAAAGGAGAGCTTAAACAAGCCTCGGCCGCCAAGGAAATTATCTTAAGTGGCGGGGCGGTTAATTCACCCCAGCTCCTCTTACTCTCAGGCATCGGTCCAGCAGATCATTTAAAACAGATGGGGATCCCTGTCGCCGTCAATCTACCCGGCGTAGGGGAAAATCTACACGATCACCCGCAGGTTGTCATGAGCTATAGTGGCTCGCCATCGATGCGGATTCCGGAAGATGTTTTGCAGGCGGCCGCCCACGAATTTGATGCGTCAAGAACGGGGCTGTACACCATGAGTTGGGGATCTGTCGGCGGATTTGTGCGCACGCGGCCGGAGTATGAACTGCCCGACATGCAGCTGTATTCAAGCCCGGTACCGCACCACAGCCCGATCGGTGGGGATTTTTATATGACGATGAGTCTCTGTCGGCCGAAAGACCGAGGGCACATCCGACTGCAATCAACCAACCCGCTAGCTCACCCGATCATCCAACCCCTCTATTTTGAACAGCAACAAGACCGGCAAAGCTTTCTCGATGGAGTGAAACTGGTCCGTCGGCTCATGCAAACTAGCGTCTATCAAAATTATGTGACGGCCGAAATTCAACCGGGCCGCGATATTCAAACAGACGAAGAAATATTAGAGTGGCTACGAAACAATTTAGGCACCACGTGGCACTTCGCGGGCAGCTGCAAAATGGGTATCGATGATATGGCCGTTGTAGCCCCAGACTTGCGCGTCCACGGGGTTGAAAACCTGCGCGTTATCGATGCATCGGTCATGCCTGAAATTGTAGCCGGCAACATCAACGCTGCCACGATGATGATCGCTGAAAAAGGGGCCGATTACATTCTGAAATCATAAGGTTTCAGAAGATTATTGAACTTCCTAAAGCCATTAAATTCACCAGCTAAAATGTTAAATAATTCCCGCGCACTGATTTTTTAACATTTTTCTCGACCCCATTTTGGCCCAATTTCTGACGAATTTTTTCACCCCTTTACCTCTGGTAAAGAATTCCTAGCTCTAATCCAATTCAAATTTTGGGGGTTGACATTTAAAAAAATTTTTGTCACTATTTCATCGGCTCACACAGCGGGCCACAAATAAAAATTTTACGGAAACAAAATGACGAATTTTATTCAACCGACAGGAACCGAATATTTGCCAGCAGATCACAGTCAAAACTGTGTCGGCCGTCATATGCTAGCCGCGCTCATAACCTCAACTCTGAGAGGTGAAAAAAGATAAGGATTAACCAACATCCAAACGTCTTTTTGAGCGCGGACTCTCGGAATCGAGGTCCGCGTTTTTGTTTTCTAGTCAATTTTTCAAATTATTTATCGGGTCTGCCAGATGCTCAAAACGTTGAGTACGGGACCAAAATCAAAAAAATTTATAACAAGGTGCCTGGTGTGACTCGAAATAGAGTCCAAGGCACAAGGCCTAGAGCCAAAAATTAAATAGCTGAGTGGCTGAATGAGTGAATCGAAAATTTATTCAATCAGCTTAACAGCCAACGACCGGAGAAATATCACAAATGTTTGCAAAACATAATCCCCTCAAACCGAATCATGC
Organism: Chloroflexota bacterium; assembly: GCA_020629055.1. Taxonomy (GTDB): domain Bacteria; phylum Chloroflexota; class Anaerolineae; order Promineifilales; family Promineifilaceae; genus WTJY01. The sequence continues at coordinate 16,832 of JAHDEB010000131.1, forward strand.
ACTAGCCTATCGAGTCTTTGGGCAAACATTTTTGTGTCCGGCTGGCCAACCAGTTCAAGGTCGATTGCAAAGGAGCATGATTCAAATCCAACCCATAACCACTGTTAGTCCGAGTGAATCACTCGGATGGCAACCCGGCCGAGATTTCTCGGCGGGACGCTTAGGCGGCACGATGCGCACAAGGCGGCAAGGAGGATCACTAGATAATTAAGTGATTCACTCCACAAGGTCTGAGTTCACCAAAGTGAACTCACCCAGCTGATCAATTTTGATCAGCCAGCCGCCAAAGACTCTTCGGCCGAAAAGCGAAGAACCACTGGGCGGCTTTTTTGTTGCCCAAATTCTAGATCTTCTGCAAACACAAGACGCAATAGCAAAACCAGCTTTCGCCAAAGTAACAGCAGATTGCACGATCATGTGGCCGACCGGATAGGCGGCTGATTGCAAATCAGCATAAGCGAGTTCGACTCTCGCCATGATCTCTAGAGCAAACTCAAAGAAATTTGAGACGCACATTAAAAATTTAATCCCTAACTGGCGTGCCAAACCAGCATGTCAGTACACAGGGGCAACGATCTTGGGCAGATGTCTCGCGACCAATCTCATTCAGAAACCCATCATCAATGTTCCATCATTTAAAACAAAA
>JAHDEB010000362.1 GCA_020629055.1 Chloroflexota bacterium
TCACTCAAGCGTCCATTAGCAACTAACTCATCAAGAATGTCCAATTGGGCCAAAGCAAGCTCATCAATCACAACTTGTGGGGTTAATTGATGGTCCTGACAGAACTTCTAAAAACATTGAAGCTCGAATGCTTATTTGAATCTACGATAGCCAAACAATGTGACAGAATTAAGACAGCATGCGATACCGGCAGGCAAAACCCGACCAGGCCCCCTAAAAATTGTGCAATCTAATGATATCGGCGCCCGATTAACGCTCGAGGGTCAGAATCTCCCCTAAAGGTACAAAACCACAACTTTATTTTCGACACCTACTTCATATTTTTCTAAACGTGGGTCTTCGTGATCATGTTCACACGAGCTCGTTTCAACACCCACATCATAGGTTTTGACCCGTTTAGGATCCGGCACAAAAACCATTTCTCCGGTCGTAATGTCAAACTCCCAGAAGTGCCACGGACAGCGTAAAATCTGACCATCCAGCGCATAGTTGTATTCGCCCGGCCGATCTGAAGGAAGCATGGTTCCCCCCACCGCACCGCGACAGAGTTCAGCCCCTTGATGAGGACAAACATTTTTCACCGCGTGCAAGGCACCATGAATATTAAAGACCCCGATCGAGCGTTTGCCGATTTGTACGATTTTACGCTGCCCGGGTTGAAGTTCATCCAGCGGGCAGATTTCATGTTTTTGTTTAGTTTTGGGCATGGTTATAGTCCGTAAAGTTCGCGGGCATTCTCATAAGCGATCGCTTTGCGCATATGTTCGGGCAATTTACGCATCACGTAGTTCGGGTCATCAAAGTCCCAATGGGGATAGTCTGTGGCGAAAAGCATCATCTTTTCGGCCGACATCATTTCTAATGTCTGATGCAAATGCTGCTGACTCGGTGCTTCTAATGGCTGAGACCCCACACGGATATGCTCTTTGATGTACTCGCTGGGTGGCTTTGTGACCCACGGCACTTCGGTCCTGAACGAAAGCCATTCTCGGTCTAAACGCCACATCAGCCCAGGCAGCCATGTCCAGCCATATTCGAGCAATCCCACTTTGAGCGTAGGGAACTGTGAAAAGACCCCTTCGCACACCAAGCTAATCGTATTTTGAATACCGATCGATATCAGGCCGGTTTGCAATTCAATGTAATGGGTTGGCGCCCCTACCGCGAGCTGATGGCTGTTGTTTCCGGCCGACTCTGCCCCAACATGAAAACCCACCGGCAAGTTATATTTAGCGGCCGCTTCATAAATGGGCCAATAGTGTTTCTTTCCAGCCAAGATATCCATTTGGCCAATCGCAACTTGCACCACATTGGGGTCATCGCCCCAACGCTCGACTTCGGCTGCCGCTTGGATCGGGTCTTGCGGGGCCACCCAGATCGAGTGTTTGAAACGGCTGTCGTAGCTGATCCACTCTTTATCAGTCCAATCGTTGTATGCACGGGCGATTCCGGCCGCCAAGTCTGGATCTGGCATGCCTGAAAGCGTTGTTAGATCATTGCCCATCAAAATCGCGTAGGTAATATCGTATCGGTCAAGCAGATCTTCTTTCACCCGCTGCGGAATTGAAGCATGGTTTGTCCCATCCTCATCCATCGTGTCAACCCGGGCGGTGCTTAGTGGATTAAAGTAAGCTCGACGAGGCATTTGAAAATTATTTCGTGCTTCCGCTCTCGCATTGCTTGCCAGTTCAATCCGGCGGCGCAAGCTTGGTTCGATGTAGGGCATCAGAGTCGAAAATCCTGGCAAGATATGGTGCACGTCAGCGTCGATCAAATTATATTTTTTTTCAGCCTTTTCTTCGGCCGGTTGCGCAGGTTGAATCATGGTTTAAATCCTTCTCTTGTTCTATTCAAGATAAACAAAAGTTTAACAAGCCGAATGATCGTTATCAATAATATATTCCCTATAACTTTGATTAGATTTTGTGATATATTTTCGCCCCATGATCGATTTAAAACATGTTGCCACCTTTGTCAGTATCGCTCAATCCGGCCGTTTTTCACGAGCTGCGGAGCTATTAGACCTGGCCCAGCCGACCGTCTCGGCCCACATCAAAGCACTAGAAGCGGAGCTCGGTTACGATCTATTTGACCGAATCGGCAAATATGCGGTGATGAGCTCACAAGGCAAGCAATTCTTAGCATACGCCACACAGTTGCTTGACCTTGCTGCGAAAGCCAAAGCAGCCGACAGTGAAGAAACCCCTCTCTCCGGGCAGATAACGGTATGCATCGTTCAATCGGTCTGTTCCTACCGAATGCCACAAATCTTAAAACAGTACCATCAGCAATTCCCCAAGGTGCAAGTCAAAATTATTGTGGCCCGGCCGAGCACCTACATGCTAGAACCGCTTAGAAAAGGGGAGATCGACGCCGCTATCGTCCTCGAATCTCCATTTGATATCCCCAGCTTGGCCTCAACCTCACTCTGGTCAGAGACGCTTCAACTGGTCGCGGCCCCCAGCCATCCTTTAAGCGATATGCGTAGGGTAAATTTCGATTACCTTGAACACGAATCCTTTATCATGCCGGAAAAAGGGGCACACTATCGCAAGCTGTTTGAACGGCGTGCCCAAGAAGCCGGTTTTGAACCAAACATCGCGTTTGAGGTCCATAGTCTAGATGGGATCAAACGCTGCGTCATGGCCGGTGTGGGGTTGGCCGTTTTGCCGACCTTTGCGATAGAAGATGAGCTAGCCAGAGGGGAGCTTGTCGCATTGCCGATTGAAGGTCGTCAATTGAAGGTAGAGGTTCAATTGATTTGGCACAAGA
>JAHDEB010000007.1:0-2812 GCA_020629055.1 Chloroflexota bacterium
CTTGGGCCCCTCACCTTCTAACTGAAGAAAGTGCCCCTCAGCTGTTTCTGTTACCCGCGCATTGGGGAAGTTGGCTTTCATGTCAGGCAACCTGTCCCCCATCAATGGATCTTTCATTCCCCAAACAATTTCTGCAGGAATATCTAACCCTCGTACATACGCTACAATGCGATCAAATTGCTTTGCGGTTGGATGGCCTGGCTTGTCAGCCACCATACGCAAGATGGCTAATGGCCCTTTGCCGTTGCCGCTTTCCCTCACTGGTCGTGCATAAAGTGCATCGTTTACTTCTGACGGTATTGAACTAGGATCAGCCTGCTGATTGGGCGACTGCTTATATATCGACACAAGACCTTCAAGCAAGAGTTCTCCGACCACAGGTGTTTTAATTAAGCGCACCGTTCCTGGAAGCTTTTCATCTTCTTTTGGTGCATCAATCACTGAATCGAGCATAACCGTTCCTTCTAGCAGATTTGGCGAACGTTCGATTGCGCCTAATCCAATTGAACCACCCCAATCGTGACCGATAAAGATGAGCCCATCGAGTGCCAGCTTATTCAGAAGACTATTCATCCAGCGTGTATGATTTTCGATTGTGTGCTGACTCGCCGGAACTTTGCTAGAAAATCCAAGCCCTACCAACGTCGGCATAATGGTCCTGAACTGATCTTTAGGGAGTTTATTGGCAACTTTGCGATATAAAAACCCGGACATCGGTACCCCATGTTGCATATAAACGGGGTAGCCAGTCCCTGTTTCTAGGACATGAACTTTGATACCTGGCTCAACTTCAACTAAATAGCTTTTGAAGTCATTGTCGACAAATTTCGCGACATAGTCGGGCAACGGAAACTGCTCGAATGTGCCTGCACTCGATCCCTCACCTACGTCAATCGTGCCACGGCCGCTAGGTGTTTTTAACTCTCCATCGCGGGTGAGGATATAGATGAATCCTCCTAATAGAACGACTACCATGATTACAGTTAATACTAGAATATTCATTGTTCAAACTCCTTAGTTTGTGGTTCGTTTTTATTGGTCTTGAATCTGGTCGTAAACGCGCTGTACAGCGGCCGCGATTTTTTCTGGACCATCACCTTCTTCCTGTAGAAAGTGTCCCGCTTCTGATTCTGTTACATGGGCGTTGGGGAACTGGTCTACCATCTCAGACAACCGTTCACCTAAGAATGGGTCGTTCAATCCCCACACAATGGCGGATGGCACATCCAATTCTTGGATATAGGCGTCAATGCCTCTAAGTGCTTCGGCCGTCGGATGGTCTGGCCCATCGGCCGCCATACGAATAATGGCTAACGGCCCTTTTCCGTTGCCGCTCTCCGTTACTGGCCGTTCATACAGCGCAAGCACATCGGCCGGTATTGAACCGGGATCAGCTTGTAGGCCGGGCATCGAATTAAATGCTGAAGTAAACCCTTCAAGTAAGAGTTCTCCGATGATGGGCGTTTTAACGACTTTAAGAAGCGTTGGGAGGGTGCCACTCTCTGTCGGAGCACCAAACGCTGTATTGAGAATCACCGCCCCTTCCATCAGTTCAGGAGAGCGAACCAGCGTCCCCATCCCAATTGGGCCGCCCCAATCGTGGCCTACATAGATGAGTTCTTCGAGTTCAAGTTGTTTAAGAGCCTCGTTCATCCAGCGTGTATGATTGTCGAACGTGTGCTGACTGGCTGGCACCTGGCTAGAGAATCCAAGCCCCACCATTGTCGGCATGATGATTCGGAATTGATCCCGTGGGAGTTCGTCCACAACATGGCGATACAAAAATCCGGTCGTCGGCGCACCGTGTTGCATATAAACCGGGTAGCCGGTGCCAACCTCTAAAACATGAATTTTGATGCCGGGTTCAACTTCGATCAGATAGCTCTTGTAATCATCGTTTACAAATTCGGCCGCATAATCTGGTAGTGGAAACGCTTCAAACGTCCCTGCTTCTAACTCAACCGTTCCATTACCGGTGGGTGTTGTTAATTCACCGTCACGGGTAAGAGTAAAGGCGAAAACGGCTAGTGCGAGCAACGCGATCCCTAACAAACTTAATAAAATTTTCTTCAAGGTTGATACTCCTTTTGTAATTATTCAATGTAGAGGGCGACGCCGTCGGGGCACAAATGGATCGAAGAATCCAACGCCCACACCGATGGCGTCGACCACTACTTAAAAACCATGCTAACAGCCGATCTGTGCCCGCTCAATGACTATCAGTCGCTCATTTATGACTATTCGTCCAGGAGGGCTGGAGTAATGAGACATTTGGCGTGAGTTTGAGTTATAGTGAGGCCATGAAAGAATTAATAACCCCAGCCAGTTTCAAAGAAACAATGTTGAAATCAGTCGATCCATTGGGTGAAACCCTACATTTATTGCGTATGAACGGGATGTTTTATTCGCGGTCGGAGATCATCCCACCCTTTGGCGTGGAACTGCCCCCTGGCTCACCCTTTCTGCTCTTTCATGTTGTTATTTCTGGGCAATGCTGGCTCCAGGTTAAGGGATTAGAGCCTCAATTGATGCAGGCGGGTGATTTTGCGCTCGTCCCTCATGGAGATGGCCACAAACTTGTCAGTGAAATCGGCACCCCAACTTTTAACATGTACGATCTTCCTCGGCAGAAGATTAGTGAACGGTATGAGCTTATAACCAATGAGGGGGATGGCGAACCCAGTAGCATGATTTGTGTCGCTGCCCGTTTTGACCATCCGGCCGCTCATCAGCTTATTCAACTGCTACCTAAATTCATCTATATTCAAGCTTGGCGATCGCCTCATTACGAATGGATTCAAAGCTCCCTGAG
>JAHDEB010000007.1:2912-44211 GCA_020629055.1 Chloroflexota bacterium
CACTTGCGCAAGAAGTGGCGATGTCACGCTCGGCGTTTGCGGCCCGTTTCAAAGATCTGGTAGAAGAAACCCCGATGCAGTACGTGACTCGCTGGCGGATGAATGTGGCTCTAACCTGGCTTAGGGAAGGGGATTTGTCACTGACTGAACTGGCTGAACGGCTTGGGTATCAGTCGGAAGCGGCGTTTAGCCGGGCGTTTAAGCGAGCGATCGGGATATCGCCAGGAGCTGCAAGGCGTCAGGATCAGGAACTCAATCCAGCACATTTGAGTTAATCGTCTAAATTTCTAAAAAGCTCATATAATCTCCAACCTAAGACTCATAAAAAGGAGACCCGATGAAAGATTTAAGCGAAATTTATGGCATTGATGGTGAAGTATCAGCAACATTCTACGGTTTACCGGCCGGAGATTTAAACCAGCTCGGCTCACCGGCTGTAGCGATCGTTGGCGCTCCAATTGCCACACCTTACCCGGTATTTGACACGTTTTCGGCCGATGCCCCCAACGCGATTCGCGCAGGGATGGCGTATGATGCCCCATTTATCAGCCATCATGATTATGATTTTGGCGGCTCATTGCTTGAAGATCAGTTTGGCAAGATTGTAGATTGTGGGGATTTAAAAACAAGCGAAACGGATTATCCGGCTAATCGACAAATGATTTCGACGGCCGTACGTCAGATTCTCGATGCCGGGGGTAAACCTTTGGTCATCGGTGGGGATGATTCAATCCCGACACCTGTTTTTCAGGCGTTTGCAGACAGAGGCAAGGACTACACAATTCTGCAAATTGATGCCCATATCGATTGGCGAGACGAAGTAAATAACGAGAGATGGGGATTGAGCAGTACGATGCGCCGTGCCTCTGAAATGGAACACATTGAACGCATTGTTCAAGTTGGGATGCGTTCGCCCGGCAGTGCCCGTCGTGGCGAGGTAGAGGTTGCAGAGGCGTGGGGAGCAACAATTATTACGGCTCAAAGTTTATTTAGAGATGGTGTTGGCTCTGTGCTTGAACTAATCCCGGCCGATTCGAACGTGCTGATCACGTTTGATTGTGATGCATTGGACTCTGGCATCATGCCGGCCGTCATGTCTCCGTCCCCCGGTGGATTAACCTATTGGCAAACGTTGGAGCTGATTCAAGGGGTGGCCGCAAAAGCGAACTTATGCGGTTTCAACTGCGTCGAGTTTATGCCTTCGCGAGACACCAATGGGTTGGCGGCGCAAACGGCCGGGCGGATTTGCCTCAATGCGGCCGCTGAAATGGCACGGAAATAAACGACGAGCACATCTATGAGAGGAAATATATTGAGCCTCTAAAATTCAAAAATAGTTGTCAATTTTTCGGTTGATGATTGCGGTCCAAATTTGTTAAGTTGGGCCTATGAACTTTACTGAATTACACCAACAAGAAAAACCTCTATTGATCTGCAATGTTTGGGATGCGGCAAGCACCAAAATAGCAGAAAAATTAAATTTCCAGGCAATTGGCACCTCAAGCGCGGCCATTGCGGAGATGTTAGGATATGCCGATGGGGAAGAGATGAACTTTTCTGAATTGATTCTCATCGTAAAAAGAATTTTGGACGTTACAAATCTTCCCCTTTCGGTGGATTTAGAGTCTGGCTACAGTCGAGATTCAAAAGAGATTGCGAATCACATCACGATGTTGAAAGATTTGGGTGTTGTAGGCATTAATTTGGAAGATAGCTTAGTAGATGAAAACGGCCGACAGTTAATTCCGGCCGAACCATTTGCAAAAAGTATTTCTGAAATAAACCAACATTTGGGCGCAAACGGTCAAGATATTTTTTTGAATGTTAGGATCGATCCGTATTTAACCGGCCACTCTGACCCGCTTAAGGAAACTCAGGCTCGAGCGAAGCTGTATACCCAAGCTGGGGCAGATGGTTTGTTTATCCCGGGCATGACGGCCGAACATGAGATTCAGGCAATTACTTCCGGCCTTGATTTACCGGTAAATGTCATGTGCATGCCCAATCTCCCCAGCTTTGGTAGATTGACAAAATTAGGGGTAAAGCGAATTAGCATGGGCAACTTTCCTTTTCAAAAGATGATGGCCGATCATCAGGTCACTCTGAGCAAAATACTGACCCAGCAATCATTTAAATCTCTTTTCTAACATGCTAATAACTGAACCCCAAACGATTGAAACTTACTATAAAGCGCTTCTCGACAGGGAATCGAACTATGTCGGTATATTTTTTGTCGCGGTAAAAACCACATCTGTGTTCTGCATTGCTACCTGCAGGGCGCGCAAGCCGAAACGTGAAAATGTTTTGTTTTACACTTCAGCAAATGACGCGCTTGAAAATGGGTATCGGCCGTGCAAAATCTGCAAGCCAACTGAAAATACAACCCAACCTCCAGAACAAGTTGAAAGAGCAATCGAAATGATTAGCTCAAACCCGAACTTGAAAGTTTCAGACGCTCTTCTAAAAGAGCACCAGATCAGCCCGACCCTTGTGCGGCGTTGGTTCAAGAGTCATTACGGTGTCACTTTTCATAAATATCAGCGAATGCAGCGTATTCAACATGCAAAACGTGCCATCCAAAGTGGGCAAAAAACAATCGATTCAGCTTTTGATTCCGGTTATGAATCGCTAAGCGGATTTGGATACACATTCAAAAAACTCGTTGGTAAGTCACCCCAAGACAGCGAAGAAAACACCCTAATCCTTCTGAACCGTTTTACCACGCCGTTGGGCCCAATGTTTGTATGCGCCACCGAGCAAGGGGTTTGCTTGCTTGAATTTTCAGACAGAGCCATTCTGGAAAAAGAGTTTTCTGATCTACAAAGGCTTTTAAACGGGCACATCATGGTGGGTGAAAATGAACATACCCAACAGGCCCAATCAGAAATCACTGAATATTTTATAGGGAAGAGACATCATTTTGATGTCTCTTTGCATACTCCAGGAACTCCATTTCAACAATCTGTTTGGCATAAGCTACACACAGTAAACTACGGTGAAACTGCGACATATATGGAGCAGGCTGAAAAGATTGGAAATAAAAAAGCGGTGCGTGCAGTAGCGGCCGCTAACGGGGCAAATCGAATTGCCATTATCGTCCCATGCCATCGGATTGTTGCCAGCAACGGTAAGTTAACGGGATATGGGGGTGGATTAGAGCGCAAACGCTGGCTGCTGACGCATGAACGGAAAAAATAACTCTGCAAGATATGCTGATTATCCGGTTGATCAAATGATAATTTTCTCCTAAAGCAAATCGAGCCGGACTGACTAACAGCCCGGCTCGGCAACGATTAGCTATTACTTCTTCAATCGTTAAAAGTGTCTTTGACGATTAGTAACCACCAACATCCAATAAAGGTTCTTTGATTCCGTCCGGATCATCACCATTGTTCCAGTTCAGGTTGCCTGAGCTGATCAATGCGCTCTGAACTTGTGCGGGGGATGCTCCAGGGTTACTTGCCATGTGTAACGCTGCCGCTCCAGCCACATGGGGGGAAGCCATTGAAGTACCAGAAATGGAATTATATCCACCATCGATCCAAGTTGAATTGATACAAACGCCAGGGGCGATAATATCAACATCTGCTCCATAATTGCTGAAGTTGGCTAATGTATCATCTTCATCGGCACGACAAGTAGCTGCTGCGCCACCACCTGGCTCGCCATTAAAGTCGGCTAATGCTGAAACGGTAATCACCATGTCGTATGCTGCTGGTAAATGGTTGGCCGCATCATCTGAAGAGTTACCGGCCGCGACGACATAGGTCACACCGGCCGCAACTGAATTACAGATCGCTTTTTTATAAGCATCACCTGTTTGGGCACAGCTCAAACCATCATCAGAGCCACCGCCACCCAAGCTCATATTGGCAACTTCGATGATATTCGCATTGGCTGTAACATAATCAATACCGCAAATAATGTCAGAACGGGTACCTGAACCACGATTGTTAAGAACCCGGATTCCCCAGATACGAGCACCAGGGGCCACACCAACAACGCCAGTGTCATTATCGATAGCGCCAATCGTGCCGGCCACATGTGTGCCATGTCCATGGCCATCATTATATTTACTTGAAGGACCGCTTGAACAATTAAAGCCACCCACTACATCTAAATCAACATGGTCGATATCTACACCGGTATCAAGTACTGCCACATCGACATCAACTGATCCACTACCGTTACCAGCCAATGTGCTGTTTGTATCGCCATTGATACGTAAAACACCGGTTGGAACTGTTTGATCTCCACCACCTGGGCCTGGGGTCGGCGTAGGCGTAGGTTCGCAAGGGCCACCCTTGGGGGTCCCGCATGGTGGGGCTGCGATGTTTACTTCATAGTCAGGTGTAATCGAAAGTACGCGTGGATCTGCCTGCAGCTTGGCTAAACGTGCGGCCGGGATACGAGCTGAAAACCCTTTGATCGCATGATTGTAGACATGCCCGATGCCCAACCCATGGGTTTGAGCCATCTCATTAGCAACCGAAGCTGCTTTTGAATTTGAACTCAGCATAACAATATAATGGTCGGGAATAGATCCATCTCCTGCAGCAACAGTAGATGTAGGCTGACTCCAAAGGAAAATTGATAGCATTAGCGCCGCAGCACCAAACATGAAAGAAGGGATTTTGGGGGAAGTTAAAAACACGAACTGTTTCTCCTTGAAAGATTGGACCGATTGCAGGTTTCCAAAATACCTTCTAGATCAACAGCTCAAATTTTAAAATGAACAAGCAGATTACATTCTGATTCAAAATACCCAACTGATTACCTTGGGTATTTTGTAAACCATCAATTAACCAAAATCTATCAGTTAAAAACACTCAAAGCCATGCCATTTTCAGCAAAATCGTCCATCAGTCGATTCTTGGCTCGATACTTACTATTGAGACTAACTTCTTTAAATTTGGGTGCTCGTTCAGCTTTAATTGCAAGCTCTGCTATCAAGAAAGTACGTTGTCCTCCAAGCCGATCGTTGGTTAAAGTGGATTGGATCTTACATAAAGTTAATGCATTTTGCAATTTTCTTAACCTCGAACCTAGGCAAGAATTGACCCAAATCGCTGAACTGTCCACAAAAATAATCATCTATTACTAATGTCAAAATAGGACAAAAGTCCCAGAAATACAAAGTCTTACTGTAAGAGCGTAACGTTAATGGGTAATTTTCGCATATCAAGGTTGCTTTTAGCTGTACTTTTCATAAACTCACAAATTATTGGTAAGGAGCTTGGTGCATTTTTTGGTCAAAATAGAAAGGAGTAAAATAATGAATCAAAGCAAAATGAACCTAAAAATAGCAGTTTTAACCATTGCCCTACTCGTTGCGATGATATCAGTCACATCTGTTATGGCTGTAACTGATGGAGAGCCAGATGGAAATGACCATCCTTATGTTGGCTTAATGATCGCTAAAGATGCTGATGGCAATCCCTTATGGCGTTGCTCAGGCACCCTCATCTCACCAACCTTATATCTTACAGCCGGTCACTGTACAGATGCACCTTCGGTAAGCGCAACGATCTGGTTTGAATCAGATGTTGAATCAAACAGGGCAGCGCTAGGCTATCCATTTGGTGGGCCTACATCTGTTGATGGGACAAACTATGTTCACCCCGACTATGATACGAACGCCTTCTTCTTAGCGGACTTAGGTATGGTAGTCTTAGAAGAACCGGTGTATATGAGCGAGTATGGAACGCTTCCAGAACTAGATCAATTAGATCAATTAAAAACTAAACGTGGTAAGCAAAACCAAACTTTCACAGCGGTTGGTTATGGTTTACAGCAGATTAATCCTGTCTTTGTTCAAGCTGAGTTAATTAGAATGCAGGCAACCCCACGCTTGATCCAGATCAATGTACCTGGTTTTACCGGAGACTTTTCGATGTTGCTATCAAACAATCATTCAACCGGTGGCACCTGCTTTGGTGATTCAGGTGGGCCAAACTTCATTGGTGACTCAAATGTTATTGCGGGTGTAACTTCTTTTGGTATCAATGGTAACTGCGCCGGCACCGGTGGTGTTTATAGAATTGACCGAGCAGATGATCTAAATTGGATAGCAGAATTTTTTGACTAATAATTAGAACTTTTGCTACCGCTCGAAACACCCCAAAGATTTAAAATCTTTGGGGTGTTTTTTTTACCACAAAAAACGGAAGATTCTCCAAATTAAATATCAGAATGTCTTTGGCGCGAACTCGGAAAAATGGCCTATTCTGTCACATTAAGCTTGCCCACCATTCCAGATGCAGCATGTCCGGCCGTGGTGCATACATATTGATACTCACCAGGGCCAGGGGCGATAAATTCCACAACGGCCGATTGCCCAGCCCCGATCGTTTCTGATTTCACTCCGTATAAGGCATCTATTTCAGACACCGTGAGAGGATCTTTATCGGCCGAAACCAACACCCAATTATGCTCAAGTGCGCCTGCATTATTAATCGTTAACTTTACCGGAGCACCTGTTTTTAATGTCACCTCTGTCTTTGAAAAAGCCATCATATCAGTTGCATCGAGGCTAAGTGCTACTGGATCAGGCGCAGCCGCCTCCGTTTGTGCACCACTGCAGCCGATTAAAAGAAAGGCTGCGAAAACCAATAACGTAGTTGAAAGTAAAATTTTCATTTTCGTCTCCTAATTTGTTTGTTTTTATTTCACTAAGGTTCGACGATGACAGCCGTAACCATGCCAAACATCCCATGGATCGTGTCAACGTGAGACAAAATATGACAATGGAAGGCCCAGTTACCGGGTGTATGACACTCCACAATGACGTCATACCGTTCTCCCGGGGCAACATTAACTGTGTCACAGTAATAAGGTTGCGGCAGGTTCCAACCATCTTTAGAAAAGACCAGCTGTTCTAAACCGTGCAAATGCATTGGATGGATCATCAATCCTTCGTTCATGTAGCGGATCCTCAGTCGGTCACCCACTTTAGCCATAATCGGTTGAGTGGCAGGGAAAGATTTGCCGTTTATCGAAAATCCAATGCCGGTATCGTTGACGACCATCGTGTAATCGGCGTCGTAATTAGGGTCATGAGTTTTGTCTTTGGGCTCAATGATAAAAGCCCCCAACATTCCTTTTAACACTTGCTCAATCGCATTGTGATGGGAGTGATACATATGTGATCCTGGATTTCGAGCCTTAAACTCATAGGTAAATGATTCACCCGATTTAATCAGTGGTTGAGTCAACATCGGCACCCCGTCCATCGAATTTGGGACAAGGACTCCGTGCCAATGAACAACAGTGCTTTGCGTCATCTCATTGTGCACGATGATGCGAATATCATCCCCTTCTACCACTCTAATTTCGGGGCCTGGAACAATGCCGTTATAGGTAAAGGCATCAACGACTTTTCCCGGTTCAACCTCCCATTCAACCTGCTGACAGGTCATTTCAAATACCTTAACCCCATCTACCATCCGATATTCTAAGGGGGTGCCCCAAAAGGATGGATTAGAGCCGATTCCGTCTAGAAATGCTTTGGTTTTTGCCGCATGTTCACCATCAATATCAATTTCTTGAACCGGCGGTGCTACCGGAGGCTCTTTTGCAGGTAACGATTCGACCCGGCCGGGATCGGCTCGGCAGGCGTTTAAGCCAATTGCTGTACCAGTTAATCCGGCCGCCATTAAAAAATCTCTTCTTGTTATTTCACTATTTTTTATTTTCATCTTTCACCTTTGGTCATAAATTGCTTTGCACAGAGCGAAGTCCAATCACTCCAATCTCAATCTCTGATGTAAGGTAGGTTAGCAAAGTAAGCAAACGCTCATTAGTGACAGATGTAATTAGAATAAGCAGGCAGTGTCATTTGCCTTTTTTGGTATACTCGACTGATCTCAAAATTTATTCGTGAAGGATGCAAAACATGGAATGGAACGTCTATCTATCTGGTGAAATACATACCGACTGGCGGGACCAAATCAAACAAGGATGCGAGGCAGCGGGATTACCGGTTGAATTCAGCTCGGCCGTGACCGATCACCCGGCCAGCGACGCCGCCGGAGATCTACTGGGAACTGAAGACAAACAGTTCTGGCGTGACCATAAATCGGCCAAAGTCAATGCGATACGGATCAAAACCGCACTGGAAAACTGCGATTTGGCCGTGATTCGCTTTGGGGACAAATACAAACAGTGGAATGCAGCCTTTGACGCTGGCTACTGTGCAGCCCTTGGCACGCCGTACATCACACTGCACGCAGAAGACATCATTCATCCATTAAAAGAGGTCGATGCGCAAGCGATGGCTTGGGCCACAACGCCGGAGCAAGTCGTTGAAATTCTTGCATACGTGATCGCCAAACAATAAACCTTAAAATTTACGTTATTTATGAGCAGTTTGGTCCAGTTTGACAAAAAGATCTGTGTTCTGCGGAAAGATTAGCTAAAAACTGGGCCAATCTGGCGAAAATAGTTAGGGTGCTGAATATCTAAATTTACAACAATAAGCATTATGCGTCGGGATCGTTTTTTCATCTTACTCGCGATGACACTCGCTTTACCCATTTCACTCTTGTCAGCGGCTCAAACCCTAATCGAAAATGGGGGCTTTGAAACCGGTGTCCCTGAGCCTTGGGTTTTTATCGGCAACGGCTCATTAATCTCCATCGAAGCCCGGACTGGGAATCACGCAGGCTACTTGGCCGACGAAGGAGACTCGATGGAGCAAACCATCACCGGGCTCTCACCCGATACAACTTACATTCTTAGCGGCTGGGCAAAAATTGAAAAATTTAGCTCTGGAAGCGTGGTCATTGGTGTAAAAGGGTATGGTGGACCGACACTTGATGGTGGTGTTCAAGGTAAATCTTATGAGCGGGTGACTCACACATTTACCACCGGTCCTAGCAGCACGTCGGCCGTCATCTATTGCTACCGGAATTTTGGTGGGCAGGCATTTTGTGACGATTTTGAATTAACCAGGCAAACATCGGCAGAACCAACCCCAGAACGTGTGCTAATTTGGAGCGAAGAGTTTGATGGTGATCGTCTAAATGAATCGATTTGGAGCTATGAGCTAGGCTATATCCGTAATCAAGAGCTGCAAACCTACACGAATAATTCTAAAAATGTGCGGGTTGAAAATGGCAATCTTATTCTTGAGGCACATGCGGAAAATGTAGACGGGTTTGCATATACCTCTGGCAGCGTTGAAACGATCGGTAAGTTTGATTTTCAATACGGCCGAGTCGATGTGCGTGCGGCGATTCCAATAGGTCAGGGGATCTGGCCCGCAATCTGGACCTTAGGGTCTGACTTCCCTCAGGTCAATTGGCCCCACTCGGGCGAGATCGACATCATGGAGCATATCAACGCCGAACCTCTATTACACGGCACCATTCACTATAGTGATGCCAACAGAAATCATCAGTCGATTGGGCAGTTCACCACTGTGAATCCAACCGACTTACAAGCATTTCATATTTATTCGATCGAATGGGATGCGGAGAAGATCCGCTGGTTTTTAGACGATGTTCAATTTGCGGAGGTTGATATCACCTCGGCCGATATGACAGAATTTCACCAACCCCACTATCTAAAGCTCAATTTAGCCATCGGAGGGAGTTGGCCTGGCCCACCAGACCAGACTACCGTGTTCCCAGCGCGCTATTTAATCGATTACATTCGAGTTTACACACTGACCGAGCATTCCGTCTATCTTCCGCTTTTAGTGGATTAAACATCAGATCGGGGATATCGGTTTGGCTTTGCGGCCTCGGGGTGAAGTTCTCGGTATACTGAAAATGCAGGCTCCCCCTTTTGGTTTTCATCTGTCCAGTTTTTGGAGGAGTTGGCTGACTGGCTAGCCAATATTAGGGTATAAAACCCATTTAAAAAACAAAAACTCCCCCAAACCACCATCAGAATTGAAGTGACAACAAAAACTAATCAACAAATCGTAATTGATTCTTTTAATCTTTCCTCCCCCCCTAGGGGTAGTCTTTGGACAGCATCAAAAAATTCGTCAAAATCTGAGATGCTTTTATACTTAGTCCGTTCTGCTAAACAAATTCTTTTAGCGGGTCTTTGGGGGCGGGCATAATGTGACTATGACTGAAAAACTGACAACACCTTTGGGTGGGATTAAAGAACGCGAAATTGAAATTCTTGCCCTAATGGCAAAGGGGCTTACGAATACTGAAATTGCTGATCAGTTATTTGTCACGCGAGAAACGATCCGCTGGTATAACAAGCAGATCTACAGCAAGTTGGGGACAAGCCGACGCACTGAGGCGATCGCTCTGGCACAGGAGCTGGGGGTGATTGGAGAAAAGAAAGTTAGTAAGCCGGAGCCAAAGGACAATTACACGGCCGAATTCCACCTCCCAATCACAAATGGCCCTTTTGTCGGCCGCGAAACAGAGCTGGCAGACCTGTCATCCCTGTTTAACAAACCGGAGATACGCCTTATTTCGATTATTGCGGCCGGCGGAATGGGGAAATCACGACTGGCATTAGAGTTCGGTCATCAAATTAAGAGGCGGTTTAAAAACGGGGCATTGTTCATCGATCTGACAGCGATTAGTAACCCAAAAGACATCGCTCTCTTGGCTCTGAACAGTTTAGGGTTAACTTCTAGCGGTCAGGACACCGCACAAGAAATTTTGATGAACTATTGTCGAGAAAAAGATTTGCTTCTTATTTTCGACAACTTTGAGCACGTTTTAGACGGGGCGAGCATATTGTCAGAATTACTTGAAATTGGGCCGAACTTAAAGATCATTGTGACAACGCGCGAGCAGTTGAATCTACGACTCGAAACCGCCTACTTTCTGCAGCCAATCATCGAAAGCGGGGCCGAACTCTTTACTGAAGTCGCATCGATGATGCACGCCAATCTTAAAATTGGGAAAAATGATCAAGTAGCGATTCAAAAGATTGTTGATGTCGTAGGCGGTCTACCCTTGGCGCTGGTTTTAGCAGCCACCTGGCTTGATACGCTGACGGTTGCTGAAGTTGGGGCAGAAATTGAAGCCAATTTAGATTTTCTAAGTTCAGAACTTCAAGATATGCCAACCCGACAGCGTAGCATGCGTGCGGTGATCGAGCCAACATGGAATCGGCTGAGTGCAGATGAGCAAAAAGCGTTTATGTGGTCGTCTGTTTTCCGTGGAGGATTTACACGCGAGACTTTTCAACAAGCAACAGGGGCATCGATACGAACGATCCAAACATTATTAAGGCGTTCGCTCTTTCATCACGGCATCGGCCGCCGATACAACCTGCATCCACTCATCCAACAATTTGGATATGAAAAGCTACAAAGTGCAGGGATGGTGACGGCCGCAAAATCGGCTCATCTAAAAACATTCTTGAACTTTGCCCAACAAGAGTATGATGCCTTACTTGGCAAACAATTGTTAGAAGGAATCGAAAAATACGAGGCGGAGCAAGGGAACATTCGTGCAGCCCTGAAATGGTCGCTGGTAGACGAAAATGATGTGATTGATGGGGTAGCCCTAACCTTAGCCATGATTAGGTTTTGGCTCGATAAATCACAACTTGTGGAAGCCTCCGAAGCACTTGCGCAAGCGCTTCAGCATCAACCTGATAGCGCAGAGTTAAATATGTATCTGGGTTTCTGCCACTATCGTTTAGGAGATATGAGGGAAGCAGACATCAATCTTCATAGGGCCATTGATTTAGCAAAAGAGACAGGTGATCTTCAAACCTTAGCCAACAGTTATCGCATCTTGGTTCCTATTTATTTTATACAAAAGAAATCGATAGAAGAGATTTTAGGTCTGCTTGAAACAGCGATCGAAATTGGAGAATCGATTGGAAATCGACTTTTTGTCGCAAGATGCCATGAATCACTGGGGCTGACTTTAAGCGCGATCGGGCAAAAACCGGAAAAAGTACTGCACCATTTTGAAAAGGCGCTCTCAACTTTCGAAGAAATAGGGAATCAACGCAACATATCAAGCGTTCTCTATAACATGGCAAATGAGCACTTTCGGCTGCGAGATATGAAACAGGCCAGGCAGCTTGCTGAACAGAGCCTTAGCTTCATGCGACAGCTCAATGACAAAGTCGCCATTTCCCGGCGCGTAACAGCTATTGCGAAATGGGACATTGTGGAGGAAGAATTCGAACGGGCCGAAGCCTATCTGACTGAAGCTGAGAGACTAAGCCAAGAAATGGGTGATCGGAGCCGCTTGCAGAATGCTCTGTATGTTAAGGGTATTTTATTGATGATTATGGGAGACTTTAATCAATCAGCCGCTGTCTTAACAAATTCATTCAAACTGGCAGAAAAACTAACCAATCTCAAAGCCGTTGCAACCTGCCATAGCAATTTAGCACAGCTCTATCTAATGCAAGATGAGGTAGAAAAAGCCCGGCCGCATATTGTGAAAAGCCTTGAAACATTGCAGGACTCCGTCTTTCAACCATGGGAGCCGATGATGGTGTATGCCAATTACCTGTGGCACTTAGATGATATAACAGGCTGTGCCCCTATTGTGGCAACGATGTCGATGGAATTAGAAAAATTTGAGCGGGGAGAAGCGATCAACAACCAATATTTTCTACGGCCGCTGATTTATCGTGTGGAGCAAAAGTTGGGGTCAGAAGGCTGGCAAGCAGCTGTTCAAGCGGCCGAAGGAAAAACCGTGAAACAACATTTCGAAGACGCGATAAAGACTGTTTCGCCTTCTCGATAGGCAGAACCGACCAGCCTTATTCAATTGAACGGCTATGCAGCTCAAACCACTCAGACCGCAAGACGCCTAGCTTCACACTGTCGTAATACGTTCCTTTGTAATAGCGAACTTTGCGCATGACCCCCTCGACCTGAAAACCCACAGCCTTTCCGCAAGCAATCATCCGCGGATTGCCAGACCATGTTGTCATTCCGACTCGCTCTATTTCAAGGGTGTCAAAAAGATGGGTAACCCAAGGGATCAACGCTTTTCGGCCGATCCCTTTCCCCCACTTCTGTGATGAATAGAGCACGATGCCCGCTTCTAGCCAGCGTGTGTTTTTATCTTCCCAATAATACGAGACGAGGCCGACGAGTTTACCGTCTAGCTCGATCATCAAGGCTTGCTCCCCGTTTTTTAACCGTTTAAAAAAGCCATTGCTAAATTCTTCAACTGTCGCATTTCTAAAACCGTAATAGGGGCCATCAAACTTTTTCCACTCCAAATCTCCATAAATGAGCTCAAATATTTCATGTAATTCTCCGTCAGTTGCTTTTCGTAGTACCAAGTTTTCGTTCTTTAATTCCATGAGTATTTAACTTTTTGGTGTATAGAAACCGATTTTAGCAAGTAAGCCAATTTCGGTAGATGAAGTTTTGTTGGCAAGGCATTTTTTTGCTGGGCAAATTTATTTCAATTTTTCCAAGACCAAAAAATGCGACAGACCTAAAACCGCAAATGGGGTTTTTTCAGCCGTATATAAAACTGATTGGATCGCTTTCCCCAGCTTCGGCCGACGATAAACAATATTGTCGTATCCGCCATAAATCCGACTATGATGCAGCTCTTTAACCGGCAAGTCAGCATATAATTTGCGCAGCTTCCGCAATGAATAAGTCCGTACATGTGGGGCCAACTTATCTCGCCAAATGTTTGGTAAATAATTCACCAATGGAATATTCCCGAACTTGTACTCCCCTTTCCAATAAACCCCGTGCTGCTCTACCGGATACCATCGATTGGGGCAAAAAATCAGGATGCGACCGCCTGGCCGTAAAACACGCACCATCTCCCGCAAACATTCAGCATCGTCAGCCACATGCTCTATCACTTCATTGCTAAAGATCGTATCAAAACTGTTGCTGCGATAGGGCAAAGTTTCACCCACGCCCTGCAACACCCCGTTTCCTTGGGTAACCGATTCTAGAATACGATCAAATTCGACCTCAAGGCCAAATACATCCCCGTTAAAAGGCTGAAAAGCGCGCATCCACGTACCAAGCCCACTGCCGTTGTCTAATACCCGCCCAGAAAGATCGCTCCACTCTAGGGCCATTTGTAAACGCCGCTCTTGGCCCGAACGCCATACATAGCCAGGCTCTCCCCGTTCTGCTGCTTTTGATGAGTGTGTTTCAGTCAAGAATTTATTAGCAATTCAGTCCGCATAGCCAGATCTAATTTGCTGCCTCCCCTAATCCTAGTTCGTCGTATTTTTTGCGCACTTCTTGGATATCGGCCCAAGTGAGTGATTTAGGCTGCCCTTTCATTTTTGATGGGTTTCTCAATAAATAAGCGGGATGAAAAATAGGCATCACCATCCGGCCTTCCAGTTCGGTCCACTTGCCACGCATTTTTGTGATACCCAGTTTCGTTTCGTTTAAAACTGACCGCATAGAGACGCCACCAGTTAACAAAATGATCTTGGGGTCGATTAAACGAATAATTTCCTGTAAATAAGGCTTGTACCAATCGATCTCGGCCGGGGTAGGCTTACGCAACGGCTTCCCGTCGTTTCCAGGTGGTAATCTGAACACAGCATTGGTAACAAACACATCCTTTTCAGTATCTAAGTTGACCGCTTTCAAAATTTGATTAAGCAGCTGCCCCGACCGGCCGACAAATGGCTTTAGCTGCTCGTTTTCATTGGTACCGGGTGCTTCCCCAACAATCATTAGTTTCGCAGCAGGGTTCCCTCGGCAAATTACCATATTGGTTCCGGCCGCATGCAAAGGATCATCCGTCATGCCGTTCATATGCGCGACAAGCTGATCAAAGCTTTCAAACTCTACTTTTTTCGGTTGTTGTTCAAAAAAACTTTGCTGCATTTTTTTCTCTCTAGTTGATCATTATTTTAACATTGTCACCAAAAGCACCCAAATGAACCATCTGCTTCTTAGTAAAATATGTGTTTCCTCTCACTATAACCAACTCGGAATGGAAAGTTATTGACAGGGGTTGTAAAATACTCACACAATTTGACATGACCACACTTAACCTACCATCCTCACAATCTAGTGCAGACCAACAGCCAGCCGTTCGGCCGATGCAGGTTCGACAAGATGCCCGTCAGGTCATCGCCCTACTCGAACTGGTATTTAACCAACATTTACGCGGTGCTGGTCATCACACTATTTCTCAAGGATTTTCGATTCGGGACTTCTTTCAGGGTCGTGATCAAATCGTACCTGGGTTTGTCTACAGCGATCAAGGTCGGATCGTCGGGAACGTCTCTCTGCTTGAGTCAAAGAAAAAGGGACGATACCTAATCGCCAACGTCGCCGTTCATCCAGATTTTCGCAGGCGCGGAATCGCCCGGGAAATGATGCAAGAAGTCATCAAATACATCCGCAATCGGGGTGGGACCCAGATGATGCTGCAGGTTGAAACGGAAAACGATAGCGCCCGTTGGCTCTACAAGAAATTGGGATTCACTGAAATGGGTGAAATCCGTGATTGGCGGATGAATTGGTTTTCTTTAAAAACTGTCGCGTCAAATCCACCTGTCAGCAGAAATCAACCGGATCAATATCAAGATTTCAAGCTAAGGCCGCTACGCTCTGAAGATGCTCAAGCCGCCCATGCCTTAGATCAAAGCGTCTTCCCCAAAGTATTAAACTGGCCTGATTCACCAAGACCCGCCTATTTTCATCGAGGCTTAAAATCTTTGTTAGAGCGCGTTTTTATAGGGGTCAACCATGAAGTTTGGGTAGCCGAAAACCATAAGGGGCAGTTGGTGGGTATCGGCATTATAGAAAATGAGCTGGGGCGACCGTATAATCTAAAAATCAGAGTCCATCCTGATTGGGTCGATCTTGTTGAACGGCCGCTACTTGCAAAAATGACTCGCCGCCTACGATATATGCGGTCCAAAACAATTACGCTTCAACAAGATATCAATCAGACATCGCTCGAGCACCTCATTCGGGAAGCTGGTTTCGGCCTCAAACGCAATCTCACCGTCATGCAGTTAGACCTATAATCTAATCCGTTCGCCGCACGGTGCAAAAATGCCTTTACTAAAAACGCTTTGGAAAATAACCGTCCGCTCTTTTGAGCTATTTTGCCTATTTATTATCGCATACCTGATCATTGGGGAGTGGCTGGGCAAGCAGGTTGTCAACGCAGACTTTGAACCAGATCCCGCAGGCATCAAGATTTATATTATTTCAAACGGAGTGCACACAGACATCGCAGTTCCCAGCAAAACGGATCAGATTGATTGGACTACCTTTTTAGACCCCTCAACCTTTGAACCGCCACCCGAAATTGAACATCCAGCATATATCGCTTTTGGATGGGGTGATCGCAGCTTGTTTGAAGATGTTCCAACTTGGGGAGATTTGACCGCACCTATATTGATTCGCTCGATGTTGTTCCCATCCACTTCAGCCATGCATATCTCTTACTATGATTTTGGGCTAAATGAAACGAAC
The DNA here is from genome assembly GCA_020629055.1 of Chloroflexota bacterium. Taxonomy (GTDB): domain Bacteria; phylum Chloroflexota; class Anaerolineae; order Promineifilales; family Promineifilaceae; genus WTJY01. The sequence goes on from JAHDEB010000007.1 coordinate 19,300, forward strand.
AACAGCATCGCGGTTAATATTTCGGCCGAACAATACGAAATACTCATTCAAGCGTTCAAATCATCCTTTGACCTAGACACAGAAGGAAACCCACAATCGCTAAACTGCTGCTTTTACAGCCACCTTAGCGACCAGTTTTATGCATCCCCCACAAAATACCATATGCTATTTACATGTAATAGTTGGACCAATAAACTCTTAAAAGATGCAGGCATACCGACAGCGCGTTGGGCCCCCCGGCAGGAAAGTATCATGGTTCACTTACGCAGCAGAAATCTAACTGAATAACCAACGATTGAAAAATGCTTCGATGCGGCTTAATGATGAGTTGAGTTCAGAATTTAGTAACCGGAAAGAAGGGTTTCCTGTTATGAAGCCACCATTAAGCGCCAAACACGAATAGCCGCAGGGCCAAGCAATACAACGAAAAGCGCAGGGAAAATCAAGAAAACCATCGGGAAAAGCATTTTCACAGGGGCTTGCTGCGCTTTTTCTTCAGCACGTTGACGTCGGCGCATACGCATCTGGTCAGACTGGATACGTAAAATCTTACCGACACTTACACCCAATTGATCTGCTTGTAAAATCGAAGCGACGAATGTCTGCACATCTGCTACCTCCATCCGTTCAGTCATATCTTTTAAAGCCTGACGACGTGTCTTACCCAATTGAATTTCATTCACAACCCGGCCGAACTCGTTCGAGAGCGGATCTTCCCATTTCTCATCAACCTTGGTCATCGCACCATCAAACGTCAGACCAGCTTCTACGCAAATTGTCATTAGATCTAACGCATCAGGTAGTTTTTTCATGATCGACTCTTTTCGTCGCGAAACAGCTGAACCCAACATCATGCGGGGCAGGATCGCACCAACCAATAAGCCACCCAATGTAAAAAGCAGCTTCCGCTCATCCCCAGAGACCCACCACCCAAAGCCTCCTAAAAAAACAGTCGAAAAAATCGAGATGCCCATAAACTCGGCGGGGCCAATACTCCATGCGGCTTGTTCTAGCTGCTTAGATGTACGTTCAAGCATTTCCTGTGGGGCAAAACGGGATATCCCAGTGCCCACCCTGCGGAAAAACGGAACCAGGATGCGATCCTTTAAACCTAAAGAGAGTTCGATTTCTTCAATGGTAGCCACCTCTTCTCGGGCTGCATACTCATTAATCCGTGAAGTTAGGGCGTCATCTTGGTCGGAGCGCAACAGCGAAACCGCAAATAGAATGATCACAAGCAATAAGACAAACGCACCAATTGATAATAATAGTGTTGTACTCATATGTTCTACACCTCGATATCTACGATTTTTTGAATTGCAAAACCGCCAACCGCAATCATAGTTCCTGCAACCCCCACCATGATCCAACCACATGGCACTAAATTAGCAATCATAGTTGCAGGATCTCGCGAAAATAGTTCACCGATATATTCAGGATTTGAATAATTTAAGAAAAGCCCAAGGCCAATAGGCAACATGGTAACAATCCAGCCAGATGCCCGCCCCTGAGCGGTTAAAGTCCGAATCTCCCCTTTAATTCTTACCCGTTCACGAATTGTAAAACTAATTGTTTCTAAAATTTCAGACAGGTTCCCACCCACCTCACGCTGCACTTTCACAGCGGTTACAACCAGATCAAAGTCTTCGCTAGGCACTCGGCGCAAAACGCTATCCAGCGCATTTTCGGTATCGATGCCCAAACGAACCTCTTGAATGACACGCTCGAACTCTTGAGAGATAGGAGGGGGCATCTCAGTTGCAATCGCTTCCATCGATTGCAAAACACTATAGCCAGATCGAAGCGCATTGACCCACAAATTTAATGTATCACTCAGTTGGTCATTAAATGTACGGATGCGTTTTTTAGCCGCATAAGAAGCATAGAAACTGGGGATTAGCCCACCCACAAACAATCCAACCACGCCAAATAGCAGGCTTTGATCGAACATATACCAAGCAACCAAGCTCACAAGTATCGCCATCAGAAAAACCAACAACAGGTATTCACTGACACGTAGCTTTAGATCACCTCGTGCGATTCGGGTTCGTATGCGTTCAAAGAAACTGAACCCTCTGGTATCAAATGCGGTGTCTAAACGGTCAGCCAACTCGTTGGACTTAACCATTTTCGCTTCAGCTTCGGCATCTAGGAACTCTGGTTCCCATTCAGCTCCGCCTGTAAATTGATCCAAGCGCTGATCCACATTAACTGAGCGATCGCCGGCCAAGAGAGCCACACCTACCCCAATTAAAATGAAGAATAAAAGCCCACCACCAATTAAAAAAACCATTTGAGACAAGGGACGCTCCTATCTTTTACCTTTTGAACCGATCCCGAAGATTGAAGGTGGCAACATGATGCCAGCTTCGGCGATTTGATTCATACATTTAGGCCGGAGACCTGTCGGCCGCAATCGGCCAATCACCCGTCCATTTTCTAAACCGGTTTGTTCAAAACGGAAAATCTCGGACATTGTAATGACATCCCCTTCCATGCCTTGAATCTCACTAATAGAGATGACTTTACGAGTCCCATCACGCATACGTGCTTGCTGAACCACAAAATCAACGGCGGATGAAATTTGTTCCCGAATCGCACGTACCGGTAGATCCATACCAGCCATCAAACACATTGTCTCTAAGCGAGAGAGTGTGTCTCGTGGTGTATTTGCATGTGCAGTGGTCATGCTGCCCTCATGGCCCGTATTCATCGCCTGGAGCATGTCTAGTGATTCACCACCACGGCATTCCCCTACGACAATACGATCAGGGCGCATACGCAGTGAATTGATTACCAGATCACGAATAGAAATTTCACCACGACCTTCAACATTGGGTGGTCGAGATTCAAGCGTAATAACGTGTTCCTGATTTAGTTGAAGCTCAGCCGCATTTTCGATAGTAATAATCCGCTCTCCGTCAGGAATAAAGCTGGATAAGATATTAAGCAGTGTGGTTTTACCAGAGCCGGTTCCCCCAGCCACAACGGCGTTTACCTTTGCCTGAACAATCGCTTTTAAGAATTCGGCCGCTTCCGGTGTTAAAGTTCCCCATTCAATTAGGTTTTCCATCGTGATCGGTTTCTTTGAAAACACACGAATCGTGAGAGTGGGTCCATTAAGAGCGATAGGAGGGATAACCGCATTTACACGAGATCCATCCTGTAAACGAGCATCCACCATCGGTGAACTTTCATCGATACGACGGCCGAGAGGCGCTACGATGCGATCAATAATCCGCAAGACGTGATCATTGTCTTCAAAGGTCACATCCGGCCGGCGAGCCAACTTTCCACCCTGCTCGATAAAGACGTGGCTTGGACCATTCACCATAATTTCGCCCACATCTTCACTCGTCAAGAATTGTTCGATAGGGCCATACCCTAGAATTTCAGCAACAATTTGATCAAAAAGGCGCTTTTTCTCAGATCGTGTGAGCACAATCCCCTCTTCAACCAATAGTGTTTCATATAGTTCTTGAATCGTTCCCCGAACATCGGCCGTTTTTGAAACATCGATACTTGGGTCTAGCTCTGCGATCAGTCGATTTTGAATATTGGTTTTCAAATCGATATATGCATCTCGACTAGCAGAAGAAGGGGATGAACGTTTTACCCGCAAATCTTGTAGTCGAGAGTTTGCAGGTGACGATTCAGCAGCCGCCTTTGGTTTCTCTGGCGCCTTTTTCTGTTTTGCTTTTGTATCCTCTTTTGCGCTGGTTTTTTCCTGCTTCCGATTAATTCTTTCAAGTAGTGACATAGTTTAAATATCATCCTTACGCTTTATAAAATTAGCGTATTCAGCGGTCTAAAACCTTACCCAAACATTCGGCCAAAGAATCCTTTACGCTCATTGGACGACGAATCGCCATCAGCTTCGGTTCTTTCTTTTTTCAATAGTATTTGTTCTAAATCTGTGGTTAGTTGATTCAGTGCTTGAACAATTTTGGAATTTCGCTTACTGCCAATGACTACAGGAATACCCTGATCGGCCGCTTGAGTCACCCCAAATTCGTCCGAAGGCAATGTAGCCAACACGGGCCTCTTCATCGCATCCCCGATATCTTGAATCGAAATGCCAAACCGGTCATGTGTGCGATTAACGATTAATAATATTTTTTGGAAATCAAGGCCAATCTGCCGCATAAGCTCAAAGAATCGGCGAATATTAGCCAAAGCAGCTAAGTTCTGCTGGGCGATTAAAACAACTCGGTGTGACATCTCGAGCGCCATGATGCACGGATCACCCAAAGCACTTGGTGTATCAACCACCACAAAATCAAACATGTTTGATAGCTGCTTCAAAATCATCTCAAAATAGTCGAGGGTGACCATTTCTGCCATTTCCGGTCTGGGTGGCGCCTGCAACACTTCAAGGCCGGTATCATGGCTTACAAGAACACTATTGATCATCTCAGCATCGATATCGTCCATACGGTCAACAAGGTCAACGATTGTCGTCCCAGGTCTTTGCCCGAGCATGACAGCGATATCACCAAATTGGAAGCTGGCATCCACCAGAACAACCTTGTGCCCTTTTAAAGCCAAACCAACAGCAACATTGGTTGCAACAGTTGTACAGCCACAGCCACCTTTTGGGCTATAGAAAGATATGATCTTTCCCTGTGTGTCTCCACCTGAATCTTCTGAAGACCTAGAATCGTTATTTTGTGCAGATCCGTTAGCAGGCACAGCGGCTATTTGCGGGCGGCTGTCATAAACACGCCGAATCGCGGCCGTAAGTTCGTCTCCCGAAAATGGCTTCATTAAGAAGTCACGGGCACCAGCCAGCATCGCTTTCCTTATATAGTCAGCTTCTGACTGCACAGACATAATAATAATTTGCGCCATCGGCACAACTTTAAGAACTGTCTCGCTAGCAGAAATCCCATCGACCCCAGGCATATTAATGTCCATCAAAATCACATCAGGTTGATGTTGCCTTGCAGCTTCAATCGCTTGTGATCCGTTGCCAGCCTGGCCAACGACTTCAACATCCAATTCAAATTGGAGTAACTTACGTACGTTCTCCCGAGTCTCGGGAAGGTCGTCGACGATTAATACACGAATTTTATCTGTCATAATGAAATATTTTTTATGTAGGTGAAAAAATGTAAAAACAGTTTACATAATTCTATGCCACAATGTGAAGAAGTGCCATATTACCTCGGTCAAGCGGTATGTCAAGACGTTTGGTAAACAGTTAGATTATTAAACTGGTGAAAATCAGCCTTTGGTAAAAAAAAAGCCCCAACCATTGCTGGTTGAGGCCTCTTAAAACTTGATTTAGTAGATGACTACTGAGATCTGCCGTCAAGTTCGTTTGTTACCGATTGGAATACTTCGCCAATCTCTGTACCCAATAGGGTCAGTAGAACGATAACAACGATTGAAACTAGTACGAGGATTAGAGCGTACTCAACAAGACCCTGTCCGTCTTCGCGTGGTAAATAAAGCATAATATTATCTCCTGTAAAATAAAAAAAATATATTGGCTTGCGCCTGTTTAATAACAACAAAAAAAATATTAGCACAGTTAATATCTTTTTTGAATAGGACTCTGGTAATTTCTATTCACGCTCGTTTCACACCTTAGTAAGGTTGGGTCAATAAACGGGCAAAATAAGCAAAAAAAAAGGCTCGATCACTTGAAGTGACCGAGCCTTTTTTCATTTGAAGGATCTTAACGTAAAACTATTGAGATCTTCCGTCGAGTTCGTTAGTTACCGATTGGAAAACTTCGCCGATCTCTGTACCCAATAGGGTCAAAAGAACGATGACAACAATAGAAACTAGTACGAGGATCAAAGCATATTCTACAAGACCCTGTCCGTCTTCGCGTGGTAAATAAAGCATAATATTATCTCCTGAAAATAAAAAAAAATATATTGGCTTGCGCCTGTTCAATAAGAGAAATATACCATTATGCCGAACTTAACTCTATGCCATAAAGGTCATGCTCATTCACGCTTTGATCACGCGGCCGTAAGGTAAACCGAAACGTTTGCAACGAAAAACAGGATCTTCAAGAAGAAAATCACTATTTTCGAAGGAAAAACATGTCTAACCTCAATTTATCAACTCGGGAATGCGGCGAAACAATGTAAGCTCCCAATCATAATCTGAGAGTAGGCGGGCTTAATTTGATTAATGTGTGCTTTCGATCGGGCTATGAATTGGGATCGAAAACTCAACTCTTGTCCCTTGCCCGCTGGAACTGTTGATCTCTAGGGTGCCATCTAACATCGCCATGCGTTCGCGCATCGTTTTGATTCCGCCGAAGCTACCGTCCCGCACCATTGAATCATCAACATCAAATCCATGACCATTGTCTTCGACAACGCACTTAACCAGATTGGGCGTGATGTCTAGAAAGGTCTTGATCTGAGTTGCTTGCCCATGAGTCATCGCATTATTGACCAATTCTTGGACCGTTCGGAAAATCGTCACTTCGATATGACTCTCCAAGCGTTGATCTGTACCGGTTGTGGTCAACGAGATATCTACACCACTTTTACCTTCTAATGAACTGGTCCAAGATCGAAGGGTGGGAATAACGCCTAGATCGTCTAACATCATCGGCCGAAGATCGAAGATAAAGTCTTTAACCTTGCCGAAGGTCAAAGCGGCGGCAGATTTTAACGTATTTAGTTCAATTCTGGCACGGTCAGGATCTGAATCAAACAACTTTTCGCAAATTTCAGCTTGCAAAATGAAGTTACTCAATGATGAAGCAGGTCCATCGTGCATTTTACGGACCAATGTCTGTCTAGCCATTTCTTCCGTTTCAATCACCTGAATCACTTCGTTATATTCTTCATTTCCTCCATGACTTGAAGCGGGAGGTGTAAAGGCCCCGTCTGAAGAGAATCTGAGTATCCCTTCCAACTGCTTAGACATTTTCTGCATATTGCGCTGGTCCGCCTGTACTTTTTCAAGCTGGCCGCGCATGGTAAATAAGCGTTGTTGGGTATCAAGCAGGCGATCGTAGCCCCCTTTGATGTCTTCGCGAGGAGCTGTGTCGATTTTCAGCTGACTCACCCAGGTTGTCATTTCAGTATTTCGCTGTGTTAAACGCTCGACTTCGGCCGAGCTTTGTTTAACTAGAACGTCTATTTCCTCCAGGTTCTCCTGAATTTGTTCGTATTCATTGTTTGCTTGCGAAATAAATTCTTCAAAGTTCATAAGGTTATTTTATTTTTACAGCTACTTTATTAAGGGCTGGAATTTAAATATGGAATAGTAAGTTAATCTTCAGCTCGGTCAGAAGGCAAATCACTACAGTGCAGTGACGAGATACCCATGTGAGCATTAAATTTCCGCTCCTCAACTTCTCTATAGGATATTGGGATTAATATTTTGAACATCTAAGATGACTCACAGATGTTAATCACTAACAAAAATACACGCCTAGCAGCTTCTTAGCAATCAAAAATTTTATAATTTAAGAAAACTTAGTCCAAACTTACCCAAAATAAAAAAGGAGATGAGTTTTAAAATCATCTCCTTTTAGACCTTTTGTTTGTTAGTCTCCTCGCTATGCAGCGACTTGATCTAGACGCACCCAGCCACGGCGCAAAGCGTATACGGCCGCCTGAGTACGATCATCTACACGTAGCTTACGCAAGATGGCCGTCATATGGTTTTTGACAGTTTGATGTGAAATCCCTAGCTTATAAGCGATTTCCTTGTTGCTGAGCCCACGGGTAACATGTTCTAGAATTTCCATTTCACGCGGTGATAGTGGAATGAAGAGGTCGTCTGCATCTTCAACTGAAGAAACTGGACTACCGGCCAATCGGCCTACTTTTTCTTCGATCCAACGCATGACGTCTTCATGTGTCATCGTCTTTTCGCCCACAGCATAATAGCCATCACGAACTGAATGGATTGTTTTTACCAGTGATTCTGGCGTTACGTCTTTTGGACAATATGCGGAAGCTCCGGCGCGTAAAGCATGGAAAACCTGTTCAGCATCGTCATAGCCGGTAATAACCACGACTTTCGTCTCGGGCATAACCGATTTGATTTTACGTGTAACTTGAAGACCATTGATGGTAGGCAGGTTGATATCCATTAAAATGACATCTGGCATAAGGTCATAGGCCATCTCGATAGCAACTTCCCCATCGGCCGCCTGGCCAACAACGTTAATATCTGGATCCGTCTCTACAACATCGCAAATCCCCTGGCGAAATACCGGATGGTCATCAACAATTAAAACTCTGATTTTAGACAAATTATCTCCTTTTCGAACCATTCATCGATGCAGCAAACGGTCGCCGATTTTCAAATTTTCAAATATTAGATTGAATTGAAGGTCGAATAAGTGTTTTGGGTGCTGATGACCTTGAAAGAAGTCTTAGATCGAATCAAAACAAACGATTTTGATAGGATTTGGGTCATCATAGTACCGTAAGGCAGTATACCAAAGATGCTAGGGTCATAGTACCATCTAGCAATGGGAATTTTGGTATTATGGTCCTGCCTGAGAGTAATATAGCCAAAATCTCCTATAATCAACGGCATCTTAACTATGAGGCAGATAAAATGGGCAACCCAAATGATCTTTTTGCACTTCAAAAATTAGACACTTCTTTGTTCGAATTACGAGCAAAGCTGCAAGAAACACAGCTTGCACTACAAGAGCCAACGGAGCTTGTATCACTACGAACAGAAGCCGAGACCTTAAACGAAAGCCTAGCGACAACGACCGCTCAGGTAAAAGACAAAGAGTTGAATATCGGAACACTTCAAGAGAAGCTCAGCCGATCAACTGAAAGACTTTACTCAGGACAAGTCAAAAATCCGAAAGAACTTGAAGATTTAGAGGCTGAAGTGAAATCTATTGGCAAGCGGGTTGAAGGGCTCGAGCTGGAGCTGATGGAAGCTGTCGAAAAGCAAGAAACCCTAAAATCAGATTCTTCAACTTCAAATGAGCTTTTAGCAGAGATGGAAGCTGACTGGAAAACTCAATCTCAGGATTTGCGAATTTCACAAGGTGAAATAGCGACTGAGATGAAAGCGATTCTAGAAAAGCGGAAGCCTAAAGTTGAAAAAATCGCCCCGAATGTGCTGAACAACTACATGAAATTACTCAAATCAAAATCTGGCTTGGGTATCGTGAAGTTAAAAGGCAGTAATTGTGAGGGGTGTAAAATAGGCATGGATGGGGGGACGGTGCGCCAAGTAAATAGCGGACAACTGCTAAGCTGCCCTAGCTGCGGCCGTTACCTCATACGCGGATAACTTACTTCGACCTACCGTGTAAATAACTGTCTGATTGGATTCGTTCGCTTGGCAGGCGAGTAAACATCAAATCAGACAGTTACAAAGACACCTTTTCGGTTCTATTTTAACCCTGCCTCAAACAGATCATAATACCGTTGGGCGTCTACTTCTAAAACGATCGAGGTGTTAGGCGTCTTGCCTAGCTGACTGTTCCAATCAACTATCGTTTGCCCCCTGGCAAACATGCCGGCCGTTTCAACCATCACATAGCGAGTCTCGGCATGAGTAACGCAGCCGGGGTCTACTGCAACGGCTAAAGCCAAGGGATCTGCTGCAAACATCTTTGTGCGCCCTTCCGCCTCGCTTGCCCAATCAAACGACCGGTTAGACACACGGTTAAAAAAGTCTGATCGAGGGGATCCGATCTTTCGCCACTGTTCAACTAAAGAAAAAGGAACTCCAAAGCGCATCGTCGCTTCCCAATCAACCAGTTCAATTAAATTGCCCGCTTCAGCCCACGCTTCAAAAACGTTAAATGCGGCCTCTGGGTCTGCATAAATGTTAAATTCGGCCGCGACATTGCTGGTGTTACCATGGGCGGTGACCGCGCCTCCCATCACCACAAACCGCTTTACTTTTGTGGGCAAACTAGGGTCTATCTTTAGGGCAAGGGCGATGTTGGTGAGTGGGCCTATGGCGACCAATGTAAATTCATTGGGCTCGGCGTTCAACATCCTAACCAAAGCGGCAGACGCGAATTCAGATTCGATCTGTTTGGCCTCAGGACGAATGTCAGCGTCTCCTAAACCATCGTTCCCATGCACCCAGGCCGCATCTTCGGCCGGAAAGACCACGAGCGCACTGCCACTGCCCTCGTATACCGGAATATCTTGACCGATCGCTTCGACAATGCTCAACGCGTTGCGGGTTGTATGTTCTAATCCAACATTACCCCCAACGGTAAAGATCGCTTCTATCTTTGCATTTGGGTGTGCAGATGCCAGCAAAATCGCTTGAGCATCATCGACTCCGGGGTCAGTGTCTAGCAAAATTCTTTCCATAACAGATTCTCTTTGATTATAAATTGATATAGTCAAAGTCTATCAGTTCTATCGAAACAGCCCAGTTAAGCGTGGGGCTGAGTTTTTGCGGAACAATACCCGGAGCTAAGCGAACGATGAAGAAGCTTTTTAAATGACCTCTACCCTATCTGGTTCGAAAACGTGATCGATATCATCTCCATCAAAATCCCGTCCGACAACCTGCATCTGCATTCCCTGATAGTTTGTCATTGTAATGCGGGCCTGTAACCGTACAGACTCTGTTGGGTCAAGCCGAAAACGAAAACGTTGAGCATACGTGGCCAATATCAACTTGGCTTCCATCATGGCGAAGCTGTTGCCGATACAAACTCGGCCCCCCGCCCCGAAGGGTAACCATGCATATTTATGAATTTGTTCCGCATTCTCAGGATTGAAACGCTCGGGGTCAAACTCAGATGGATTCGGGTAATTTTCCTCTAGATTATGGATCACATAGGGCGCGACAAATATCTGTGTCCCTTTGGGCACATGGTAGCCCAAGATTTCAGTGTCTTCTATCGCCTTTCGGGCGTTTAACATCCAAACTGGGGGCAAAATGCGCATAGATTCTTTTAAGACCATTTCGGTATAAGTTAGTGAACTTAGATCCTCCATGGTTGGCAGACGGCCGTCTAGAACCTCATCAATCTCGGCATGCATTTTCGCTTCCACTTCAGGATGTTGCGAGAGCAGGTACCATGTCCACAAGAGCGCATTCGAAGTTGTTTCATGGCCGGCCATAAATAAGGTTAACAGCTGATCACGAATTTCTACATCGTCCATGGAGCTGCCATCCTCATCTTCCGCCATCATAAGCATCGATAGCAAGTCTCCTGTGTCTGCAGCCACACCGTCAATGCTAGCTTGCCTGCGATCATCCATGATCTTAGAAATTGTAGAGTCGAGTATATTTCGAGCTCGCCAATTTCTGCGATTATCACGGGTTGGAAACCAGTATGGCAAGTTAACGATCCTGTCCATATTTTTATCCGCTATGGTTTGCAGTTCATCTATCGCATGGGCGATATCGGTCGATTTACCAACCATCTCATCCATATCGACATCAAACAACGTTTTACTGACAATGTACATTGTTAAAGATTCCATCTCTTCAACGATGTTAATCGTAGATCCTGCAGAAAGTTTGTCGGCCGTGATGCGTGCATATTCACTAATCGTATCGGCATAAGATGCGATACGGCGATGGTGAAAAGCGGGCTGAGCCAGCCTGCGCTGCCTTTTATGGTGATCTCCATTTGTGGTTACTAGCCCTTTGCCCAATACACGGCTCAACAAGCGTACGTCCCGCTCTGCTTTTGGGAATTTTTTCGCTTGGGTGATCAAAACCTCTCGAACCATATCTGGATTCGACACAAGCATAAATCGGAATGGCCCGAAGCTAAAACGAACGATTTCTCCATATTCGCGGGCGACGGCCAATAAATATTCTGGTGGATTATTGGTAAAAGTAACTTTGCTATTTGCTTCAAAGTCCTTCTCAATTTTTGGTGGAATTTTTAACTTATTCATTTTCACTCCATTTTTTATGGTAGCTGTTGACAGCTATTGAGTTATGCGACACAATGTCGTTAAATCAACAACACGTCAATAAATTACACCCTGATGAATCTGTTGTCAATACGAATTTAGATGAGGTGTTTGATATGCAACAGGTGTCGATAAATATGATAAAAAAAGCCACAAAAAAAGTAGACCGACGAGTGCTGCGCACACGAAAACAATTATCCCAGTCCCTACTTGAATTAATGCAGCAATCAAGCTTTGAAGAGATTACGATTAAGGATATTACCGACCGGGCAGATATGAACCGTGCCACTTTTTATTTGCACTATGGCACGAAAGAAGAGCTGTTGTTCAAGTCGCTTGAAAGTCGATTTGATGAATTGGTCCATACGATTGAAACACAGCTAGAAACGAAACCAGATGAGCCGATTTGGGCCGATGGTTGCTATGAACAGATGGTTTTTGAGCATGTTGCGGATCACGTTGATCTGTATAAGGTGGTGCTTGACCAAAATGGAATGGGGACAATCATTCATCAGATAATCGATTACATTGCGGCCGTCACCTTACGCCACACGATCGACTATCATGACAATCAAGATACGAACGGTATTCCTCTGGAGGCTATTTCTCGACATGTAGCAGGCAGTATGTTTTCTTTAATCGTTTGGTGGGTGCGAAACGACTTACCTCACCCCCCCAAAGAGATGGCAGACATATGCCACCGATTAATCAACTTGGGGTGTGACAACGTTTTTGATACTGATTAAAACGGAGCAAGAGCCATAGACCAGCGCATTAGCCATTTAGCGCGGTCAAACTAGGCTGATGGGTAGGGTTCCACCATAATGCATCTCGAAAAGATTTTTGGGCTGCAGCTTCATCGCCTAAAGCCCGATGGGCAACCCCTTTCCAATAATGGATCTCTTCACCAGGCCCCCCTGAATCGATCGTTGCGTCAGCCAACTCAATTAAATCGTCATAGCGACCAACGGCCGCATACGTCTCAAATATCCCAAAGCTGTACCAAAACATTCGCCAAGGTAAGCCGATGCCCCGAGCTTGATCATAAGCCTGCGCAGCCTGCTCATACCGGCCGTCTTGCAGCAGTAAATCCCCCATCGTGTGCCAAACAAATGGATTTTTGTCATCAACCTGCAGTCGCTCGGAATAGTCCAATAACGCTTTAGCATGATTGATTTCTGGGTCTAATTCTTCACCAATAATCGCCTGCACAAGCTCCGCTTCTTCTGGTTCGTAAATTAAGATGAAAATGTTATCGAACACCAGCCAATGATCAATAAATTTTTGATGATCGACGCGAATGCCGGAATAGGGTGACGTCACACCGGTCGACACGTAAGAATCGGAAACGATCCATTCAGAAGTTTCTGCATCATACCCGGTTAAAAACCGATAGTGCCCCATGCCATCGTCAGGATCTTCCTCTAACCAAGTTTGTAACATCACAGGGAAGTCATTGCTGAGCAAAATTCTCAGCGTTTCAGGGGATCCATTCATCAATGGGGTAACAATTAAGTCAGGGAAGCGACTTTCCACATAAGAGACAATCTCTTCTACCCGGACATTTTTATCTTTTTCATTCGGTTTTAATTGACTTGCAGTTTCTTCCTGAGTGACTCTTTTATTTAAATAGCTTAAATAGGTCGCAATCGTAGCTGGGCCACAGTTGTTCCAAGTTTGCCAGTTATGCTGATAGCCGGTCAGGTTCACAAAAGATAAAGCGGGTGTATAGATTGGTACAGGAGTAGCTGTCGGCTCTAAAGTCGGCGTCGGGGTTTCGGTTGCGGCCTGAGTTGCAGCTAAAGTCGGTTCACTCTCAACAGTTGGTAGCGGCATCGGGGTGTCCGTTCCACGAACGACAACAGGGGTTGGCAAGATTGTTGCGGGTGCTAAATCAAGCTCCGCTGCAAAATCAGCGGCATTTACCTCTACTTCGGGAACAAACGTTGGAACAACTACAGGCTCGTTCGGTGTCAAACTGGCCAATTCAGATTGAACCCTGCTCGTCAAAGCCGCCACAGATCCGTATCGGTAAACGCCATAGCCGAATAGAGCAACCACCCCCACAATTCCGATAAGGGCTAAAGTCAACAAAAATGAAATATTTTTCTTCATATCAAATTCTCGATGATTTCTTTCAATTGGATATAATCAACCTGTGAAGTTTTTTTACTATGCGCATCACGGTTTCCCACTCCCAAGCCATCATCGGTTTCCACAAGAAAAGTATACCTTGCTGCAAAAGCGGTTGGAAGAGTCTGAGGACTTTCCTAACTTAGAGATGATTCCTGCGCCAGAAGCGACGGAGGATCAGCTTCGTTTGGCACATTCGGCCGAATATATCGCCCAAATTAGAGACGGCACATTGCCACCGAAATTAGAGCGAGAAATGGGGCTACCATGGTCCCCAGAGCTGGCGAAACGAGTGCGTCATACGGTGGGCGCAACAATTATGGCCGGCCGTACGGCCCTTGATGAAGGAATTGCGTGTACCGGTGGTGGGGGTACCCATCACGCCCAATGGGACCGGCCGCAAGGTTATTGCTTATTTAACGATGCGATAATCTGTAGCCGAATTTTACAACAAGAGCGTCTGGTTTCAGAGGTGCTCATTATCGATTGTGATGTTCATCAAGGAAATGGAACCGCGCTTATCGCTGGTGACGATCCTTCTATTTTTACGTTTTCGATTCATTGTGAAAAAAACTTCCCGGTGCGAAAGGCCAAAAGCGATCTAGACATCGGATTGCCGATTGAGACAGGTGATAAGGTCTATTTAAATGCGCTTAAAGCGGGCATCGATCATATCCTAGACTCTTTTTCACCCGAATTTGTGATTTATCTTGCTGGGGCGGACCCGTTTATGGGTGACCGATTAGGCAAATTAAATTTATCCATGGACGGTTTAAAAGCACGTGATGAGTACATCTTAGACACCTGTATCAAAAACAGTTGGCCAACCGTTGTAACCCTCGCGGGTGGATATGGACGAGATATCAATGAAACTGTAAATGTCTATTTCCAGACCGTGAAAATTGCGGGAATGAAGCAAGCTCAATTTTAAGAGAAGACGATTTTAATTATGGTTTAAAGGAATTAGGAAGAATAGCCCCATCATATTTTGCAAAAAACGGTGTAAACTAGAATACAGATTAAGATGGGATTAAGTTACGCCAACAAAAACCGTTTTCCTCTTAAGCTAAAAAAAATAGCAAGTGACTACTAACCGATTATGGATTACATCAGTCAAGTACTCATCGTTGATGACCAAGCGCTTATGCGCAATCATATGTACCGTCTCCTGAAGGGAGAAGGTTATGACCTTCATTTTGCTGACAATGGTGTTGAAGCATTGGATAAGATCTTCCAGCTCAAACCAGATTTAGTTCTGCTTGATGTAAGGATGCCAGGTCTGAATGGGTTTGACGTTTGCCGCAAAGTGCGTGCAAATCCACCTACGGCCGATATACCCATCATCATGGTAACAGCCTTTGACGATCGGGCCGCACGTATTCGAGGAATCGAAGCAGGGGCAGATGATTTTATTCCAAAACCTTATGACACCTTAGAGCTTCAGGCTCGGGTGCGTACAATAACACGTTTAAACCGGTATCGTCGCCTGCTCGAAGAAAAGGCGAAGTTCCAATTGGTGGCTGATCTCTCTGAAAATGGCTATCTGCTGATTCAGGATGATGGTAAATGTAAATTTGCGAATCATCAGGCTAGGCTTTATATGGGGCTCCCGGTCGATATGGATCACATCATCGAAGATTCATTTCTCGATATTGTCTCACCCAGATATCAGCTAGAACCGGAAAACGCTTGGGCCACTTGGCCAGATTGGGCCCCAGACAGTGAGACGAGATATCTTCTGCGGCCGGAAACGAAAGAAAGGCCCGCACTTTGGCTACAAGTAGAATCGCTTGATCGCCTTGTATCTGACGAAGAAATGGTTTGGATGGTCAGTATCAAGGATGTCACGAGCCAGATTGTTGCTAGGCAAGACATGTGGAAGTTTCAGCGGGCCGTTCACCATAAAATGCGCACCCCGCTTATCGGGATGTACAGCGGCATTCAATTTTTAGCTGCATACAATGGTGACATTCCTACAGAAGAGATGCAGGACTTACTCGACACCGCCATGCGACATGGTGACCGGCTAAAAAACGCAATCGAAGATGTGCTCCAATTTGTAGATTCTCCCAATCTTTCTCAGCCAGGTGAAACATTTGCACTTAATGAGCTGCCGAACTTGGCCACCAGTCTTGGTTCTTCTTTAGAAGTTGACAATATCAACATCGGACACATCAATGGTGCAGGACCGGCCGAGCTTTCACTTTCTAAAAAATCGCTAGAAGTGATTTTGGGAGAGTTAATAGATAACTCACGGAAATTTCATCCGGAGCAAAACCCACGTATCGACATTGATGCCACGTTAATCGATCAAGGGAAGCAAATCAAACTAACCTTTAAAGATAACGGATCGAAACTAGAGCCGGAAGAATTGAAATATATTTGTCAGCCCTATTATCAATCTGAAGCCCGATTCACCGGGGAAGTCCAAGGAATTGGTCTAGGGTTAGCAACCGTTGCATCTGTCCTTTGGAGCGTGGGTGGGAATTTCAAGATAGAGAACAGGGATGATGGGGAAAATGGCCTGGAGGCCAGTATGCTCATCCCGTTAGTTAGTCGGTTGCCAGGGCAAAATCAAAGTTTTCCGTAAATAAAAATCGGGTCAATTGATAACTGATATCAACTATTAACAAACTAAGACTGGGATATTCTGCTGAAAAACCCCAGTCACTGATCAATTCGTTTTACATCATACCAGTCCGCTAACCCTAATATAGGACAGGGATCCTAAGCTCAATTAAGTCTACAAACCAATCGAGGACAGACTACCCCATCTCTTTTCTTCGTGTTCTGATTCCAAAATATATTAATGTAAAAAATAGAAGTGTTGCTCCACTCATTAACGCAATAAATCGATTCATGTTGCCTGGGGAAAGATCTTCGGCCGCTCGGCTTTCCAGAACTGCTGAATCAGTGTTCTCCGGGTTCACAAAAAGCATAGCTTTATCCCCTTTTTTTGTTGACTCATAGACATTTTTCGGAACCTCAACGTAAGTATAAGCGCGATCTTTAACAAGATTATCACTTAAATCTGCTGGGTCGTCATAATAGTAAATGAGCTCATAAATCGTAACTACTCTACTCAAATTACGAAGATTGGAGCCGTTTATTCTAGTTTCAGTCCGTGTCCGCTTATCAGATAGCTTCCCTTCCAGCGTAATCCCATTTTCCTTCCACTCAAGCATCTCATTTCGATTGGTTACAAAATTACCAACAGCCAAAAACATCGCAAACGCGAGCAGCACTGCAAAAGCGATCCAGTTCATCCAGTTCTTTTGATTCATTATTATCCTTCTGAGTTTAGAGATTATAGAAAGTTCTCTTTTTAAACTTAAAAATAATAATGTTCAATACGGCAAACCAGAAAATATGTTTCATGTATTTTCTATAGGATTTTCTGCGCCAAAAAGCCTGATTAAAATGCCTGCTAGCCAACCATTTCGATTGGAATAAAGCTAGAGTCATTCATGAGTGTCATGACACTGACCCTTGCAGCAACCTTGCTGGCTACATCAGCAAACGCTTTGGCTGCGGCCGAGTCTGGGTAAGCGGTGACAATAGGGTTACCGGAGTCACCACCTACACGCACGTTTGCCTCCATAGGGATTGAGCCAAAATATTCAGTTTCATTTTGTTCAGCTAAGATTTGCCCCGCACCCGTACCGAAAAATTCGCCTGACATATTTTCTACGACGCCTAAAATTGGCACTTTGAGCGTTTCGAACGTTTTAAGCCCACGCAAAGCATCAGTTGCGG
The DNA here is from genome assembly GCA_020629055.1 of Chloroflexota bacterium. GTDB lineage: Bacteria > Chloroflexota > Anaerolineae > Promineifilales > Promineifilaceae > WTJY01. Next base: position 37,050 of record JAHDEB010000007.1, read on the forward strand.
CTACAGCCATAGGCTGGGTCACAATAACAGCTCCTGAAAGAGGCAATGTTTGCGCAAGAGATAGTTGAGCGTCACCGGTACCAGGTGGCAAGTCGATAATGAGATAGTCTAGTGGACCCCACAAAACATCGACCAGTAGCTGACGGATAGCACTATGCAACATTGGGCCACGCCAAATCATCGGCTTCTCTGGGTCTGACAAAAATGCCATCGAAATAAACTTAACACCGTGAGACTCAGCCGGAATAAGTTTCTTATTTTGAGGCGGTGGCATTTTGGGTTGCCCCATCATCATTGGGATGTTTGGCCCAAGAATATCGGCGTCTAGCAAACCAACAGAAGCACCTGATTTCGCCAAAGAAATCGCCAAGTTAACAGACACGGTGCTTTTACCCACACCACCTTTACCGGATGCGATCGCAATTGCGTGGCCAAAGTTCTGGCCTAGTTGATCCCGAATGCGTTGGTTCTCTGGCACATTGGCATCCCAATTAATCGTAATTTCACCGATATTTTGCACATGTGCTAATGCTGCCCGGCAATCCCCGTCCATTTTACCTTTTAGGGGGCAAGCAGGAGTCGTCAACATAATCGTAAATGTGACATCATTTCCGCTGATTTCTAATTCGCGAATCATGTTTAACGAGACGAGATCACGATGCAATTCTGGCTCAATAACAGTCGACAACGCTTGCATTACGACTTCTTCTGTTATTCCGCTTTTCTTTTTTCCAAACATTTTATTTTCCCCGCAGGTATATCTTTTAGGATTTCAAGTTTTAACAAGTATACCACTCGCTATTTTCGTTCTATTTGGGTGACAAATCGGAAAACCAAATTATCAACTTACTTTAGGATTTTAGCTTACTAAATATTTTAGGGTGAATGGTGTTACGCTTCATTTACTAATTGATTTTCTTTTATGCAACAAGCTCTGGAATAGACTATCCATTAAAATGTCTATCTTGTGTTAAAAAACTCGATTTTCGCTTGGTTAGATTGCTTACAACTTGAGTGCTAAATCTCAGCGATTAATCCTCTTAGGACCCTATTTCAGTACCTTAATACTGGACCTAATATCCTATTCACACTCGAGAGGATTGACCATATACTTCTATCATCAGTTAGTTAACTAAACAAAACGAGCTGACCAAACATAATTCATATTTATTTAGACAGTCCTCCTTTTTTTCCTCTTCCTTCAAGACGCCCCACGCTCGTGGGGCGTTTTGATTTTCCTACTAGTCGTCTACGCTCCCAAAATACAGCTCAATTTAATAAAATTTCATTGCTCCCGCTTCAACATAAAAAAGTAAAATCGATCTTGCCCCTTAAAGTCCATCAACCCCATTAGGGTGCCATCTTCAAATTTTCTGAAATGATCGTGGATGGGCAGGCGATCATAGATCATCGTTGCGCTCGTTTTTCCGCGAAAGTTAATCATACGTATTCTGGCATGGCTTTTTTGCGTTTGCACGAGGCGAGTTACAATTCCATTGATAGGTTTCATGAAAGGTTTTTTGAACAATGGCACCCTTAAACCCAAATTCATGAGAAACAGCAGGGGTATTGTGCTATAGGTTTGACCGTTTCGGCCGGATAATATCAGTGGATGTACATGATCCGCATCAATAAAGTGCTTCCCATGCCAATTCGATGCTTCTAATAATCCATCCATCGGATGCTGAGTTGGAATTTCTGCCCCCACCCACCTTCCAATCATCGACTCAAGTGTTATGGGCGCTAAACCATCAAAAAGCTTGAGCGCTTTATCGGTGGTGATACCGGTTTTTAGATCATCAGGGCTCAAACTAATCGTCATTTGGTTATTCATAAACTTTTCTATATCCTACTTACCCTTTGTATTTAGGATCAACTTTCTTGATTAACGCGAAAGTGTCGGGCAACTATGCATTACGCCTCAACACTTCAATCTAAAATCTAACCCCTATAATGTCTTGAATCTTGCATAATCTTCACGTTAGGTTTAGCAGCTAATTCTGGCCTGAACCCCTGTTTTTGAGAATGACGTTGCCTTAACTATTTTTGCCCGTCGAAATTCCTATCAAATGACATTTAACAAAACTGTAGGTTAGAATAGTAGTATCTTAAACAGAAAGTGATGACAAGCAAGTATCCGATCAACACCCGCTAAATATCCCGACAACCTAGCTAATGATATGGCTTCTAAAATGACTCCAGCACCAAGAAAAAAGGGAAAAGAAATAAACTCACAGTCACGCAGGCGATTTCTAAAGACGGTCGCGGCCCTTATCGCCTCCCCAATGGGTCGGGCAGTCGCTCCGCTACCAAACATTCCCCCTTCAAGCCGTCTACATCTTTCTCCAACCCAACAACGTGGAAATACCGTTCTCTATATGTGGTCAGGCGCATTGACCTCAACATCGGCAAAAGTAAAAGCCAGTCTAGCAAACAATATCCCGATCCATTTAATTGTGCAGGCGGAAAATCGACGAGAGACCAAAGCGATCAAAGTGGATCCAGCATATAAAGATAGTCACTTTCTCGCATCTTTTGATATTAAAGATCTAAAACCGAATACAAAGTATGAATATTATGTGGCCGCGGTAGACGGTTCAGAAGTCGATGGGCCGATCGGCCATTTTAAGACGGCTCATGAAGGGTTTGGTAGTTTTAAAATCGCATTTGGGAACTGCTGTGATTCAGGAACGCAAAGCGGCATATTTATCGATATTGCTAAGCGAAATCCTTTGTTTTTTATACAAATTGGGGACCTGCACTATGAAAACATTACCGAAAATGATTCAGATAAATTCCGATCCGCATATGGGAAAGTTCTAAAATCAACACCGCAGGGGGAGATGTATCTCACTTGCCCAAGTGTTTACATTTGGGACGATCATGACTTCGGGGGGGACAATTCCGACAAATATTCTAAAGCGGCAAAAGCTGCACAATTGGCTTATCGGGAATGTGTCCCGCACCACGCGCTATCGCGAAAATATTCAGGGGCGATCTATCATTCTTTTACGATCGGCCGGGTGAAATTTATCGTCTCTGATTGCCGGTCTGTAAAATCACCAGCGTTCTACAATGATGACCATCGCAAATCGATGCTCGGCTCTGCACAGAAAGCGTGGCTGAAATCTGAATTTCTAAAGGGTAAAAAACAACATAGCCTCATCGTTTGGGTTAACCCGTTGCCTTGGATTAGTGGTAGCGACAACGACACATGGGCCGGTTACTCGGCCGAACGGCATGAGATCGCAACCTTTATCGAAGACAATCAAATCAACAATTTGGTCATGTTAGGGGGAGATGCGCATGTGTTAGCGATGGATGACGGAGAAAACAATCGATATGGGGCCAAACATCGCAAACTGTTCCCCATCTGTCATGCGGGTCCATTAGATTCGATACCCAAAAGCCGTGGCGGCCCTTATGGCCAAATCGCGGATCTCAACAATGGGCACTATGGCACAATGGAGGTTATTGACGATGAAACAGGCGTTCGTGTGCTATGGAAAGGGTATCACTTCGATAAAGACAGCACACCAAGTCGGTCCGCATCAGGCTCGCAGATCATGTCACTTGACCTGCAATTTCCGGCCGCCCTGAACTTAGACCCGATTCTCGATCATGAGCTGTATTTGCCCTTCGCCCCTGATGAATAAAAGCGAGATAACAGCGATGCAAATCTTGTCTAATGCTTATTCGCCACACGATTTAAAAGACTAAAGCCGACCATCTTCCGTACCTCATAATTGCATTGTCAACAATAACCTCGTTATCTTTTAAGGTTTCTAATTATTTATTGCAGAACGAAACGGCTGTTGATACATTTCATTTAAATGGGCAGGATTCCAAATTGATTCGCCCCCATCTGCCCCATCAAAAAACACGCGGATGAAAAAAGCGGTCGTTTCATGAAGCTTCCTAAGTAAAAGCGGTACCCAAATTTTTAACAGATACAATTGCTAAATGTGTTGCCGGCCATGAAAATCGCACCACTTCATCCTTATCACCAATTGGTTAACGCCCGCAATCCAATTTGCCTTAACTTTAAATATTTTATAACGCACCTCATGGCTACACGCCGTATTCAATCAGGGTGCTAAAAATTAAACAATCGTCTTCATCTTCATTCTATTGTCAGGAGAAAAAATGTTACGCATCAACAGGGTTTTATTTATAGGATTATCCGCTTCATTGGCACTCATCGCAGTGCTACTTTTAATGCAAGTCTCTGTGCTCCAGGCAAATTCGGCCCAAGCGCCTGCCCCCACATTTCGAATCAATGAAATAATGGCAGACAACGGGCAAGTCATAGAAAACCCTGGCTCGCCAGGTGATTATGACGATTGGATTGAACTATATAACGGCAGTTCTGATCCAGTTGACCTCATCGGCTATTATTTGACCGATGATTTGACTGATTTAACCAAGCACCAAATTACCGAAACCTTGATTGTCTCCCCTTCCTCTTACTTGTTACTGTTTGCCGATGGTAACCCGGAACTAGGGGCGATCCATTTAGACTTTAAGCTGAAAGCTTCAGGTGAAGCTGTAGGATTGGTTAGCCCAGATGGGACAACAATCCTTGACAGCGTCACGTTCCTCACTCAAACGACCGATGTTTCTATCGGCCGTGACAGTGCCGGGGATTGGATTACCTATACGGTACCCACGCCCAATCGATCAAATGAGGGGACTCCGCCTGTGATCGAGTCAGTTGTTCAGGCACCGACACAACCGATTTCATCTACACCAACATCCATCACTGCAACGATTATTTCAGGGGATCTGCAACCCTTGACCGCAACGTTGATGTACCGGACAGACTCGGGCACATGGATGGCGCTACAGATGACAGAAACGATATCTGATCAATATACATCAACGATCCCTGCGCAAAATACCGGCACCCTTGTTGACTACTATATTTTAGCCACCGGCAGTGATCTATTGACCGGCACTCACCCATTGGCAGCTCCGGCCGCTTTTGAGCAATATTATGTTGGCTATGAAGCGCCAACTCTAATCATTAACGAAATTGTGGCGGACAATGATTCCGGCCTTGAGGACCCTGATGAGCCAGGCTCTTATCCAGATTGGATCGAGATCCTGAATTCTGGTTCAACAGCGATTGATTTGACCGGAATGCAGTTAACCGACGATGCGGACGATATCAATCAATACCTATTCCCTGATGGGCTAATTTTAGAGGCGGGCGAACTGCTAATTTTATATGCAGACAACGATCCAGAAGAAGGGGATAGGCATCTGCCCTTTAGCCTTTCAAAAAATGGAGAGTATGTTGGCCTATATGATAGCTCGGGCAAAGCCAGCAACTTGATTGATTCCGTCACGTTTGGTCCACTTGGGACAGATGTCGCTTATTTCCGCTGCTCAGACGGCGATCAAACTCAAATGATTTGGCAAACAGGGGCTCCATCCCCAGGTCTGTCAAATTACTGCCATGCGATTTTCCTTCCTCTGGCTAGGTAAGCGTTTGCTCTATAAAACCGACATATCGCTTTTTAATAAAGCTGCATTTCTGGGGAGAATTGCGATTTGAAAATACAAATTAAACAGTTATTTGTCATTGTCATCGCTTTGACGATTTTTCTGACCGCCTTTGGGCACCAGCAACCCACTGCGGCAACCACAATCCCTTTGCACGTTAATGCCGGTAGCCCCACGAGCTATACGGCCAAAGACGGCCGGGTATTTTTAGCAGAGCAGATCTGGACAACTGGTGGCTGGGGATTTATCGGCGGCCGATCGTTGTCCTTTAATGGATTTGATCTGTATGCAACGGGGGGAACAGATATTAAACCGGTATTTGCTACCCAACGAATCCGCTGGTCAGAGTTTAGGGCGTCAGACATTCCAAACGACACATATCTCGTTTCATTATATTTTCGAGAATGGCTTGCACATGGGCCGGAAACCAATGTATTCAGTGTGATAGCAGAAGACACGGTTGCAATCGAAGCATTGGATATTTACCGTGAAGTCGGCCGGGACTTCGCCCTCGTGCGTCAATTTGTTGTACCCGTTGCGGACAATGAGCTAAACCTTATTATCGAGACGATCAAAAACAATCCGAATGTTTCTGCCATTTCGATAGAACCGATTAGCAACAACGGTCAAGCACCAGCACAACCGAAATCGGTTGTGGGGCAAAGCAGCTATGATGCCGCGCAAATCGATTGGGCCGACGTTACAACCAGCGATTTAGACGGCTATTACATCTACAGGGCTGAAGACGGAGCCTCGTTCAATCGATTAAACGAACAGCCGATTTACATCAGCCGCTATCAAGATCGCACGGCCGAAGAAAATAAAACTTACCAATATCAAATCTCTGCAGTAGACGTATTTGGCAATGAAAGCGGCCGCTCAAAAGGTGTAACTGCAGGTCGAAAGCCTTTATCCGAGGCGACGCTACCGATTTTTGATCTCACAATCGATCCATCAGATTGGCAATTAATCAACAAAGATCCATATGTCGAGAATATAATCGATGGGACCTTAAATTATGAGGGTTCACAATTCGATGTTGCTGTACGTTATCGTGGCGGGGGGACACGGCTAGCAAACAAGAAAAACTGGAAAATAAAATTTGGGGCAGACTCCCCTTTTGAAGACAGAGATACGGTTAATTTAAATGGAGACAATCTAGATTTCACCTATCTCCGTGGGCCACTATCGTTTCAGCATTTATCTGATATCGGGATCGATGCCCCGAATCACAGTTTCGCCCTGCTATTTGTAAACGGTCAGTTTATGGGGGTCTTTAACGATTATGAGCAGATTGATGAGCACTTTATGGAGCGGACGGGTCGGCCGGTTGATACATCAATCTACAAGCTAAACAGTGGCTTATTCAAAGATCTTAATTCAGACGCAGAATATGAAAGCGCTTATGAAAAAAATAACAATCGCAGTACGGGCCATGCTGACCTAATTGAGTTTATGGAAACGCTGGCCAACGCGTCTGATGATGAATTCCCATGGCTATTGCAAAAGCGCTTTGATATCGCAAGCTATCTAAAACAATACGCCTACATTGTTTCAGTTGGGAATGTAGATGCTTTCGACCGTAACGCCTATTTGCTACATGATGAAACCACAGAAAAATGGGAGATGATCCCATGGGATTATGACTATGCGT
>JAHDEB010000007.1:44311-64871 GCA_020629055.1 Chloroflexota bacterium
CATGATGAAACCACAGAAAAATGGGAGATGATCCCATGGGATTATGACTATGCGTATGGCACAATCTCCGCTGACATCAAATTTAATCAACCTTCTGGAGTTGATTTAGGAATGGATCAAAACAGAATTTTGCCCCAACGTGGCGTCAACGTACCTCAATATCGGCAATATTTTTGCACCCAGTTAAAGGACTACCAAAATCATATTTTAGACTCGACGGCCGTCTATAATAACGTCGCGATTTTCCAACAATCGATGTTAGATGATGCACGCTTGGACTGGTTGAAAATCGGCTGGGAATACAGTTATCAGCATGACGATTTACCCGAACAGTTTTCAAAATACGTTCGCGATGGGCAGGCACTGATTAATGGTCAGATGGGTGACTATTGCGACCCATACGATCGGCCGTATATCGAAATAAATGAAGTTTCCCCAACAACGACCGAGGCGTTTTGTGACCCGGCCGATATCGGCGTAGATGGGTGTAGTGATGGTTGGGTAGAAATTTACAACAAAGGATTACTACCAATTGATTTAAACGGTTTTTACTTTAGCAATGAAGAGCAAAACCTGAAAAAGCATCGCATTTCTGCCCCTCTTGTCATTCCCCCATTAGACCGAATTATCATTTGGGCCGATGGACAAACGTCTCAGGGGGTCAATCATCTCAGTTTCAAACTCGACAATGAAAATGACTTCCTCATCTTATCTGACCCGGCCGGTCAATTACTTGATTCCGTTTCATGGGATTCACTCCCTCTAGGCTATTCGATTGCGCGCATTCCGGATGGGGCAGAGAGAATTGAAACATTGTCTGGGCCAACCCCCAATACCGAAAATAAACAAGAATCCCCGGAGTTAAGTGAAGTATCTCATTCCCCTACCCCGCCAAGCTCGGAAGATTGGGTCACATTTCGAGCAAAGATCGAAGACGAAGGGAAGTTTAACGCGACGTTATATTATCAAGTCGATGGAAGTGGTTTTATCGCTTTTCCGCTGACAAATACGATTACCGACATTTGGAGTGGCACGCTAAGACCTCAGGCTAGTGGATCGAGGGTGCAATATTATATCGAGGCCGAAGACCTAGATGGATTGATTAGCCGTTGGCCCTCTCAGGCACCAGAAACAGTTTTAGAGTACATCGTTGATTATCAGCCCCCAACCCTTTATATCAACGAACTGATGGCTTCAAACAGCACATTGTTCCTTGACCCAAGTGACTCCACAGCTGCCCCAGACTATATCGAAATCTATAATCCTGGCCCTTGGGCCGTTAACTTAGAAGGGATGTTTATCAGTGATGATGAGTCACAGCCTGAAAAACATCGTCTTGATTCGGACAGTGATCAATTCATTATTGGCGCAGGGGAATTCAAGCTGTTTCTCGCCGACGGCAACGGCTCGGCCGGCAGCCATCATTTAGGGTTCAAGCTCTCCAAAGGGGGAGAAGACGTCGTCTTGTCAGATCGAGCTGATTTTGGACATCAAGTGATCGACAGCCACACCTTCGATGAACAGGATGAAGAAGAAGCGAGCGGCCGATGTTGGAACGGTGGCTCGTGGGAAATCCTCGCATCGCCCAGCCCAGGGGAATCTAACACGAGCTGTGGTAAGCAACCGCCAGTTTTGGCCGATTTTACCCAGACCCCTCGTTGGCCAATCAAAAGCGTGAACAATGAAGTCGTAGTCGAGATCACAGCGACTGATGATGTTTTGATGCGCCAAACAGATCTATCGTACCGGACTCTAAATGGCGAATGGACGACCGTCCCGATGGCAAAAAATGGGGACCGGTACACCTATGCGATTCCCGCAAATTTAGACATTGGAACGATCATTGAGTATTACATCGAAGCGGTCGATGTCAATGGCCATAAAAGCCAGTATCCAGTTGGAGCACCCGCCCATCTAAACAGATTTATGGTCCATTTCAGCTTGGTTAGCATCAACAATGATTTTGCGCCACCTCCAAACCTCATCCTAAACGAATTGGTAGCGGTCGGCGTGCAACGGGGTATCTCTGAAGAAAATGAGCCGAATGAAAAATCAGCCTGGATAGAGATCTATAACGCTGAAGCCGAAACGATCAATCTGAGCGGGTATCGCCTGGCCCATGATTTGTTCTTTCCGCATGATTACGTGATCCCCAATGGGGTCACGATTGCTCCCAATGGGTACCTCACCTTCTTACTTGACGATGATCCTGAGCAGGGTGTTTATCATGCGGCGTTCAAACCTCTTGTTAGCGGCGACACAATCAAACTCTACAATCGATCAAATATTTTGGTAGATGAAATTACGTATGGTACGGAATTAGCAACCGGCTTAGTCATGGCCCGAATTGTCGATGGAGGCACAAGTTCGTTTGAGCTAACAACTTGCGCATCACCTGGCAGTGAAAATCACATTGACTGCCTGCGAAACACCTATATTCCGTTTGTCTCTAAATAGCGGCTACCATTGGTCGGTCCATTTTTTATAAATAAATGTCACCAACACACCAAAAAGTATTAGCGGAGAGACTGTCATACCGATTGCACCTAAGAACAGCCCGAAACCCCCTAAGCGCATTGAGGGCTGATAGACAAACAGCAGAATCGGTAGACTGAACAGAAAAATCAAGACAAGAGTGATTTTTGAATTAAACATCAAACCTCCATATTATTGTGATCTACTTCGATTGACTTGCTAATTTAAGGCACTTGTACAGTACTCGAATTGTTTTCGCCAGATTGGGCCAGTTTTCAGTTCCTCTTTCCGCAGAACGCAGATCCTATTGTTAAACTAGACCAACCAGCTGAATAAATTCAATTTAAGGACTTTAGGATAAAAGTTAGAAACCATAAAGGACAATTGGTTGGTACTAATTTCGAATCTTCACTGCTATTTTTTGTAAACTCACTTGCCTTTGATTCAAAAAATCAGAACAATATACGAAGTAAATTTTCCCAAAACATAGGTTTTAGCTTGAAACTACAAAATCAACTCGCACACATCGAACAAGAATTTGCTCAAAAATCTTATGAAGCTGCCAAAAATCAACTTCATGATCTTTTGAATGAGAATCCAAATAATTTAACCATTCGTCAAAAGTTAGGGGATGTTTATTGGGCCATGGATCAGCCAGAGGCGGCCGGCCGGTATTGGTTTCTGATAGAAGCCGAAACCCCTGAAATGGTTGCGGCCACCTTTGCCTTTACAAGTGCATGTAAAAACGAACCCTATGAAATTTTACGACGTCTTGAGTTTAATGGAGAAGTGGGAGAGCTTGATAGCGAGTTTGCTAAATATATGCTGGTTAACCTGAAAAGCGAAGCATTTAGTCGGCAAGGGCCAGATCTGCCAGCAGACGCAAGCACCGCAGAATTAGGGGATCTTATTTTGCCGCTCAATCATACAAAACGCTCCCCTATTCGGCGTTTTTTCTATTGGGCCGGTTGTTTGATCGCCATGGCTCTACCGATCATTCTGGGTGGTCTTGTGATTTTTGCGATACTCCAACGGGTCTTTGGACTTTTTTAGAACTGATTCTTTGTAACTATACAGGACGACCAACGTTGCTTGGTAGATTGGGCCAGTTTTTAGCTAGATTATTCGTTCAACGCATCACCTTGTGTCAAACTGGGCCAATCTAGGGAAAATATTAGTTCCTACTGTATCGTTACGATTCTTTAAGGCAGAACTGTAGGAATCAAAAAGTTGATATCGCTAGCATCAGGGACCGGGGTTAAATAATAAACATCGATATAGCCGGCCCACGGCTGAAACGTATCCCAATCGTCCTCATAGCCTAAATCAATCCAACGGCCGAGCACACCGCCGCCTGTGTCCCCCACAAACGCACTGCCGTACCCTGGCACATAGACATTAGATCGGAAAGGAACAACCTTTGGATCAACAGCGACCACCCCGTAGCCAGCGATCACCCCACTCCGAGTAATCCCATATGCAGGATGATCAGGCGGCTTCCCTGATGTTTGAGCCATATAAGATGTCACCCGCATTTCAACCTTGCGATAATACTCAAGCGGCCCTTCGGGGGTATCAACTGTTCGCACGATAATTTTGGTTCCATACCCCACCTGTTCTGTCACCGGATCTTGGGCCACAAATTCTCCATCCGGTACCCGATTGACCTCAACTCCGTTTTCCAAAGTCACTTTAAACCGTTTGCGTTGAATGCCGGGAACCCCGGCCTGAAGCAAGCCGCGTGTGTCGATTTCAAATTGATCGGTGCCGATCAGTTCACTTTCAAATGGGATGGGAGAGTCTTCAAAAACAAAATCTTCGGTGACCCGCACAACCTGAATCGACCCACCGGCGGGCACATCGTTGCCGGCCGCTGGAATCGTATAATCGGCCCCAATAAGCGAAATACCGGCCGAAGCTAAAATCGGCAAGACCTTAGAATGAGGCGTGCGCGTGTCTATCGTTCGGCCATCTGCGAAAATCGTCACAGGGGATGACCGAATCACCTGAATTTCCATGTTGGGTGAGAGCCACGCCTCCAACGACGGTCGGGTCTCATCGGCCACAAATATCGTGATGCCTGCCTGATTTAGCGCATCACCTACCGTTTGCCCATCAACGGACAACGTCTGGCGAAAGCCATCATCTACAATCACCACATCGATCTGTTTTTTAATTTCAAGCTTTTCTGGTAACGCGGCCGTTTCTAAATCAAATAGGCCAACGGTTAAATCATCCGCGATTATTTGATCTGATGAAGATAAATTGAAGCGAATTTCGTGCAGGAATCCTCCCAATGTCTCTTGATGCGTAAAATAAGTCGTCCGCTCCTCCTCTGTTTGCACAATGACCGGCTTTGCCCGTTGGACCGAAATCGCCACGGCCGGGTTTGCAACACTGCGCCGATCTGGGATAACCACGTCTAAAGGGGACACATTGGGCACAGCGGCCGAAATTACCTCATCTACCGTGGCATAGCTTCCAGAGACCTGCAATACATCCCCATCGGTATAAACGGTGTAGACCTCGCCTTCGGCCGTAGCCCAAAAGGCGCCGGCTAAAAATAGCAGCGCCAAACCGATTAAGAGGATACCCGTTAGTTTTAGAGTTCTTGCCGACATCATGGCGGATACTAGCAAACCTATAAACGTTGTTCAAATACCTTCATGTCTGATTAGGATTTAGGCAACAAAAAAGAGCTGAGCAACAAGCCCAGCTCTTTTTTATCTTTTTTAAAAAAGCGACTAGATAATTACAATCGAATCATCGGTCCCAAATTCGTTTGGCATATAGCCATCCGGGGCCCAATCGTTTTCCCAACGGTTGTCATCTAGCAAATAACGGAAGCGATAGGTTTGCCCAGCTTCTAGAGAGACTGTCGCGCTAAACCCGCCGTCCTTTAGTTTTTTCATCGGCAGAGCCTCTTGATCCCATTCATTGAACTCTCCGACCAACATCGCATTGTTGGCTTCAACAGCAGATGGCAGTTTAAATGTAACGCGACATTTAGACTTTGTTTTTGTGTAGCTTTTTTTAAGCATGAAATTTCTCCGATTTATATCAATCTTCGCAATCATTCAGCAGCGCAAACATTTCAGCCAGAGTCGGACTGTTTGGCATAGGCAAACAGCTAAACCGATCCATCGAAAGGAGGATTGGTGAAGTGAATAATTACAATCTATATGTTTGAAAAATGAATCTCAACGTGGGAAATAAACCTGTGAAGGCACGCTGAGTGCAAAGACTTCCTGACCCTACTTAAGTTTAAATCGAACCGCTTGTTGAAATCATCTGGCAAAGTGCCAAAAGTTTATACCCTTTCAATTGACCTATTTGCACACAAATACGTAGGAAAGATGTCAGGGTCCCCCTTTTTGAGCGAAAACCGGCCGTTTAACCGTTCACAACTCGGTCGCGCAATTGACCACATCCCGCCTGAATATCGATCCCTCGCCGGACCCGCACCGTTGCAGAGACCCCATAATCGGACAGCTTATTGATAAAGGCTTCAACCCGTTCTGGGTTAGACGGTCGGCCGTCAAACCCCTTGGTCGGATTGAGCGGGATTAAATTAACGTGGCACAACATCCCTTGGAGCAATGCGCCCAATTTATCCGCCTGCTCGATCGTGTCATTCTTGCCATTAATCAAGGCCCATTCAAACGTCAATCGCCGGCCGGTCTTTTCGATTGTGTAGCGGCACGCATCCATCAATTCGGCGATGGGCCAGCGTTTGTTGGGCGGGATCAAAGCGGTCCGTTCAGCATCGGTCGCAGCATGCAAAGAAACCGCCAGAGGAGTCTGACGCTGTTCATCCGCATAGCGCTTCATCGCCGGAATCATCCCAACGGTTGAAATCGTGATTTTTCGATTGCCAAGGTCAATGCCTTTGGGGTCGGTCATACGGTCAACAGCGGCCAATGTGTTGTCATAGTTGTGCAGCGGCTCGCCCATCCCCATCATGACCACATTTGAAATTCGAGCATCTTCTGCCTTTAGTTTGCGGGCAAAATAAATAAACTGCCCAACCATTTCACCCACTGTTAAATGGCGCATAAATCCCATTTGGCCGGTGGCGCAAAATACACACCCCATGGCACACCCGGCTTGGCTGCTCATGCAGATCGTGTTGCGTTTTTCGTAGCGCATCAGCACCGTTTCGATTAATCGGCCGTCATGACATTCAAACAGCACTTTTTCTGTATGTTCGTCACTCGAAAGCTCTGTCACAACCGGGGTTAAATCCCCAAACTGCGTTTGTTCAGCCAGTGCCTCGCGCAGTGCCTTTGGCAGATTGGTCATTTCCTCATGTTCGGCCGCAAAATGATGATAGATCCATTCCCATAGCTGCTTGGCCCGAAATTTCGGCTGCCCCAGCTCTTTCATCATGGTTTCTAATTCAGCTTGGCTCAAATTAAAGAGGTCGATTTTTTGAGCGGTTTCCAACGGGTCTAATTCTTCCATTTTATTTGTGCACCTTGGCTAATTCAGCCGCCAGCTCCAAAATACCGCTCATTACAAAGTCCGGCTTCATCTCGCTTGCTTCTAAGTCGGCCGGTTGGGTTATACCAGACATAACCAGCACAGAGCGCATTCCGACCCCTTTTGCACCGGCAACATCTGTATTCAGCCGATCCCCCACCATCGCCGTATTGGTCAATGTCGCCCCATCGCCCAACAGCTTCAGCGCCTGCTGATACATAATCGGGAACGGTTTGCCAACTACGATCGGTTTCTGGTCGGTCGCTGTCTCAATCGAAGATAATACCGCCCCGGCGCCTGGTAATAATCCGCGTTCAGTCGGATAGGTGCTATCAGCGTTTGAACCGATAAACTTCGCCCCATGATTGCGGATTTGCAGCGTAGCAATGCTCATGTCTGCATAGGTTGTTTCTAAGTTTAGACCAGCAACCACGGCCGCTGCAGGTGTTTGATAGTCGTCCCGAGCCAAAACATGGAACCCAGCTTCACTCATGCTTTCATGCAACCCATCCCCACCCAGAATATAGACGTTTGACCCGGCCGGGATCGCATCTTGCATATAATGGCCGGTGGCCACGGCCGAAGTCATAACTTGATTCGGGTCGATCGTAACACCCATGCCGCCAAATTTTGAGACATACTGCTGACGCGTTTTGGACGAGTTGTTTGTCGCAAACACCCAGCGCAAGCCCAAGGCAGCAATCTGATCAAAGAAATCGGGTAATCCGGGAACCGGTCGATTTCCGTGCCACAGCACCCCATCCATGTCTAAAATTAGGTTTTGTATCTGTTTTATGCTCATTGTCCCCAATTGTATCAAAGCCGTCGCTCCCGAGCCTAAAACCATTCCAATCGGTTACCGTGTCCAGAAACTCTGAGGTAACTTTTCAAATTCACAGGGTGGTTTCGGACACCTGTCCCCCATGAGACGACCCAACCGAAGGGGCCAGCCGATATGATGGCAAATCTTCCATAATGGTAGATATTTCGTAATTATTCAGGTGGGGTGTAAGAATCGGGATCAAACGTTGTAGGGATCGCATAAATTTTTCGCCGCTTCTTTCACCCCTACTATTTTCCCGACATTTTGAAAGGTAAGGTACTGAACAAGTACGATATTTCACAAATTGTCCCCCCCCGAAATCTTGTAGCCGCTTTGAAAGATATGACACACATCCATCCAATATGTGAATATTCTACTATAACCCTACTCTGGCCTTTTCTGTTAAATTGATCACGCTTATAATCGTGACACTAATACGTTGCCGCATAAAAAATGCCAACGATAAAAATTATGGATGAAAAAATGAAACTGTCGGTTGTGATGCCGGTATACAACGAAGTTCATACGCTGAAAGAAGTCGTGACGGCCGTACTTGCTACCGAACGGGTGCACGAATTTCTCATCATCGACGACGGATCTACTGATGGAACTCGTGAGCTTTACTCTGAAATTCAGAATATGGACGACTCAATTCGGATTATTCTGCAAGCCAAAAACCAAGGGAAAGGGAAAGCGCTACGGACCGGATTCGACAATGCCACCGGTGATATTGTCATTGTTCAAGACGCAGACCTCGAGTATGATCCTCGCGACTATGCAGCGATTTTACAACCGATCGAAGAGGGGAAAGCGGAAGTCGTTTATGGATCTCGCTTTCGAGGTGGCCCCACAAAAACGATGTTCTTTTTGAACATGATCGGCAACAAATTTATCACCCTAACGGCCAATATTTTATACAACACCATTTTGACCGATGTTGAAACCTGCTACAAAGCGTTTAAGCGTGAAGTGATTCAATCGATTCCATTACGCTCTAACGGGTTTGATTTCGAGGCAGAGGTAACGGCCAAGGTATTAAAACGGGGCTATCGCATCTGGGAAGTCCCGATTTCGTACAACGGCCGAGAATATGACGAAGGGAAAAAGATACAGCCGTTCAAAGATGGCCCGATCGCAATTTGGTGCCTTATCAAATACAAATTTGTCGATTAACCTCACCTCTGACAGCCACGTGCCGTCACCCTTTCGCCAAAACCGAACTGTTTTCATCATAGGCCTACTGCTTATTACACTTGTGGGGGTTGCACTACGCTTTTGGGGGTTGTTCCATTACACATTTTCTGGGGACGAAGCGTTATTTGCCACCTATGCCCGCTATATCGCAGTTTGGCGCGACCCGATGCTGCTAACGGTGGCAACGCCGGTCGACAAGCCCCCCCTTCTTTTTTACGCTCAAGCTTTATTTTATCCATTGCAAGGGGCTGTCGAATGGGCCGCACGGTTGCCAAATTTTATCGCCAGCGTGCTACTCATCCCGCTTGTCGGCCGGATGGCGTTTGACCTGAGTAACAACCAGCCTTGGCGCGGCTGGATTGCCGCGGCCATTATCGCCTGCTCTCCCATCGCTATTCAACATTCGCCCACCGCTTTTACCGACCCCCTACTCACGTTTTGGATCACCCTCGCACTGGCAGTCGCAATTAATCCATCCCGCAAAACATCAGCCGGTTTATGGCTGGGTCTTGGTTTTTTAACCAAATATCAGGCGATTCTATTTCTCCCCCTCATGCTTTGGTGTCAGCGCCATCAGCGCAATCGAGCCATCAAAACGTTCCTAACTTTTGGTGTTTGTGTGCTCGTCCTGCTATTGTGGGATTGGCTGCCCAACGGTCAAATTGACCTTTTCGGCCGTCAAGTTGCCGCTTACGGTGGCATCCATTTTGCTCCGCCAGAACAAATTCGCCATCAGGCGGTTCTGTGGGGCCAAAATTTGCTCTATTTGTTGGGATGGGGCTTAACACCTCTCATTATCGGCTGGCTCAGTGCGATTACCGCTCAAAAAAAGTGGGGAGATGTTTCACCCATCTATTTTTACCTTGCGACATATGCGGCCGGATATCTTCTGATCCATCTGCTTATCGTTAACCTGTCTGAACCACGCTACGCCCTGCCCATTCTCCCCCTATTGGCGCTGGTTGTATCAGGGTTGCCCGCAGTTCAGCTTTACCCCATGCTGAAACGCATACCGGTTTTTGTCCCGACAATCATCACGGTTTTATGTTTGCTGCAAGCCCTGCCCGCCCTGCATGGCAACTACCCGTTTGGTGGCCGGCCGGATAACGATCATGGAGCGAGTCAAATCGCCCAGCACCTCATCGACAAACCGTATGGCACCGTCTTGTACGACCACAGCCACAGTTGGCATTGGCGCTACCATCTGTTTTACAAAGGGGTTCATGTGGAGTGGTTTGAGAATCCGGCCGACCTGATAGAAAATTTAACCGCCTTCTTTGACCCGCTCGCGGCCGAAAAACGGTACATCGCCCTCGATTCCACAACCAAAATCAAACCCCAAGTTGAAAACACCTTCATTGCAGAGGGTTATCGTCTGGAACCGATTTCGACACACGGTACAATTACGCTCTATGTCATCTCCAGAGAATAAGCGTCAAGGGTCAGTGGCCAAGGGTCCGTTCAGCTCCCTTTTCCCCTACCTGCTATTGGCCCTGCTTGTGCTGCTATTCTTCAACCAGATGGTGTTTACCGATCTAATTTTGGCTCGCGGCGACACGTTCCTCTATTTTTACCCCTACTGGCAAATGGCAACCGATGGGATTCGATCTGGTGAAATCCCCTTCTGGAATCCGCATATCTTTATGGGGGCTCCATTTTTAGCCAACAGCCAGGTTGGCCTATTTTATCCACCCAACTGGTTGTTTTGGCTGGCGGCCGACCCACCACAGGCTGTCAAACTTGCCATTGTAAGCCACCAGATTATCGCCATTTGTGGGATGTTTCGCTTGGCTTCCAGGCGATTATCACTGTCACTGCCGGCCGCTCTCTTGTCAGCAATTGTCTTCGGGCTAGGCGGCTACCTAACCGCACAAGTTGAACATGTCAATCAGCTACAAGGGATGGCATGGCTGCCTTGGCTCCTGTTGATGATCATACCGACTGAGGTCGAAGGGAGTGGGTTCAACCGCGCTTCGCAGGGCGGAAATTGGTTCCACCCCCTTCGCCCCCTACGGAAAATATTGGCAATTGCACTCCTGTTTTCGCTGCAAATTTTGGCCGGGCATACCCAAACCGTTTTCTTGTCTGGTGCCGCCTGCGGCTTGTGGCTACTGGGTCAGAGCCTACGGCCCAAACAGACGCTTAAAGACCGGCTGATGCCTTTTGGCACCCTTGCGGCCGGAGCACTTTTGGCCCTGTGCCTTTCGGCCGTGCAGCTTTACCCCACCTACGAACTGACTCAGCTTTCCAGCCGTCAAGGGGGGCTCACCACGGCCGAAGTGCTTTCATTCTCATGGCATCCGTTGTTAGCCAGCCAAAGCCTGTTCCCAACGGTCAACCAGTCAGTTTTCACCGAATACGTCGCCTTTGTCCCCGTCACCGCCCTTTTCTTGATGGTGCTCATGATTCCGCAAATCTGGCAGATTTGGCGAACAGAGAAAAGCCTTCATCCGGCCCTCATTCCAATTATCTTGGTCGCATTTGGGCTGTTTCTCGCCCTCGGCCGTTTCAATTTTATTAGCTGGAGCTATTCACGCCTTCCGGGACTCGATCTCTTTCGGGTTCCCGCCCGCTGGCTGATTCTAGTCGCGGTCGGCGGCAGCTTGCTCGCCGGTTATGGGTTGGATGGGTTAAGCCGCGTTCAACGAAAACATCTCTGGTGGCCGGCCGCCATCATCGGCTTTTTACTTATATGGAACCCGATTTCACTCTGGCTCAGTCAATTCATCCCCACCGGCGCCGAAAGCCAAGTTGAACTTCTGTCGGTGCAATCTTTAATTCTGATCGTGGTTGAAATCGGTTTTATTTGCTACTTGGTTTTCAGATCCTCTTCATCATCAACCAAATGGGCAGCGGTGGCCGTAGGCTGCGTGGTCTTGTTCATCGCCTCGCGCGGATTGCCATACAACCGGCTAACCACACCGGAAGCATATACCGACTTACGCCCGGCCGGTCTGCGCTTGCAGGCTGATGCTCAAGATCAAATTGTGCCCGATCGTTTTCTGAGCTTGTCTAACATCTTTTTTGATCCGGGTGATCAGGCGGAGATCGACACAATTTATGATGGGGTTTTAAATGAGCAGGCGCTATACGACTACACGATCAGCATCAAGCTAAAAGAGATCGTTTCGCCCAATTTCCCGATGGTTTATGGCCTTGCCTCTCTTGATGGGTTTGATGGGGGCATCTTGCCTTTAAAAAGCTACAGCAACTTAATGGCAGGCACCATCTTGCCCGAAGGCCAAGTCACCACGGACGGCCGATTACGGGAGCATCTTGAAGCGATTCCGGCCGATGAATGGCTCGACAAATTCAACGTGCGTTACGTCATCACCGATAAAGTCGGTGACGTTTGGGTCAACGACGTCTTTTTTGACCGGCAACATGTCGTCCAGCTGGCACCAAACACAAGTTTGACCGTCGGTCATCTGCCCCGCTTCACGGCCGACAGCGTGCAAATATTATCTGAACAGCCTTTAAGCTACATTTTGGCAGACGGTGAGCGGGCTAACCTCGTGGAATCTGCAGACACCCCGGGCCTTTGGTTAGCCAACCTTGAGCAACCGGCCAATCTGCAATCGCTCGAAATCTTTACCGGCGAACAACCGGCCGCGGTTACAGCGATTTCGTTGGTAAACGCAGAAGAAGGCTGGTTCAAGTCGGTTGTCCCGGCCGCTTATCGATTAATCCACTCGGGCGATGTAAAAATTTATGAAAATCTAGATGTGTGGCCCCGCGCCATTCTGGTAGAAAATAAAGCGGAATCGATTAAAACCGCATCGCGGGCTGCAGGCACTGCTGAAATTACTCGATACTCGGGTCAAGCCGTACACGTTCAAACAACTGCGGCTGATGCTCAGAGACTGATTCTGACCGAAGCGGCCTATCCCGGCTGGACTGTCTCTATCGATGGGGTTGAGTCAAACCTGATTTTAGTTGATGAGCTTTTACGCGCGGTCGATGTCCCGGCCGGATCCCACGATGTTGTTTTCACCTACCGGCCGACCAGTTTCCGCGTTGGGTTAATTATTTCGGCCGTCACCGTATTGCTCATGCTGGGAGCCTGGTTTATCTCAAAAAAATCGGCTAGTTAACCGATACAGCTCTTAACACAACGTCCTTCGCAACTAAAAATCAACCTACTCGATCTCCGTCGATCTGGAATGAGGGTTCTCTTAAAATTACGTTACCGATATTAAGCCCCATTGAAAGTTTGCAACAGTAACTTTAATCAACGATCTGACTGTAAAAGCGACGCCTGAGGAGTATCTGGGGAGATATTGCAGCCAATCGACACCTAAGAGCATACGTTGAGGAGAAAATGTGATGGAAAACCGGGTGTTAACCTATGCAAAACCGGCAGTTTTATTGTTAATAGTCTGTCTTGTTTCTTTGTTTTTAATTCAAAAACAGAGCCTAGCCAAAAGCTTCGATCAGCCAACAAGCGAGAATCTTGAAAAAGATCAGCAGCTCGCCCCCCTATTCACGGCCGTAGATTCTCAGCAAGAACAGACTACCCCAAACGAATATATCATCGTCCTAAAAAACGAAGCCGAAATCACTGAAAGAACAGCTTCTCAAAACAGCACCTTGGTCGATGCGGTCATCAATGCTTCTGTTACAGCAAATGGAGGCATCCCGCTACGAACTTTTACGCATGCCCTAACCGGATTTTCGGCAAACTTAAATGGTCCAGCCTTAGCCGCCGTGCGTGCAGACAAACGTGTCGCTTTTGTCGAAGTCAATCAAAGCTATACAACGTATGAAGTTCAGCTAAACCCGATTTGGGGGCTTGATCGCATCGATCAAGCGGATCTCCCATTAGATCAGACTTATCGTTTTGAATTCGATGGGTCTGGCATCGATGCTTACGTGATCGATACCGGCATTCGTGCGTCTCACAATGAATTTGGCGGCCGAGTATTAGGGGGATTTAATGCGATGCTGGATGAAGACCCGGCCGATTGGCATGACTGCAACGGACACGGAACGCATGTGGCTGGCATCCTCGGTGGCGATACATGGGGTGTCGCCCAAAATGTTAATTTATACAGTGTCAAAGCGTTGGGGTGTGACGGCACCGGGAGTACAGCAGGGGTGATCGCTGCGGTAGATTGGGTGACGTCTGTAGCAGATGGTCCATCGCTTGCAAACATGAGTTTAGGCGGCCCCACAAGCGCGGCCCTAGACCAAGCGGTTCAACAGGCGATCAATTCCGGTATCACCTTTGTCGTTGCATCTGGCAACAGCAAGACCGATGCATGTTCAAATAGCCCGGCCCGCATCGACCAAACGATTACGGTCAATGCCTCTGACATAAATGATCAACAGGCGCCCTTTTCTAATTTTGGCCCCTGCACCGACATGTTTGCCCCAGGACACGAAATTACATCTGCTTGGCACACGAGCGATCAGGCTGCCTTAAAAATCAGCGGCACATCGATGGCCGCCCCACATGTATCTGGGGTGGTTGCCCGGTATCTACAAGGGAATCCGGCCGCGTCACCGGCCCAAATCAAATCAAAGTTAGAAGCCTTCGCATTTACAAATAAGTTAGACCGCATTAGCCCCGATACACCCAACCTGTTGCTTAACGCAAACGTGAAAGAGATGATCGATCGTACGTCCAGCCAGATCGGAGATGCCAACTGTGATGGCGAGGTGACATCGGTCGATGCGATGGCGATTTTGCAGTTCGAGGTTGGTCAACGAACCGATTATGACAGCTGCCCACTAAATGACAGCAAAACTCAAATTTACGCTAAAAACGGGAATGTGAATGGAGACCTTCAAACAACCGCTTTAGACGCCTTTACCATCCTGCAATGTGAGGTTGGCCAGCATAATTCATTCTGCCCCGAAAAAGCACCCTAAATATGATGGCAGGGTTTTTCCAAAGTCGTTAATTCACCCTGCACCGAGGGTTGCAAACCCTCGGTTAAAATAAGAAACCTGATGAATCAGGTTAATTTGGTGCATTTAGCCCGATTGATCGGGCTTTTTATTGTAACTGCAGGATTTATCCTATTGGGCAAAGCTGACTTTGGAAAAACTCTAAATATGATGGCCCAAAACAGGGCGGGCCTAAATCCTGCTGATACAATAGGGGCAGCTCTTAATCCATTTTTTCTAGATAGATTACATGAAGAAAACTGATCATCGATTAAATCTTTTGGGGACCATTTTGATGGTGGCCCTACTCTCGTTTCTGGCGAAACCTCCTTTGGCAATGGCACAAGATAACGTGGGCGAGGACGGTCCAAAACCGTTTGACATTTCCCCTTTAAACTCACTGGCGGCATCAGAAGATGGGGAGCTGATTGTGCGGGTCTATTTCGATGATCTAAATACCGCTCGACGCATCGCCACAACGTTCGAGCCGCTAGAATCGGATTACGATAAAGGCTATCTGCTTTTATCATTGAACCAAACGGATGTAGATCAGCTGAAAACGGCCGGTTTTGATGTTGAAATCGATGTGCCGATGATGGCGTTTTACAATGCAAAAAGCGGTTCTGCCCCTGAGTTTAGCACCCAAACAATCCCCGGATTTACTTGCTACCGAACGGTCGAAGAAACACATGCAACCGGGGAATCGATTGCTGAAAATTATCCTGATTTAGCCACGTGGTCTGATGTGGGAGACAGCTGGGAGAAAACGGCCGGTTTAGGCGGTTTCGACTTATACGTGTTGAAACTAACCAATTCTGAAATATCTGGGGACAAACCGAAAATCTTTATCACCAGTTCGATTCATGCACGTGAGTACACACCGGCCGAACTCATGACCCGTTTTGCTGAAGATTTGGTGCAAAATTATGGCATCGACGCAGACACCACATGGGTTCTTGATCATCATGAGATTCATCTGATGCTGATGGCGAACCCAGACGGCCGGAAAAAAGCGGAAACCGGTCTACTTTGGCGTAAAAACACCCGTCAAAACAGCTGCAATGTAAATCCCAACGCGCGCGGCACCGACCTAAACCGAAACTTTCCTTTCGAGTGGAACTGCTGCGGTGGGTCAAGCAGCAATCATTGCAGTCAGGTTTATCATGGTGCAAGCGGTGCGTCTGAGCCAGAGACACAAGCGATCGTCAGTTACATTCAGTCTATTTTTCCAGACAGTCGCGATAATGGCCCCAACGATGCAGCACCGTTAGACTCCCCAGGCATTTATTTAGACATTCACAGTTCCGGCAGGCTGATGCTGTGGCCATGGGGCGCACGGGCGTCCGCTGCACCGAACGGTACACAGTTACAAACCCTCGGCCGGAAAATGGCGTACTTCAATGGGCATGCCCCGTCTCAATCGATCGGTCTATATCCAACCGACGGCACAACAACTAGCTTTGCATATGGCGAGATGGGTCTGGCCTCGTTCACGTATGAACTGGGGACGACATTTTTTGAAACCTGCAATTACTTTGAAAACACCCTGATCCCCGATAATGTCCCCTCACTAAAATATGCGATTCGGGTCGTGCGAGAGCCATACATCACCCCGGCCGGACCCGACACCATCAGCCCGACCGTTAGTTCAGGCGGTTCCTCCCCTGGCATTCCGGCCGGAACCACCGTCACCCTAACAGCAACGGTAAATGACACCCGATATAACAACACCAACGGAACAGAGGGCAGTCAAAACATCGTGGCGGCCGAATACACCATCGACACCCCGCCGTGGCAGAGTGATGCCACTCCGATCGCTTTAGCAGCAACTGACGGCGCATTTGACCAAAGCAGCGAAGGGGTCACGGGCAACATAGACACAACCGGCTTAGCGGACGGACAACATATCGTGTATGTGCGCGGACAAGATGCTGACGGTACGTGGGGCGCCATCAGCGCTGCGTTCCTCTATATCAAAACAGACGTGTCTCCTCCCATCACCCTTGGAGATGCGAATTGTGATGGTTCAATCTCGGCCGTCGATGCATTGTTCATCATGCAATTCGAGGTGGAAACGCGTACGGATACAGGGTCATGCCCGCTAGAGGATCCAGTGAGCCAATTAAACGCTGAAGCCGGTGACGTCAATCTCGACAACCAAACCAATTCCGTCGATGCGCTCTTTATTTTGCAATGTGAGGTTGACATCCCCAACCCGTACTGCCCTGAAGACGGTTAATAACCCGGCGCTAGTTTTGATCATCTGCCATAAACCTGTTTAAAGAATCAATTATTTTTAGCTTAGGAAGAATTAGGAAAAGAGAAATCATATTATGGAACCGATTACCAGCACCTTACTCCTCATCCACATCGCCGCAGGCACCCTGACCTTATTTTCGGCCGCAGTCGCGATCGTTTCAAAACTAGGGGATATGGCACACGTCTGGCACTTTTACTCCGGCCGCCTCTATTTTTTCGGCATGCTGGGTATTTTCCTAACCGGCCTCAGCATGTCTATCATACGTTTTAACCCTCCCATGCTTTTCGTCTCGATCTTTAGCTTTTATTTCGCATGGATCGGCCGGCGTTATGCGATCAATCGAAAAGGCAAACCATCCCAGCTCGATAAAATAGTCATCCCATCGATGCTAGCGATATTTGTTGCCATGGTCCTTTACGGGCTGTATGCCTCTTTTCTTTTAGGAGAAAGCTTTGCCATTGTGATCATTGTTTTTGGCATTATCGGGGTGCTCAATGCGCGTGTAGACTGGCAAATTTTGCAAGAAGGTGGTGCCAAAGGGAAACGACGCATCGCAGAGCATTTGGCCCGCATGTTGGGGGGCACAATCGCGGCGATCACCGCATTCTTAGTTGTCAATATACATTATGAACCGGCATTTATCGTGTGGCTCCTACCAACATTCTTGCTCACGCCGATTATTTATATTTGGTCTAAAAAAATCAATGAAGGGGTTACTCGTAAAGGAATGAGCCGCTGATCTACACTAAATCTGAATCATATTTCCCCTTTTTATTCATAGTCTAACGATAAAGTGAGGGCATCTAACAAAACTTACACCTCTTCGTTGAGCGCAGAGGACGTAAGTACAAGCCAAAATAAAAGGAGAAAAAATGAAAAAATCGATTATCTTTTCAGCCATGTTTTTTTCGATATTACTAGCCGCATGTGGATCAGGGGGCTCAGGCGCAGATACGAATCAGAGTGAAAACAGTAGCCTAACCGGGTCAACTGAATTTAAACTAGAGGCATGGGCCGACAACTGGTTTGCCGCCTATTTGGGCGATGATCTCATTGTTGAAGACAGTGTATCCATCACCACCGAACGCTCGTTTAATGCGGAATCGGTCACATTTTCGGCCGACTATCCGCTAACGCTTAACTTCATCCTAAAAGACTTTAAAGAAAACGACACCGGCCTTGAATATATCGGTGCCAATAATCAACAAATGGGTGACGGCGGATTTATTATGCAGCTGACTGAGGTTAGCAGTGGCAACGTTGTGGCGGTCACGAATGCAGATTGGGCCTGCACGGTAATTCACGAAGCCCCATTAGACAAGTCGTGCGAAAGTGAATCGAACCCTGTAGCAGGCAGTGGTGCCTGTGACTTTATCGATTTGGGTGAACCAGATGGTTGGAAAGCGGCCGACTTTGACGCCAGCGGCTGGACCGCAACCACCGTTCATTCATCAGCGGCCGTTGACCCTAAACAAGGCTATGACGACATTAGCTGGGATAGCAGCGCTCAAATCATTTGGGGGCCAGATCTAGAAACAGACAACACGGTTTTGTGTCGCGTAACCGTTACTCAGTAAGCATTTATGCGCGAATGTCTCACCCAGTGGGTGAGGCATTTTCTTTTTGTTTTTGCCACTCTGAGCTTGTCAGAGAACAAAAACGCCTACTCCCTACATCGTCCCCACCACACTGATCGGACTCTCACTTGCAGGGAGTGCTGAGCTTGTCGAAGTACGTTCTAGCTATTTCTGGACTCCTATGGGGCGAAAGCCCTGACTTATTTAAGCCTACGCCCAAAGCTCGGAGCCACACTACCCACTCACGGAGCACACCTCAAAGATACTTGTCTTATTGGTCCTGTTAGAAGGCCCACAAAGATAGAAGGCCAACCGATGGTCATTAATAATCTTTCTTTATTGACCACTTGTTAGCTGTAAGGCGATTTTCAACCGATTACCGGATGCTTTATTTTTTGAAATCGCCTAAAATCGTATCGCTTCAGGAGTAGCTCCATGTCCAAAACTGTCATTTCCCTTCCACAATCAGACCGGCCGATCTTTCGATTTATTCGTTTTCTCGTCTTTGCGCTAGTCAACCTTTATTATCCACGCCTAGAAGTGCATGGTGCCGAAAAAATCCCAAACGACAAACCGATTATCTTTGTCCCAAACCACCCTAACGGTCTGCTTGACCCGATCCTAATTATGATGGCGGCCAATCGGCCCGTTTCATTTTTAGCCAAAGGGACCCTGATGGGGAACCCGGTCGGCCGACTTTTTCTAGGTGCGTTTGCAGCCCTCCCCATCTATCGCTTGCGGGATGCGGGGCAAGCGGGTGGACCGGTCGACGAAGATGATATGAAAGCCCGCAACGAGCAGGTATTTTCTGTATGTCGTGGCCTTTTACACAATCGTGGCGCGATGGCCATCTTCCCTGAAGGGAAAACCCACTCCGAATCTTATTTGTCTGAATTTAAAACCGGTGCAGCCCGCATCGCCCTAAGCACCGAGCATGAAGCAGATTGGAACGATGATGTTCAAATCGTACCGGTAGGGTTGTGGTACGAAGACAAAACCCTGTTTCGTAGTAGTGTCCTTGTCGTTGTGGGGGATCCTTACGACATTCGTTCGTACCGTGAAGATTATGAAGCTGACCCCTATCAAACAGCCCATGACATGACGGCCAAGCTAAAATCTGACCTTGATGAAGTGGTTTTACAAGCGGAAAACAATGAACTTTTGGCTGCAATTCCGGCCGTGGCTCGCTGGGTTGAACCGCAGTTTGATGAGCTCCCCCTGATCAATCAACATGAATTAACCAGCGAAATGATCGATGCCTACAGCTTTATCCAAACAGAGCAACCGACCCGTTTAGAACACTTTTCGGCCGAAGCCCGGAAATATGCCCGAGCACTTATGACGTTGGGGATTGATGACCCTTGGGAGCTGGAAATTCCAGATGCAACCAAAGGTCGGCCGTGGCGACTGCTCTCCTTCTTGATTTTGTCGTTCCCATTTGCTCTAATTGGGGCGATCATCAGTTTTGTACCTTATCGAATGGCAAAACCGGTCGCGATAAAAGTGATGGGGGACGATACCTCTACCATCAGCACCGTCAAACTAATTTTAGGCGCGATTTTCGTGCTCATCGGCTATATCATTTTGGCCTGCTTATTCGGCAGTTGGGTCAATAACGGCTGGCTCGGGCTTGTCGCTTTCCTTGTTTTCCCAGCGCTAGGATACTTAGCGCTTATCTGGGGGGAAGGGTTTGAAGAATGGTCAACGCTTAACTCATATCGATGGCTACGGTTGGCCCGTGCAGACCTTGTAAAGGCACTTAAAACCCAGCGGGAATATTTGGCAGACCAAGTTCGCGGTGCGCTTGTTGAATATCGCGATGCTCAAGCTAAACCGGCCATCAATAATTAAACATCA
>JAHDEB010000007.1:64971-75854 GCA_020629055.1 Chloroflexota bacterium
GCTTGTTGAATATCGCGATGCTCAAGCTAAACCGGCCATCAATAATTAAACATCACTAAATGCAATCTTTTTCCACAGACTTAGAACCAACGCTTCATCGTGCACTCAACGCTCGAAAAGAGCTTATAGACGAAGACCCGAAACATGAAAGCGGGTTCCGCTTATTCAACGGCTTTTATGAAGGCAGTCGCGATATCGCGATCGACATTTATGCTAAAACGGCCGTCATCCACAACTACGCAAAACAGCCGGCCGACGGCGACCAAGCGGTCTCTATCGCGCGTCAATTTATCATGATCAACCTGCCATGGGTGGAAGCGATCTTGCTAAAGGTGCGCAAAGGGGCTACCCCTGAAACGAAGAATGGCACTCTGATTTATGGCGAAAAACTCGACACCTCGGTCCGTGAGAATGGGGTGCGATACGCTCTAGATTTAACAATGAACCGGGATGCGAGCCTCTATTTAGACACCCGAAATTTGCGTCAGTGGCTGCTTCAGAACAGTAAAGACAAAACGGTTTTAAATACATTCGCTTATACCGGAAGTTTGGGGGTTGCAGCCTTAGCAGGCGGGGCCAAGCGGGTGATTCAAACCGATCTCAACAAAAAGTTTCTTAACGTGGGGAAAACCAGCTATACGCTAAACGGCTTCCCTATTAACAAAAAAGAGTTTATTGCCCAAGACTTTTTCTCGATGGTGAAGCAGTACAACAAAGATGGTCATCCTTTTGATTTGGTTCTTTTGGATCCCCCGTTTTTCTCTAAAACAGGCAAAGGCAAAGTTGATATGGCGGAAGACATCGACCGTTTGATCAATCGGGTTCGGCCGTTGGTAAGCAACGGGGGCCATATCGTTGCGATCAACAACGCCCTCTTCGTGTCGGGCAACGATTACAAGCGGCAGCTCGATTCAATTGCGGGCCATCGTTTTGTCCGTTTTGTCGAAGAAATAGACGTACCGTTTGATTTTACCGGCTATGAAAGCACACGGGTCGACGACCCGGTCACCGATCCATGGCCGTTTAACCACTCTACAAAAATTGCGGTGTTAGAAATTTGGCACAAGCGCAAAGTCGGCCGAGGATAAACATATGCAAGGTTCTGAACTCCCTCCTAAACAGATTGGCCCGGCCGCATGGTTAGGCCCCGACATGGAAGCCGATCCGGCGCAATGGCTAACCCGATTAACTGCGGATGAAATCAATGAGCTTGAAGCAGCCGCCGAGCCGCTGGTAAAAACGAACGCTAACATCGGCGCAATGAAGGCGCATGATTTTAAACTGCCCACTTTGGCCAAAAAGTTTAGCGCGCTGCGACAAGAATTGATCAACGGCCGGGGGTTCGCTCTGCTACGGGGCTTACCGACCGCCAGCTACACCGAACGTGAAGCGGTTACAATTTTTTACGGGATCGGGGCTCACTTAGGGAATGCACGTTCGCAGAATGCCAACGGACATATTCTGGGCCATGTACGCAACATGGGGCTTGATAGTACAGATCCCAAAGTACGCGTTTATCAAACCAGTGAACGGCAAACGTTCCATACCGATTCATGCGACGTCGTCGGTCTTCTTTGTCTCAATCCGGCAAAATCCGGCGGCATGTCGCTCCTAGTCAGCGCGGAAACAGTGTATAACGAGCTATTAGAACAAAGGCCAGACTTGTTGCCCTTGCTGATGGGGCCAATCGCAACCGATCGACGCGGCGAAGTCCCTGAAGGGCAGCTGCCCTATTTGCTGATTCCGGTCCTCAGCTGGCATAAAAATCGAATCACCCCCTTTTACCAACGGCAATATATCGACTCGGCCCAGCGGTTTGAAGACGCACCACGGCTGACCCCAGCACATGTAGAGGCGTTAGATTTATTTGATGACTTAACCAACGATGCGGGTCTGCATATGAAAATGATGCTAGAGCGGGGAGATATGCAGTTTGTCTATAACCATTCGATGTTACATGATCGGACCGGGTTCGAGGATTTCGAATCTCTCGACAAACGGCGTCATCTGCTACGGTTATGGTTGTCTATCCCAGGCGACCGAGAATTGCCGGAAATATTTAAAAGCAGGTACGGCTCGATTGAAATTGGAAATCGAGGCGGCATTGTGGTCCCAGGCACCGAATTTTGTGTTCCATGGACCAAAGATCTGTTTGGCTAAAAGTTTTGCCCAACCAACCTAAAAGTCAAAGGAGAGGAAAATGTCTGAAACTGTGCAACATATTCGAGAGGAACTCACTAAACTAAAATCAATTTCTGCAGACCAAGCGCGCACGATGCCCCCCAGCTATTACACATCGGCCGATTTTTTGGCCCTTGAAGAAGATGTGATTTTTAGACAGGAGTGGGTCTGTGTGGGCCATACGGGTGAAATCCCAAACCCAGGGGATTACTACACCACCGAGCTGGTCGGCGAACAGATGATTGTACTGCGCGATGAGCATGGTGAAGTTCGCATCCTGTCAAACGTTTGCCGTCATCGGGGAAACTTATTGGCACAAGGGAGCGGCAACCGGAAAAAGTTTATCTGCGGGTACCATGCATGGGTTTACGATTCGGCCGGCCGTTTGCAAAATGCGCCCCTCATGGACACCATCGAAGGGTTTGACAAAAGCAATTGCACCCTGCCCAATCTTGCTTGCGAAATATGGGAAGGATTTATCTATGTCAATCTTGATGGGAATGCTCCCCCACTCGCACCGCAGTTGGGTGGCATTGAAGAAATCATCCAAAATTACCGCATGGGAGAACGTAATTTTGTGTATGGCGAGGAAACTGTCTGGGGCTGTAACTGGAAATGTTTGGCGGAAAATTTTATGGAGGGCTACCATTTAAGCCCGACTCACGTCAAAACCCTACACCCGATCACACCGACATCGCTTTGCGTCAAAATGCCCCACGACGATTTGTATACGGGCTATTGGGCCAAATACAACCCGAGCTATCCAGAACGACTCCCCTATCCTGAAGGGCTAACCAAAGAAGAAACGCGTCAGTCACCGATGTTTGCGATTAACCCGAACCATGTGATCGGTTTGGCGACCAACGCATGTGTTTACATGTGCTTGCGGCCGGCCGGTCCTGACCATGTCGCCATTCGTTGGGGGGTTATTTCTACCGCCCAACCAGATGATCAGTCCGCGATTGACTATGTGAAATTGTGTCACGAATTCAATGTCGAGGATAAAGAAAAGCTGGAGACGTTGCAGAAGGGGTTAAAAAGTCGCTATTTGAAACCTGGCTATCTGGCCCCGGCCGATTTCGAAGGGACCATTTGGGACATGTATCAATTTATGGCTAAACGACTGGGGATCGATATTGAGTTATAGCCAAGGTTGCTCACTCTAGACACGAAAAGTCTTCACAAATTTTAGAACCATCACCTTGATTTCAAAAGACTTTTCGTGTCTTTTTTGGAAAGCCTACTCAAACAAACCGGGATCTTTGCCAAACAGATTTTGCCATATGGTGCGTACAACGATCTTCAGGTCTAGCAACAAAGACCAGTTTTCGATATACCACAGATCAAACTTAGTTCGTTCAGCGATCGAGGTATCACCGCGTAAACCGTTCACCTGCGCCCAGCCGGTCATGCCCGCTTTAGCCCGATGCCGGTCCATATAGCGGGGGACACTGTCCCGAAATTGCTCGACATAGTAGGGTTGTTCCGGCCGAGGGCCAACCAGGCTCATTTCTCCCAAAATCACATTGATCAGCTGAGGCCATTCGTCGATGTCTAAGCGGCGCAGGTATTTCCCAAGTTTTGTCTGACGGGGATCATCATCAACGGTCCAGCCAGGTCCGCTTTTCTCAGAGTCATTTCTCATCGAGCGGAATTTTAAAATCTTAAACGGCTTTCCGTCTAATCCCATCCGGTTTTGTACAAAAAAGACAGATCCAGGGGATTCCACCCGAATCGCCAAAGCGACCAATAGAATCAGCGGGGAAAAGAAGACCAGGATCAGCAGCGCTAGGGTAAAGTCAACCACCCGCTTAAGCATCAGCAGGTAGCCTCGCATCGCATAATCTCGAACTGAAAGCAATGGCAGCCCGCCTAAATCGTCGATATTCGGTTGGGTAGCAACCATTTGAAAAATGTCGGGGAAAACCTTGATCGAGACTTCACCCCGCTCGCACATCGCGATAATTTTCACCGCTTCACGGTGCCCTTTTTCAGGGATGGCGATAATCACTTCATCGATTTCTTCTGAATCGATCAGGTCAGGCAATTCAAAAACTTGCCCGATAATTTTCATACCTGCCAGCATCCCCTCAGGGTCAACGACGTCATCATCTTCATCCCCTGCCGCAACAACCCCAATCACTTCATAGCCCAGCTGTGGAGACCATAAAATACGTTGCAGAACCACGCGGGCCATTTCCCCTGAACCGACAATTAAAACCCGATCTCGGCCAAATCCTCGCTTTTGAAGACTAAGCCGGACGGCGGATAGCATCGCTCGGCCGATCATGATGAGCAGAATGGTCAAAACCCATCCGTACAGAATCATCGCCCGAGGAATCTCGAAATCGGTTGAATAGATAAGAACCGTAAAGCCGACTGACAACAACACGCCCAAAGACACTGAGAAAAACACCGCGTAGAATTGATCCACGCGGGAAATTGCACGAGGGATGTAATATTGCCGATTGAGAAACAGGGTCACCAAAATCACGATGACTGAAATCGTTAGCAAGCCGATTATCGAAGAAAACTGGGTGTTTTCTGAAAGTTTATTCGGGTATGGAATGACTGAGCGCAGGTAATAGGCAAACGAAAATCCGGCCGTCGTCATGACCGCGTCTGAAATGACCAAGAAAAATGTTAGCCAGTTACGAAAAGTTTGATTCTTCATCCTTTTAGCGTTTCTCTTTTCCCTACGACATATACTGGCGGCCGTCCAGCTCGGGCCATAGCTTAGGGCCACCACGGACCGCAAGCCCTAAAATAACAAGCAGGTGCAACAGCCAGCCGGTTTCACGCCGATAGTGACGATAATAGAAAATGATCATCGCTCGGTCGAATTCAAACTGCGCTTTCGGGTTCTGTTTGCTCGATGCCCGTTTGACATGTTTTACTTTGCGCATGGGATTATAGACGATTTTCCAGCCTGCATCTTTTATTCTTTTCGCCCAGTCTAAATCCTCTCCATACATCCAAAACACCTCGTCCAACATCCCTTCTTGTTCGATCGCAGATGTACGAACCAGCATAAAGGCACCTACGACAGAATCGACTTCTGTTAGCTGATCCTCTGGCAGGTAGGTCATATTGTATCGGCCAAAAACGGGCGATTTGGGGAACAGTTGGCTAAGCCCCAACATGCGGTGCATTGAAACGGTTGGGGATGGGAAGCTACGCCGACAGGCAAGGTCTAACGAGCCGTCGGGCAAAACGAGCCGAGGGCCGACAACCCCAACGTCTTGGTTTTCATCCATCCAGCGGACATATTCAAACAGACAATCGGCCGGCAGTTCTGTATCGGGGTTTAAAAGAAGGGTGTAGCGTGGCCCAGCATCTGTCCCGACACCCAGCGCAACCATCCCTTGGTTATTGGCGGCCGGGTAGCCACGGTTGTCCTCATTGGCGATCATGAGCGCCTGAGGGAACTGATCGCCCACCATCGCAACAGAATCATCTGGCGAAGCGTTGTCCACGACACAGACCTTGTATGAGACCTCTCCCGTGCTTGCAAAGACGGTTGTAAGGCAATTTTTTAGCAGAGCGGACACATTGTAATTAACGATGACAACCGCTAAATCGTACGACATAATACCTTTCCGGTGTGGGGGTTCAATTGCGGTGTTTTGGCAAGATGCCACCCGGATAATCACCATTTGGGCAAACACTCACTTTCTTTCCGGCCGAGATTCTAGCACAATATCGGGGTCTACTTGTAGATAAAAATGGTTTTCGAATCAAACATTACATTATGAAAATCGTCCCAGATCAACCCAAAATAGCCATTATCGGCACCGGAGCACTCGCCAGCCTGTTTGGAGCCCGGCTCAACCAAGCGGCTGATGTCACCCTGATTGGCAGTTGGAAAGCCCAAATCAAGGCGCTACAGCAGGACGGGCTGTCGATACATGAACTGACAGGTAAACAGCACCACTATCCGTTATTGGCCCGCCATTATCCGCATGAGCTTTATGATTTTACCCCGGCCGACTTTGCCATTGTCTTGGTCAAAAGTTACCAGACCGGCCTTGCGGCGCAACGGATCAAAAGCTGTCTCAAACCTGGCGGTGTGGTGTTATCATTGCAAAATGGATTAGGGAACCTTGAAACGCTAGAAGCCGCTTTGCCTGAATTTAAAGTGAGCTGCGGCATTACGATGCAAGGGGCCAACATCACCCGGCCGGGCACCGTTGTCCACGCCGGGAATGGTCCATCTATTATCGACGTTCAACCTTTTCTAACCCCACTCTTTACCCTCTTCAAAACCGTCGATTTCCCGATGGTTACTTATGAACAATACGGTGCAACTTCGATTAGCGAAGTCATTTGGCGCAAGCTGATCGTCAACGCCGCAATCAATCCGCTAACCGCCCTGCTAGGCAAGCCGAACGGCTTTTTAGCCACCGATCCCATCGGCCGCCAGCTGTGCATCGTCACTGCAATCGAGGCGGGCCGAGTCGCCATGCTAGAAGGGGGTTGGCCAGCAGAAAAAAACGGCATGATTGAAACATTGGGGATTGAAGTCGCCACAGCGACCGCCCCAAATCGCTCTTCGATGTTACAAGATGTCAGTCGGGGCGGCCGGACAGAGATCGATTCAATTTGCGGCGAGGTTGTTGCCCGCGCGGCTAAGTTAGGGTCGGCCGCACCGATCAACGCAACTTGGTTGAAATTAATCAAACAAGTGGAAAAAGTTGACGGAGGGACGCAAGGAAAGCCCCAATTTACGGCCCAAGAATTACGTCAACTGATATCCTGAAAACCGGTCAACCTGTTATTTGCACATTGCCCGTTCTCCGTTGTTTATTGCCCATTTTGGGAACACTCACATGCGGCATACAAATAACTCGCCAAGCCGAATCGCTGTCGTTCAAAAGGCTGTATTTCCGCTTCAAATCGTTTTAATGGGCAACGGGCAACTCACAATGGGCAGGGGTACGGGAAGAAAAGCCTGGCAGGACCAAAACAGGTATACTAATCCATATTGATGATAAATCTTACACAATAATCTGTCCCTCTTTCGTAAAGAGCCCAGCAGCAAATGCATTTAATCATTTTTAGCCACAAACATTCATGAGTACAATTTCTTCGAGTTCATCTAAACAAAGTGGGGCCCCAACAGCCGGCCGCTTTGGCATGTTTTCTGGGGTATTTGTCCCCAATGTCCTAACGATTCTTGGCATTATCTTATTCCTTAGAATAGGCTGGGTTGTAGGGCAAGTTGGGTTATGGGGGGCGTTGGCCATCGTCATCTTGGCCAATATTATTTCCTTTCTGACCGGTCTATCCCTCTCATCGATTTCGACCAGCATGAATGTGCGTGCAGGGGGAAACTACTACCTAATTTCCCGAACACTGGGGCTAGAAATCGGTGGGGCCATCGGCATTCCACTCTTTTTGTCTCAAGCGATCTCCATCGCCTTTTACATCATCGGTTTTACCGAAGCGCTTTACACCATTGAAGCGGTGCAATCGATTGATCCGCGCCTCATTTCAACCGCTGTCGCGCTGCTATTTGGGGTGATTTCATTCATCGGTGCCGATTTTGCGCTAAAAATTCAATATTTTATTTTGGCGATTTTAATCGCTTCGATTGTCTCCTTTTTTGCTGGGGGATGGGGAGATATTCAAGCCCCGCTGACCGATTTTCAGCTAACCGACGGAAACACATTTTGGGTTGTGTTTGCGGTCTTCTTCCCGGCCGTTACCGGAATCGAGGTTGGTGTCAGTATGTCGGGCGACTTGCGAAATCCGAGTCGGGATATCCCCCGAGGCACCCTACTCTCTATCGGGGTCACCGCCGTCGTCTACATTCTTGTGGTGATCTGGTTCGCAACCCATCTATCGGCCGAAACACTAGTAACCGAAAATATGGCGATGCAGTCGATCGCCGTTTGGCCCATGCTCATTCTATTCGGGGTCTGGGCATCCACCTTGTCCTCAGCTTTAGGCAGTATCCTCGCCGCCCCGCGCACCTTACAGGCGATCGCATTAGACAATGTCGTCCCTAAATTTTTCGCTCGCCAAATGGGCAGCCCGACTGAGCCCCGTGTCGCGGTCATTTTATCTGCCATCATCGCGGTGATTGTGATCTGGATCGGCGATTTGAACGTCGTCGCCCCCATTATCGCCATGTTCTTCTTAAACACCTACGGGATGGTTAATTTGGTTGCAGGGTTGGAAAAATTGGTGGGCAATCCAAGTTTCCGCCCCCGCTTCAAAATACATTGGTCTCTTTCGTTATTGGGCGCTTTAGGCTGTTATGGGGCGATGTTCCTCATCAACACCCCGGCCACCATTTTCGCTTTAATTATCACCTATGGCATCTACTTTTTATTGCAAAGGCGACACCTTACCCGTACTTGGGGCGACATGCGCAGTGGGCTGTTGTTTTCTCTGGCAAGGTCAATTCTGCTCCGTTTGGAACAGATGGACCTTACAACGCGAAATTGGCGGCCGAATCTCATCGTTTTTACAGGCCAGCCTCACAATCGTGAATCCCTTGTTGAACTTGCCAAGTGGCTCACTTTGGGGCAAGGCATCGTCACCTTCTTTCAGCTTATTATCGGGGATGCAGACCAAATGATCGAAGGTGGCTTCCGTGAAATCGCGAAGAAAAATATCAAAAAATATATCGCAGATCACAATTTAGAAGCATTTGCCGAAGCGGAAATCGTCGACACCTTCGAAGAAGGGGCTCTGACGGTCGCTCAATCCCATGGAATCGGTGGTTTAGAGCCGAATTGTATCGTGATGGGGTGGAGCCGGACGCTACCAGGTTTAACAACGCAAATTGCGATCATGCGCCGTTTACACGGCTTGGGCAAATCAACACTCATTATGCGCACTCATCCTGAATTTGGATTTGGGGCGAAACGGAGAATCGATATTTGGTCTAGGGGTGAAGAAGGAAATGCTGACTTGATGTTGCTGCTAGCCCATATTTTGCTCCAACATGGAGATTGGCAAGAGGCTGAGATTCGGCTTATCCGAGTCGTTGCAACAGAAGCGGGCATTTCGAAAATTAAAACCCACATGACCGATATGATTAATCGGGTACGAGTTAGTGCAACACCGATCGTTTTGACCCCGGATTCTCCGGGAGAATCGATTAAGTCGATTGTAAAGCGGAACTCCGGCGAGACCGATTTAACCTTTTGGGGAATGCAAGCACCAAGCATTAACGATACGGCCGAGTATGCGGCCGAATTAGAAAAAATGGCAAACGATCTGGGTGCGGTTTTGTTGGTCCACAACGGCCGGCCGTTTGATCGGGTCTTATCAGAAGAATCATAATCATAGGCTGTTGGCTTGATGGTTAAATAAATGACGACGAGTAACAATCCAACAATTGGCATCTGGGTGGGACAAACGCTCCATTTCAGCTGCATGGTCGTGTTGTTAATCATGGCGTTCACAGCTTGGAGCTTTGTTGGTTCTCCCAACCCAATCCTATTTTGGATTGCAGTCGCCATCCCCATTGTTCATCAAGTCTATGTTTGGATAGCTTGGCGCTTGGAACTCAAAGATGGAACAACGAGTAAAGCGATAGGGTTCAGTGGCTACGTCTTCCTTTTCTTTGTGCTATTTGGGGGAAGGTTCATCTCTCTTTTCGCAGTGGGATGGGTAGATCGTGGCAGCCTCGATCTCAGTCGTATCCCCTTAATCATTCTCACCCTATTGCTTGCTGTGCCGGGGATCTACGCAATGATCAGCGTCAAAAAACACTTTGGCATGTCACGCGCGGCCGGGGCAGATCATTTTGATCCCAAATACCGGACCATTCCGTTTGTCAAAAAAGGGATTTTCCGTTTTACAAATAATGGGATGTATTTGTATGCGTTTCTTCTATTTTGGGCGATCGCAATCGGCTTGAATTCTAAAGCGGCCTTAATTGTGGCGGCTTTTAGTCATGCTTACATTTGGGTTCATTATTACGCGACAGAAAAGCCGGATATCGATTATCTGTACAATTAGTTAGGCCAATAGTAGCTAGTAGGCACCAAAACTAAACCCCATGGTCATCAATAAATGAAGTGGTTTTCCATGTGTCAGATTCTCCAAAACGGCCGCTCGATAGCGTCCCGGTCGTATCGTCATATTGCCCCTGCAAATCGTTAACTTTGGTCCCCTTCCACAGGCTTACCCCATCTGAAAAAGCGGCCCGGCCGATCATGTGCGCCGATACAGGGGCGGTAGCCAGCGTAAATACAAAAATCGCTAGTGCGCGGCCGGTAACACCCACATCCCCAAAGAATATAATCACACCAATTAGCATTAAACCGGAGCCGATAATCGTGGTTTTTGTAGAAGCAGACATGCGCAAAAATAGGTCCGGCATACGGATCATGCCAAACGCCCCAACCAAAATGAAAATGACGCCTGCGATCAAAAATAAAATGCTAATTAAATCGATCATACTAATCCTCTAGAAAAGCGAATGTAATCTGTAACTGTACAGGTGTCTGGGTTTGCTCCCCTCTCCCAGTGGGAGAGGAGCTGGGGGTGAGGGGCTGAACGGAGTTCATCTTGAGCCCAACAAGGTTGGGCCATCCACCTCCCCTAGCCCGACCCAACTCTGTTGGGTTTAAGCTAAACCTTGTTTAGCCGCTCATAGGAGGGGAACCAACCAGACTTGTATAGCCACTGTAATCTTTTGTATCTATTGTCGCTTGTCGATGTAATAGGCGAACCCGATGGTG
>JAHDEB010000132.1:0-12496 GCA_020629055.1 Chloroflexota bacterium
GATTAGCAGGCCCCAAAAGCGGCTAGAATTTGCTTGTGTTTCCGTGTCCTTTTTTCCCATACAAATCTAGTGTTTTGTCAATTGCCGTGTGATGGAATTCCTAAAGCGTCAAAGTACTTTAGGTTATGATTATTTTAATAAAATATCGTAATTATTAAGCGCCCCAACTATTTTCGCCAGATTGGGCCAGTTTTTAGCTCATCTTTTCGAAGAGCACAGATCCTTTTGTCAAACTGGACCAAACTGCTGAATAATTACAAAATATCCATCAATTGATCCTATCCGTAACATTGATGCAAAAAAACAGAAAGGGCTTTCCTAATACTGGAAAACCCTAATCATTAATTCATATTTTATTTTATCAAGCGCATACAGACCAAACGAGTCTACTCATCTAATCCCAGGTTGCGTTGATGATGCCTTGTCCCTAATCTTGTTGTACCGATGCTTAAAAAGTATAGAACAAGCAAAGGTAGCATGGTGATCAGCATCGTAATCGGGTCAATAGATGGGGTAATAATTGCGGCAAGAATCGACACACCCACAACGGCGAAGCGCCACTGTTCTGCCAAAACCTTGTGATCCATCATTCCAAATCGGCCGACAAAGTAAAAAATAACCGGCATTTCAAAGCTGACGCCCAGCCAGAAAACCATTTTCAGCACAAACGAAATATATGCTTCACCGGTCCATTCAGTTCTAAAAATACTGTTGGCCGTGTCTTCGGTTAAGAATGTAGATAAGAAGTTGACCGCAGTTGGAACGAGCACAAGCCACGCAAACAAAATACCGATGACAAATAAGGATACTGTGGCGGGTATAAATAGATAGATATAGCGTTTTTCTGAATTGGTTAGGGCTGGCTCAATAAATTTCCACATGTGGTACAGAATCCACGGCATACTGAGCACAAGCCCGGCCGTAATCGCCACCCGGAAAAAAGTTTCAATCCCCTCGGTAGGGCCTAGCACAACCAGTTCGCTTTGATAAGGTCTTAAAATATATTGCAGCAGGTTGGTTGTGAAGAACAGGGCGATAATCGTACCCCCGACGATACCCCCTGCAGCCCATGTTAAACGAATACGCAATTCATTGAGATGTTCAAGAATGGAGAAGGCTTCCATCGATTCAGTTCCGATACCAGTTTCTGCTTGAGTCATATCTTATCTATAGAATCGTGAAATCACCTTATTCTGGGTCATCTTCAATGGTGATTGGTTTAGGCAATGATGGTGGGGTCGGCGGTTCGCTACTCTTTTTAGAAGCAGGCTTTGCGGCCCCGTTTTCAGCTTTGGCAATTGAATTTTCATCAGGTGCAGATCCATTTTGTGACCCGTTGCTGATGCTATTCTCTTCGAAAGTGGGGGGCTTTATTGAATTGGTTAACTCTTTTAGCTCGTTAAAAGAGGCTTCCGTATCGGCCGACGCATCTTTCAAGGTAGAACCAAGTTGATTTTGCAAATTGGTGACCTCGCTGCGTAGATCCTGCATTTCTCGCAGCATGTCTCGCAAGTCTTCTTGACCGTCAGCCATATCCAGCTCTTCTTTTAGCTGTCCCACAAACCCACGAGAGATCGCTTGAAGCTTTGCGGTGGTTTGACCCAACCAGCGGGCAACCTTGGCTATCCTGCCAGGACCTAGAAAAATGCCTGCCAAGATGAGGATGAAGAGGAACTCAGGTCCTCCGATACCAAAAAAACTATCAATACCCATTGCGATTTTAGATTTTGGATTGACGATTATGGATAAAACGCTCTCCCATTTTGGGGAACCGTAAGTCCAAAATCAGCAATTGGAACCTATGCGTCAGTTTCACCTTTTTTTAGGTCACTGATTTCATCGCCGGTCTCTTCCATTCCATCTTTCAAACCTTGGCGGAATGATGAAACGCTTTTACCAAGCTCGCCACCCAATTTAGAAATGCGGCCGACCCCGAAGATGATGATGACAATCACCAAAATAATTCCTAATTCCCATGGACCGAGTCCCATAATTTTTTCTCCTAGCTTTGCGCATGCACAAACAATCCGGCATACGCTTAATCTTCTGTGTTAAAAACTGTCCTTTAGGATCGGGATTATAATAACTGTCCCAACATAAATTCCGATCCTATCCAGCTGAACTTTAAACTTGGGACAATTACTTAAAGTTCAGCCCTTAGTATACCAAACTTTTCTTATGCGCTGTGACTATGATGATTATTTTGCACCTATCTTAAGGTAAG
The DNA here is from genome assembly GCA_020629055.1 of Chloroflexota bacterium. Lineage (GTDB taxonomy): Bacteria > Chloroflexota > Anaerolineae > Promineifilales > Promineifilaceae > WTJY01. Next base: position 2,225 of record JAHDEB010000132.1, read on the forward strand.
CGGTCATAATCATTGGTCAACAGGCTGCTCGCTTATCGATTTATCGCCTGCACAGCGCCCCTTAGTCCACCGGCCGGCACATAAAATTCCGGTGACGCCCCGGCCGCAATTTCATGTAAAACCGCCCAAGAATGCTCATTTCCACCGTCTGAACCCACAAGGATTAAGCCGGTATCATGCGCATAGATGTCAGACATCATGCTGATTAGCTCGCCCAAATTGGCCGTCTCGTTTAGTTTCAGAACGATCAGCTGTGGTTTACATTTTTCTAACCAAATCGAAACATTTTCGCGTGTGTTGGTCCATTCTCCTGCAGCCAATCTCATCTTCAATTTTTTAGATTTCAGCAGAGACTGCAAATAGGTTTGATCATTGGCCGTTTTTAAAGCCGATTCGTTTATGACCGCATTCGCAAAAATCATCTTTTGTTCGTCTCCCGTCTTGCCAAAGCCAAATAGGGTTCCCATGGTGCGTGCAACTTGCTCATTTACCAAGCGGTGGGTGGCTCCATTTAGGTCAACAAACAAAGATGGGCGTTTTTCAGGCTCAAAGTTTTGCCAACTTTGAGCAATCCATTCCCCCAGCTGGCGCAGGTATCGTTGAAACTTTTCGGCCGTTGCCCCCAAACTGTCCGCCCCAGCAGCGGCCGGTACCGGATAATACATGGCGGCGGCATGCCTTATGAGCGGCCCATGTTCGGCCATATCGACGTGGAGGCCGATTTTTAAGGGAGCGTCATTATCGTTTTTATGGCTGTCAGGCAGAAGCGCGCGCACAAATGCCGATGGGGTCATATTTTCGGCATGAGCACTGGCCAGTAGAAGCGCAGCGGTTGCCCCGCGTACAATGTGTGGCGGCATGGGATAATGAATATCGGTTAAGACCGGTTCTGGTTCGATCGGATCCATCATGCCGATCATTGAAAGCATTTCTCGACGGCTTTCCTTTTGCAACGCTTCTGTTGATTTCTCAACCGGGTCGGGTAACCGCATTTCCTGCATGGTGTAGGTTGCAGTTGCGATTTGATCACAGGTTTCAATAAATTCGGCTGTTGTAACTTCTCGGCCGACCAAAATTTGCTCAAGCTTGGCTTTAATGATTGTCCGGCTTCCCTTTTGCAGCGCTTCTGTGCCGGTCAAAATGCATGCTGACTTAAATTGAGTGCCATCTGACAGCGATAGTTCAATCGATGGGACAGAGATGGGGCGATTTGATTGGGGTGCGAAAGCGATCGCATTAGAGACGGACACGGCCGTAATTGTGGATTGGGTCATTAAAGTGCTGAGTGATAAGTGATAAGAGGGTGTTTAACCTTTGTTATCCTCTTATTTTCGATAAAGTTAGCAGATGAACACGAACGACAATAACCGGCTGTTGATTTGGGGGTCGCTGTTTGGCTTGGGCATGATGATTTTGTGTGGCACCGCCATGCTTGTTGCTTGGAACTTAGATAAAGAGGCCGCGCGGTATCCGGGTTCACGAGAAATCGCGGAACATACCCACTACGCCTTGCCGAAATTGTATCGTTGGGACCATACATATGCCACGAATGCAGCGATCAATGACGTGTATCAATGGTATTCAATTACGTTTGATTTGGGGCCAGAGTCGCAGGCGAATGGGGGATGCTCTTTAGTGGAAGATTTGAAATCCCACCTGTTCTTTCAACGGTATATTGGGGTTTTGATTTGTGAAACAGGGGACGAGCGGTTGATGTTTGTGACCCGATCAACCACTTTCTTTCCTTAAACCTTGTTTAAATTGTACGCTTATGCAAAAGTCCTAGTTCACTTAATACGGTTGCTCAAATCTAGATTCTCCTTCGTTTGTATAAAAGCTAAGTCTTAGAAAAATTGATCGGTTCATTGTCGTGTGGTGCGGGATTGTTGCATCTTGAACGTTGAGTTGTGCTTGGCACACATCATGCGGCCGAGTAATTGGTCTAAACGTGGACCCAACGTCACTTTGCTTTTCTGCTTGGTTTTGTCAAAATACCGACTTTTAGTCCGAGTTCTAAACTACCCCTTGGAGATTCCCAAATGGAACCGATTTCATCTGACAACAAAATTACCGGCAGCCATCGCTCAAAAATCGGGGCGATACAGACGCCATCGGCCGAAACTTTGGCCTATGCTCAAACCCAGAATCTGCATACGTTAGGGCCTGGCCCTGTGGCCGAAGCGGAATGGGCAGAAGCTGGATTGCCTCAGCCAGATTTGCCAGCCATTCGCCGCTATCGCATAGAACGGATTCGTGAGCAGCTGCGCAAATATGATTATGCTGGGATTGTGCTTTACGACCCGCTCAACATTCGTTATGCGACCGATTCAACAAACATGCAGCTGTGGATTACCCACAACGCATCCCGCTATTGTTTTGTAGCGGCCGATGGTCCGTGCGTGTTATGGGACTATCACAACTGTGAATTTTTAAGCGACCATACTGAAGTGGTTGACGAAATTCGCACTGCGACCTCATGGTTTTATTTCGGGGCAGGCGATCGCGTCCCAGAAATGGTCGAAAAATGGGCCGATGAAATTGTCGACTTGGTTACCAAGCACGGGGCTGGTAATAAGCGGATCGCCTTTGACCGTTGCAATCCTGAAGGGCTGGACGCGATGCGTGCCCGCGGCTGTGAAGTTTATAACGGTGAAGAAGTGATGGAAATCGCTCGGCTGGTCAAGAGCGATGACGAAATCAAAGCGATGCGGCGTGCTGTGCATGCGTGCGAAAAGTCTATGGACGTGATGCGTGCCGCCATGAAACCCGGCATGATGGAACAAGATCTGTGGGGCTACTTGCACCATGCGAATATTACCCGTGGTGGCGAATGGATCGAGACCCGCCTGATGGCATCCGGCCCCCGCTGTAATCCATGGTTTCAAGAATGCTCTAGTCGCATTATCGAGAATGGGGACTTGGTTGCTTTTGATACAGACTTGATAGGCGCATATGGCATCTGTGTCGACATTTCGCGCACGTGGCACTGTGGTGATGTGGCCCCAACTCAAGCTCAGAAAGAGATTTACACGATGGCGTATGAGCAGATTATGCGGAATACGGAGTGGCTCAAGCCGGGACTCACTTATCGAGAGCTTTCATTAAACTCGCCCGTTGTCTACGATCCCAAAAAATACCGACACTATTCTTGTTTGTATCATGGGGTTGGCTTGTGTGATGAATCCCCGTGTATTTATCTGCCACATGTGTGGGACGCTTATGGGTATGATGGGGTATTAGAGCCTGGTCATGTGATCTGTGTCGAAAGTTATGTGGGCTCGATTGCGGGTGGTCCAGGGGTGAAGTTAGAGGATCAAGTGTTGATTACGGAGGATGGGTATGAGCTGTTAAGTCCATACCGGTATGAAAAAGAGCTGATTTTGTAGCGCATACTCGAGTTTCTTTATTAAGAACCAAAAAAGAGTGGCCGGAACAGTTCGTTCTAGCCACTCTTTTTGTTTTATTTTGAATCTATCGTGTGATAAATCCTAAAAAAAGGAGAAGAATTTTTATTTACGAGCGAAAAGGCTCATGAATGCGGCAACAAGGCCTTTGTTGTTTTTGTTAGCTGCAGAATTTTTCATCAAATGAGCTTTTGGAGACTCAGTTAGAAATTCGCGACGAATGCTGCCTGCGTGATAATCAAATGTAAATTGTTGTTTTAGTTCCATGACTCTGACCTCCGGTCGGTGTGTTTTTCTTGATGTCAGTATTAAACACCGAACCCCATTCTGACGGGTACCCATTAAAGGTACGGTCACGGGTACAGAAGGGGTACAAGAAAATTTAGGGTTTAGTACCCCTCCGAACTAGAATTAAAAACGGCCGGTGTGACTGAAAAAATCAGACCACACCGGCCGTTGCGAATCGTGGATATGTGGCACCGATTGCCACCTTACGACTTAGGCAAAGCGGTTGAGATTAATTAAGCATCACCACCATTTGATTGGTTATTGTTTTGCCCATCGTTCTGGTTACCACCTCTTTGGCCGTTGTTGTTGCGATTGCGCCCTTGACCATTTCTGTTGCCGTCGTCGTTGTTGCGATTGCGTTCTTGGCCGTTGCCCTCACCATCGTTGGTGACAAAAGTGTTAGCTTGGTCGTTTGCATCTTCGTTTCGATTGTTGTTGTTCCGATTCCGATTGCCGTTTCTGTTACGATTCCCATCCTCATCTTCGGCGCTCTCTACTGTCGTGTCACCTGCGATAATCGGTGTGCTGTCTTGATTTTGGTTGTTGGCACCGTTATTGTTATTCTGATTTCCTCTGTTTTGTTGAGCCGGCTGTTCGTTTTGAACAGGAGAAGCGACATTCACCAGTTGACGGGCATTGCCTGCGACAGATGCTTGTTGAATTGAAACATCAGGTTCTGCTTGTGCTGCGGAACTATCATCAAAAGTAACGACAAGTTCTGTTTCCACTTCATCTTCTGATTGCTCTGTTTGAGGGGCGATTTCAACCAAAGCGGCACCATCATCGATTTGTCCATTGTTGTTCCGGTTTCCATTGTTGTTGCCACCACGGCCGCCCCCGTTGCCATTACCGCCACCGCCATTTCCGCCGCCCCCATTACCAACATCGGGTAAAAAGAAGAACCCACCGAACAGAAGGCCTACAATAGTCATGCCAAGTAGAGCGTAGCGAATGGCTGGCCGTATCCCCTGCCCTTGTGGTGCGCTTCCCTCTCTCGCTGCCACTGCGGAAGGGATAATTCCGCTGGCAATCGCTGAGGAATGTGCCACTGATGGTTGATTCGGGGTAACCGGTTGATAAACGGCCGGTTTCGGCTCGTTTGTCCGTTCTCTCAAAGGAAAGCCCGGAATATTTCGGAATGTGACGGTGTTTTGATCGTTCATTAAGCGCAACGCATCTAGGAAGTCATCGGCTGTTTTAAAACGATCCTCCGGTTTTTTCGCGAGCGCCATGTGAAGTACAGAATCAAGATTGCGAGGCAAGCTATCGTCTAATTCAAAGGCGGAGCCAGGTGCTTCACCGATATGCTTGGCGATAATTTGCAGCGCTGACCCGTTGAACAGCTTTTTGCCGGTCAACATGTAAAACACAGTCACGCCCAGCTGGTAAATGTCGGTTTGGGCCGATAGCGGGCTGTCGGCCGCTTGTTCAGGAGCGATAAATTCCGGCGTGCCAACGATATCGAGCGTGTGGGTGACGCTGTTGTCTTTGTTAACGACGATCGGCCGTGAAATGCCAAAGTCACTCAGATAAGCTGTGCCGTCTTCACTAACCAAAATATTGTGGGGCTTTAAATCTCGATGGATAAATCCCATTTCATGCATTTGATCAAGGGCGGGGCAAATCTGGGCCAAGATGTCGAGGGTAGTTTCCCACGATACCGGCCCTTCTTCGAGCATGTCACGTACGGAACCCCCAGCGATGTAAGGCATAGCGATGTATACCTGACCGTCTGTTTCGCCATAGTCTAAGATCGGCAAAATATTGGGGTGAGACACTCTTTTAAGCATCTCGATTTCACGTTCTAACCGGCCGCGAAAAATCGGATCGGCCGAAGCCTTTTTGTTGATCAGCTTAATGGCAACCTGCTCGTTGGTTTCTTGGCCGTCTTTGACGACATTGGCCAGATAAACTACGGCGGTTCCACCTGAACCGATCATCGCTATTTTGTTGTAAGGGAATGAAATTGAATGAGTCATGATATGTGTCCTTCAGACGTTACAGGATGCAGGTTTGCAGGCAGCAGACGCCGACCTCAACCATTTTTCGCTTTTATTTCGATCTGAATAAAAGCGAAATTAGGTAGATCACGGCGATTTGCAAACTTGCTAGCGTGCGAAGCTAAGCCTGAATCTTGCAACCTTAAATTATTCTGCCCCCAAAAAAGCGCCAGCGTGGAAAAATAATGCGCATGATGCTTTGCGAGGCAAGAAATGTGGTGAGCCAAACGGCCCAATAATGAAAAAATAAATTAAATAAGTTCAGTGGGCCAAAAACGCCTAGCCCAAACGCTGCGATAAATAAGATGATAAATTCCCAAACGCCAGCACCAAATTGGAATGAGGCGGGCCAATCATGGTCCCAATGGAACTTTTGAATAAATGTGTAAAGTACGTCCCAAAAAAAACCGGTTACCGTCACAAAGGCCAACACAATCGCCGGATTTATGCCACCGGCAATAACAAATGGGATGGTGACCAAAAGGCCAAAGGTGAGCATTAAAAACAGCCGCGTTTGCCAACGGCCGATTAAAACAGGTGTCATGGTTGCACTCCTCGAACCCAACGGGTCCATTGGTAAAGCGATCGCAGCCCACCCAGCTCGCGCACACCACTTTCGCTGTTGCGAACAAGATGGCTGACTGAACGCTGGGCCGCATATTGCAGACCTAAAAAGCTGTCAACCGGTGCATATGGGCCGCCAAGGGTGCAAACGCCGCTGGCATAGACTCTGCTGGGGCCATGGGCCAACGCTTCAAGTTCAAAATGATTAGAAACGTGTAGCCGGCCTTTCGGATTAAGCGGCAGGTTGTATCGGCCGACCAGATCGTGTAAAAGCGAATGGCTATTGATGTCTGAATCTAAGCCGGTCGCATCGATAATGAAGTTGGCTCGAATAAATCCATCTTCCCCTGATTCATTTTTTAGGGTCAGGGTAATCGGGCCGATTTCGGGATGGTCGGCCGAGGCATGGGTAATGTTGTCAAAAATGATCTGGTACCAGCCTTCTTGCAATCCGCTATCTACAATTTCTTTCCAATCTTCTCGGTCGGCCGTCGTTGTGCCTCCCCATTGGTCAAGCAGAGCGTCCCGTTTATCGTCATTTGCGCGTTCTAGGGTCACCCTTAAATCACCGCCCCAGGCCGCTTTGGGCCAGTTGAAGGGCTGAAATTCCCAATTGTGTTCAACCGCTCGTTTGCCTAGCCTGTAACGATTCCCGGCCGTTTTGGGGCTACGCATCAGGTGCACTACAAAAATCGGTTTGTCCGTTCGCTGACGGGTCTCATGCACTTTTTGAATGATGCGGGAAGCCACGATGCCTCGCCCGCGAACCACAACGGTGCCACCATGCTGTTTTAGCTGATCGTAAACGTGTTCGTGTTCTTCATACGCATTGACCAGACGGTGAAAGTCATGGGTTTCATCACGGTAATCTTGCAGCTGTTTCAGCAGCTTAATGCCTGGATACCCGATAGCGATATGCAACCAGTTGCAGTAATACACGTGACTTTCAGATTGCCCCGTTTCAGGATCACGGCCGGAGTAGAGGATGGCGTAGCGGCCATGATCGGTTTTGCGAATGGCGCGTACCCGGCCGAATTGCCAGATTTTGTCCCATTGAATTCGGTCCGCCTCTTGATCGATCGAGTCAAAAACGGCCCCAGCTTTCGGGGTGTAAGTTTGAACATACGGCTCGTTAAAAATTTGCCAAGCCAGGCCAAACGCCTTAAACAACCGCCCTTTGGCACTTTCATAGCCGATTTCACGTACCGCGTAACCGGGCCATCCCCATAAGTTGTCGGGGCAAGAATCGCTGTTAGAGCGTAGCCGTTCGTGCTCTGGAATTTGTGAGTTAAAGCAGAGGCGTTGATAGCGGCCGTATGGCTTTTTTTCCATTCCTAAAGCGACGATGTCGGCCGGGTCAACGCCGGAAACGACCAGCGTATCGGCCCAAACAAAAGAACCGATGCCGCCGCCGATTGTTAAGAACCGGCTCTGTTGGGTCGGAAACTGTGCATTGATTTGTTCTTCTACAACCGTTTCGAACTGAAACAGGTTGGGTATGCTTGATAGAAGTTTGTCTGAATCTTCAACGACTTCTGCGAAGATGTGAAATGGGCCGGCCAGCAGGTCGTCTTTTGGCAAGATCGGGACCCGGCCCGAAACGGTGCGCCCATTGATTTGGGTGCCGTTGCGGCTATCAAGATCTTCTACCCACAAAACCCGGCCGTCGTGGCTAAATTGGGCATGTTGGCTAGAGACCATCGGATGCGGCAGCACGACGCTGTTTTTGCTTTTTGACCGGCCGATGGTAACCGGTAGTTGAGTAACGATTTGCTGACTGTCCTGGGTCTGCAAATCGGTGAGAGTGAGTTTGATTGTCTTGTTCATGATATTTCTGTTGGGGGCGACGGGGTCGGAACCAACATAGATCTTCGGAGCTAATTAATTCCCGACCCCGTCGACCCCTACCTTTAAATTACGCCAAGCGAAATTCCCGCGTCACCGCATCTGTTGTAAATTGGCCACACCAGCAACAGGTCGTTTCGTCGTGGTCTAGCACCTTTTGGCATTCTGGGTTGCTGCATTTGATTTGGGGGAAAATCGACAAGCGCCATGGGCCGATCTGCAGTTCGTCTCCATTTGTTAAAGGAGATGAGGCGACATTGACGCCGTTGATCCATGTCCCGTTTTTGCTGCCTAAATCGGTAATCAGCACGCCGGTTTCCGTCTGGTCGATGCGGGCATGGTTGCGGGAAACGCCACCAAATTGATCATTTGGGCGAATGTGGCATTCGGCCGCCCGGCCGATAAGAACGGGCAAAGTTTGTACCAGTTCACCTCGTTCGTTCGCGTCAAAAATATTTTGCCACCTAATTTTTATGACCGTCATCAGTTTCTCCTGTGATAGCTGTCAGTTTGTCGCTGACAGCTACCGATTTGTCTGCGCACTCAGTGAACTGAGTTGTTACAAGTTTTTGTTTTTGATGGGTAAACAGTAAGTTATGGTCGTGAAGAGTGTTTTTACGACTGGTTTAGATTTGGTGTAGATCGATGTAAAGTTGGTTTCAGTGAACAATCTGCAAGACGATGGGCATCTTTTTGATAGTTATTCGGTTGTTCACAATGAACATTGAATCTTTTGCAAGGGGGCCGGATAATTGCGGGTAAACAGATCGAATTGAACTGTTCGCATCCACTCTAAATCAATGGTTATGACCAAAAAAATCTTATGATTACTTATTACAGCACAGGCAAAAACGCCCCAGAAGTTGATTTCAAAACCGCCCTTTTTAGAGGATTGGCTCCGGATGGTGGACTTTATTTCCCCAACGAATTTCCGCAGTTTTCGGCCGATGAGTTGGAGAATCTAAAGGGTGCTTCGTTACAGGCGGTCGGGAACGCCGTGTTGCAAAAGTGGTTTGGTGATGACATTCCGGCCGAGGCGCTGGAGGCGATCGCATATGATGCGCAAAACTTCCCCATTACATTGAATCAGGTGGGGCCTTATCAAATTTTAGAGCTGATTCATGGGCCAACTTTGGCATTTAAAGATGTGGCTGCGCAAAACTTGTCTCGCTTGATGAGCTACTTTTTACAAAAAGAAAATCGAGAAATCACCCTGCTGGTGGCAACGAGTGGTGACACAGGTGGGGCGATTGCACACGGATTTGCAGATATTCCCAATACAACCGTTTATGTGCTATTCCCCAAAGGGCGGGTGAGCCGCTTGCAGGAAGAACAGCTCACACGAGTCGCACAAAATGTGATTCCTGTAGAAGTAGACGGTGTATTTGATGATTGCCAAGCGATGGTGAAACAGGCGTTTAATGATCCGGCCCTAAAGGATTTAAACTTAACTTCGGCCAATTCGATCAGTATCGGCCGGCTCATTCCTCAAATTATCTATTACGTGTATACGTGGGCCGTGCTTCAGCGGGATGATATTGAATTTATTGTCCCCAGTGGGAACTTTGGCAATCTGACAGGGGCGATCTTTGCCAAGCAAATGGGATTGCCGTTTAGCCATTTTACGGCCGCGACCAATGCCAACGATGCGGCCGTCCGCTATCAAGAATCTGGCGTTTACGACCCGCATACGACGATTCGAACCCTTTCGAATGCGATGGACGTCGGGAACCCCAGCAATTTCGTCCGTATTTTAGAGTCGTTTGGGCATGACTATGAAGAGTTCCGGGACCATTTTACGGCGATGTCGGTTGATGATGAGACAACGGTTGCAACGATGAAACGGGTGTTGGCCGACCATGATTATCTGCTGGACCCTCATACGGCGATCGGTTGGACCGTAGCTGAGCAAATCAATTTAGAAGGGCGAACGCCTGTGGTGGTGTCGACGGCTGCACCGATCAAATTTGCAGAAGAAATCAAACAGGCGGCCGGAATCGAGATCGATGACAGTGAAACGGTGCAAGCGCTGAGCGGCCGAGAAAAACGAAAAGTCAGCATCGAAAATGATTATGCTGCGCTGGTTGAATTATTGAATCGATGATTCAAGCCTAACGGCGAAAGAAGTGGTTGAGGTGTTAATCTCAGCTGTGTGACGCGTTTAACCTGAT
>JAHDEB010000132.1:12596-17307 GCA_020629055.1 Chloroflexota bacterium
GGCGAAAGAAGTGGTTGAGGTGTTAATCTCAGCTGTGTGACGCGTTTAACCTGATGAGGCTCGGCCATTCATCGTCTACAACAACGTTTCGATATTCAATTTCCGCAATACCTGCATGTTTACACCGTCGATCTGAGCTACAATGAGGGGGTATGCAAGAAAGACTCCAAAAAATCATGGCGAAAGCGGGGCTTGGCTCCAGACGTCAGTGTGAAAAGCTGATCGAAAAAGGGCGAGTAATGGTCAACGATAAAGTTGTAAAACTAGGTGACCAAGCTGATGCCTATAAAGACAAAATTATGGTGGATGGCGCTATCCTGCCAAAACCTGAAAAACTAACCTACATCATGGTCCACAAGCCGCGAAATGTGATTTCAGATGAAGATGATCGCGGCCGGAAAACGGTCCGTGACATGATCGCTGAAGTTCCGGGTCACTTGTACCCGGTCGGCCGATTAGATGCCCCCAGCGTTGGGCTTGTGCTCATGACCAATGACGGCGATTTAGCCCATCATTTGACCCACCCACGTTTTCTACATGAAAAAACCTATCGGGTAAAAGTCGAAGGTAGCATGTCGAATGAAACGATCGAACAGTGGAAAAAAGGGGTTTACCTAGACGATGGTAGAACCAAACCGGCCAAAGTGAAAGCGACAGACCGTGGCAACGGGTTTACCTGGCTAGAAGTCATTTTGCGCGAAGGGCGGAAACGTCAGATTCGTCGTGTGGCTGCCAAACTTGGGCATGCGGTTCTGCATCTGCAACGAGAAAAGATCGGAACGCTAAAATTGGGCAACTTGGGCTTGGGCCAATGGCGTCATCTAACCGAGCGGGAAGTTGAGCAGTTGAAAAAGTATGTGGCTGGTGGCCAAAAGAATTTTGAAGAAAACCAGAAGAAACGGGCGAAGTCACGTGGGGCCAAAAGCCGACCACCTAAAGACGTGGGCGATAAACGGCCGGGTTCAGATAAATCTTCGCGCTCTTCTGGCCCTCGCTCTTCAAAATCAACCAATACGCGTAAAATAAGATAGATATGTCTCCAACGCCAGATCGATTTACGTTTCCTATCAAGATCGATGATCCTAAACGGTCGTCACCGATTTTGTATTGGCTGATTGCGGTCGTTTTGATTTTGTATGCAAGTACGGCGAGTAGTGACATTCATGCGACCCAGATTTTATCGGGCGGATTAAGCAACTCACCCCGATTTGGCCCAGCGCTGTTAACGGCGCTGATTACCGCTTCGGCCGTATGGCATTGGTCTGGCCGTTGGTGGGTGTTGCTGGCCTCTTTTTTCCCGCAGCTTACGTTTGCCGAATTTGAACCGAGTTACACCATCGCTTTGCCTCTGTTGGGCCTATTGCTATACACCATTTTCGTCCCCCCGGCCGAATATGCGCTCAGTTACCCTGACGACCCTCCTCATCCTAAACAAAAATGGTGGGTTGACCTGATAACGCTACTGCTTTTAGCTCTCAGGCCTCAGGCGGCCGCACTTTCGGCCGTTGTCGTATGGATGCGATCTGCGAATAAATGGCTGGTGGGCGGTATGATTGTGGCGCTCATTGGCGCCTTTTTTCTGCTGCCTGCGTCATTGACCGCGCCACTGTTGGCTGTTGCAACCCCCATCGCAAACCCGTGGGTCGGCTGGGCGATTTTTGCCGGAATTGTTTTGCTCTTGATCGGAATCGGGCAACGTGATGTGTTGATTTCGGCCGCATCAACATTTTTGTTTTTGCCTACGTTATCATGGAGCATTCTGCTAACCCCTGCGGTGGTTTTGGCCGTTCGTTTGCCGCTGGTATTTGTCGTCGTGAGCTTGGCCCTTTGGCTGGGCACGATGTTTTTAAATTGATCATGATTGAAACAACGATTACTATTGACGGTCCTGCCGCATCTGGAAAAACAACGGTGGGTTACCAGCTGGCTGAAAAGCTCGGGTATGTGTTTCTAGATACCGGTGTGATGTACCGGGCGGTTACTTTGGTGACTTTGAATCGGGACATCGACCCGAACAATGAAGCGGCCGTTGTTGAAATCGCGAACAACCTACAATTTGATATTTCGCCAGAAGTTGATCATCCAGATGGCCGACACTACACGGTTCTGGTGAATGGTGAAGATGCAACTTGGCAAATACGAAGCCCGGGAGTCAATGAAAATGTATCGGTGGTTTCGTCTTATCCGGCCGTACGAGATGAGATGGTCCGTTTGCAGCGAGAATTTGCAGCTGGACATGCTGTGGTGATGGTCGGCCGAGATATCGGTACGGTCGTTTTGCCAAATGCACCGCTAAAATTTTACATGGATGCGACAGCTGAAATCCGGGCTTTACGCCGTTTAAGCGACCATTTGGTGCGCAATTACAATTCGGTAGAATTCGAGAAAATTTTGGCTGATATCGAACGTAGGGACGCGATTGACAGTAGCCGCGCCCATTCTCCTCTAAAACCGGCCGAAGATGCTGTCGTTATCGACACAAGCCAGCTGACCCCAAATGGCGTACTTGAAACGATGCTAGAATCTGTGGAAGAACGTGGTCTGCCGAATTTAGCTGCATAAGTTGCTAGCCGTTCGTACAGCTAGCATATAGAGGCCCTACTCCCAAATCTCAGAACAGGAAGCAGACTGCCCATCTAGAAGAACAATCAGGAAATTGGAGCCCCAGCATATCGATCATGATCGTGCAACACGCCCCATGCTGAGACAACTGTCTTCGTGTTATGACAGTGAAATCAGGTTGCCTATCATATTGTCTCAAGCTCGGCCGATTAGCCATGCCAAAGCTTAACTGACAAACGCCTAAACGCCTGCGGCTGGGTAACGACAGATGAGATAGCTGGGTCTAATTGCGTACATAACTTCAAAAATAATCTGGTGCGAATATACGTTTAGATTGCATTTAATTTGTAGCAGGCAACTAAACAAGTAACAAAAGTATCCATCAAAGCCGCTTTGTATCCCATTTTGTATCCCTTCTTAGATACTAGAACCTTGGTCCTGTTTATTAAAATGGGAAACATGTTTTGACAGTGTAAATTCTGTCGAGCAATCAGACAGTCGGCCGAAACTGGTCACGAACTGGTAACGGACTGTTTTTAATATTATTTTGCCCCTACATATCATCATCTAGCGCACAACGAAGCCATGAGAAAAAAGAAGAGTAAGGAAACACATAACTCAATGTTGGCAATTGTCAGCCTACCCAGAAGTACCGTTCGTTAGCTATCAATACCAACTTAGTTAAGGAGAAAACCAATGAGCCACCGACCCGAATTAAAATTGCTTTACAAAATGGCTAAGCTGCTAGTTATAAGCAGTGTTTTATTTGTCGCTTTTCAGGCAACAAATTTGCATGCATCAAATAGTCAACAAACATTTTCCCAAAATGCCACCACAGAGATAGCTTGTGTAAACTTTGTTGGGATAGCTCCAGGAACCAATGTTGAAGGACTCGGGACCATTCATCCCGCATTGAACATCCAAACAGAGGGGACGACGGGTAACGCGGTCGCCATTCGGAAAGGCCACAGCGAAGCGGGGCCTGCAGATGCGTATCGATCAAACGAAATTTACAACAATGGAATTAGTGAAATGGGAGGCTTTGCTGTGATTATGGGAGAAGAACCAGACCCAATCACGGGGAAAATGGAAAATCATAAATATCAATTCCTAATCAACAATGGTTATGTTGCAGACTATTTCACCATTCGAATGCTCGATTTTGGAGATTTGAACCCCAGCGGTGCGACTGAACATTCCGTGACTTTGGTGGCCTATGACAAGGAAGGCATGGAAGTTGATAGGGATCCCCTCAAACCCCTTGAATTTACAAGTGATGGGGCGAAAAAGCCAACAACGGGCTCAGCAGGCAACCTGCAAATCACGGGGGATGCAACGAAAGCGAAAGAGGGGCAACCCGGAAATTATGTATTTAAGATTTCTGGGTCTAATATCGTCCGTTTCGAACTTCAGTTCTCCAACAATTTAGATGACGAGGGATCTTCTGACCCGAAGTTTGGTCTTACCGATCTTTGTTTTCGTCCCATTCTTGAAACGAGAACCGGCTTGAGTTGTGTGGATTTCAGTGTCCTAAAAGAAGGGCAGTCTGTTGAAGGTTTTCGTACGCTTCACCCCAATATAAACATTCAAACACCAGGTACAGCAGGTGAGGCGGTCGCTATTAAGGATAATGGTGAAGAGAAATGGTCTGCATATGTCTCTAAAGGGATTGTGAATAATGGAATAGGTGATAAAGGTGGCTTTGCGGAGATTATGAAGCGAGATAAGGACACCGGAAAAATCCCAAATCATAATTACCACTTTCAAATTAGGAAAGGATTTGTAGCGGAAGAATTCTCTATTCAAATGCTCGATTTCGGAGATTGGAACCCAAGCGATGCTCCCGAACATCGTGCTACCAAACATTACGTGACTTTGGTGGCCTATGACAGCAGAGGCATGGAGATTGACAGGGATCTCCTCAACCCCCTTAAATTTACAAGTGAGAAGAAAGAACACCCGAGATCAGGTTCTGCGGGTGATCTGCGAATAACAGGTGACGCTTCGACGGCTAATCCAGGTCAACCTGGAAAGTACACATTTAGTGTTTCTGGGTCTGACATTGTGCGTCTTGAACTTCAATTCTCTAATAATCTAGATGATGCCGGTTCTTCGGATCCGAACTTCGCCCTTACCAATCTTTGTCATA
>JAHDEB010000133.1:0-8809 GCA_020629055.1 Chloroflexota bacterium
ACGATAAAAACCGATAATCAGCCTGTGGCTATCTTCGGTTGATAAACTGTCACTAAGTGGAATGACATAATTATCGGCTAGCGTTTCGCCCGGTTCCCAAAGGTTGGTCGGCCGGGTCCCTTGTGCCGGTTTAATATCCAACTGCCCCACAATTCCGTCCTCTTGGTTTAGCACCTGCAAAAAGATTGTGTAGTCCTCATCGATTTGGGTTAGCCCTTGCCAAGTCGTTTGCAGCTCTATTTGGCCACTGGGGGACACTCTACTGTCTGTCGCATAGTCATTTAAGGCGATCCGGTCTCCAAAATTTGTCGCCCCATCTGCTAAAGCCACACCAGAAACGGTGACAGACCCTAGCAAACAGCGATCTTGCGGCCAGCGGAGCCAGCCACAGCGTAGTTTGCCGTCTTTGGTTAATGGGGATGGGTTGACCGCAGTGTAAATATCGTAGCTTCCGGCCGTCAAATCTCCCGAAATTTCAGGTTCAATTTCAAGCGGATAGAATGTGCCGAGAGATGTGGGGAGCGGTCCAGGGCGCATTTGGTCCGGTATGCGGACTGTGGTCAAGGGTTCGCTATGTGTTTTTAGATGGTTATTAAAGCGATCTGTGGTCAAAATGCGAACTTCGTCCGGGGCGATATCGCTGGAAATCGGTGCGCCATTGCTCAAATTAATTTCACCGACCTCTTGCCAATCCATTTCCGAAGTGGGGGTGAATGGCGGGGCAAGGGCGATTTCAAGAGTGGCTGAGTCGAAAGCGATATTTTCGGCCGTTAACGGCAATTGATAAAAATCGACAATCATCTGACCCGCTGCTACCCCGTTGAAGGGTAGAAAGTCGTTGGCAGGTAAACGACCGGCCGGAAAAATCGGGTCAAATCCGCCCCAACGCAGAAATACTTTAAGCTCTTCGTCCGGGGTTTCGTTGACTCGCCAAGTCAGGTCAACTTGAACCAAGTTCGGGTCAAACAGAGACTCTTTGCTGATATCTACCGTAACAAGGTCGATCTGTTTATTATAAAAAGAGGCGGTCGCAGCGTTTGATGAAGCCGGGCTATTTGCCAACGAAACGGCCGTGAGTGGTCCCACCGCCTGCAGGTTATAAATCCCGGCCAGCTGCGGCAAAAATCGCGCGAGATAGACGGTTTGTCCGGCCCCGACACGTTGGTCTAATTCTGCCCGATAGGCCGCTTCGTCTGGCAGAATCATGATATCGAGATCCAGCCGTGCATTTTCAGTTTGCTGAACGTAATAAAGCGGAGGATGTTTTTCGCTATCTGCCAGAATAGCCGCATGTGGGGCTAAATCTTGGGCCAAAACCGCCCGTGCCCATTGCTCTCTTTCATCATTTGGTGATTGGTCCAGTTGTGCATAGCGGCCGGCCGTTAACAGCGCAAGGGGAATCAGTAAGAGCAGGGGGAACCGAGAGACAAGGGACAGTCGAAATGATCCGGCCGGGAGTTGATCTCCACTTAAAAGCGTGTTTAAAATATCGATAATTGTGACCAATCCATACCCACAGAAAACAGCAATAATTAGATGGATGGGCAGCATGAATACGGCCAAGTCGGGGACATAATAGGATAGGGTGTAGTAGGTATAACCGATGGCGGTAATCACGAATGCGGCCGCTTGGTTGGTGCGACGTATACCCATTGCGATTAACCCGATGAGGGACAACGCCAACAGCCAGAGGGGCCATTGGTCAAGGATCAGTTGGAGCAAAATGTCGAACCGTTGAGGGTCATCAAAGGGTGCGCGCCATTGTAATGCCCCTTGGAAACGGCCGCCGATCACCCAATCGATAAAACGCCGAAACCCCATCGGCTCACCGTTGACCGCCCGCCAGCGAATGGGTAGATACGCATATAGACTTAACGGGACTAGAAATGAAAAGCCTAACTGCAGACCGCGCCCCCAATAGGTTTCGGCCGGTCGTAACAGGGTGTTTTTCGGCCATGTTAGCCACATCACCAGAGCTGAAGCTGGTAGCATAAACACAGTGGTGACATGATTGGTCATCCCCAAACCGAGCAAAATGGCTAACCAGAATGCACCGTTATCCCAACCGATGCGCTGGGTCAGAAGCCGATTGATGAGCCATAGACCGCCGGTGACAAACAAAAGGTGTAACGAGTAAACTTCGGCCCCGATTGATTGCCCCCAAACGATCGGCAACGTTGCCAAACACAAGGATGCGATAAAAGCACTCGGTTCCACCCAGGGGCGTAGGCTGGTTATTTCATCTTTTTCTCGGCTTAGTTCTACGATTAACCGATAGGCAAAGTAAAAGGCGACCAGGCTATAAACGGCGGTGCCAAAATTGAGTCGCCAAGCGATAGAATCATATGGAATCAGGGTCCATAGCTTGCCCAACATTAAATAAAGCGGGTAGCCGGTCGGGTGGACGATGCCCATTTTGGGTGCTGTAACTTGAAACTCAAAGGTGTCTGCCATCCCCACGTTGTGACTCATCGTCGTTAGGTATAGGGCCGCACTGCAAACGATGAGCGTCACTGGAAACACCCAACGCCCTTGCAAGCTGCTTTCACTTGTCATCCGGCCGCTTAGCCAGAGCAACAGGGTAGCTAAGATCGTGGCGATAAACACGATGGTGCTCCGCGTTAGATCAACGGCCGGGTCTGCGAGCCAAATGAGGTTGAAGAGTAAGACCAAGGGCAACCACCATAGTCGAGTCCGGGGTAAATAGATTCCGGTGAGGATGGCGCAGACAATGGCGGCCGGCAAAACGATCTCGATCCGGCCGGTCCAATCCCAAACCGGGAATAGCGCTTCGTAAATCAGGCGTGATACAGCTAAGAAACCGACCATGGCCCCTAAACTTCCCCCGAGTGTTCGCAAAATGCGCGATGAAATATGGCGTGTTTGATACCAAGTTGAAAGCATCTAAGGATTATATCTTGCCAGATGCGTTTGGGTGAAAATTTCTTTTTAAGCTGCTAATTTTTAGCTTAACCGGCCGATTTTGGCCCGATTCTCTCTCTAATCCCGTTAACTAAAGCTTAGGGATAGGTATAATTTAAGTGAAATGTTTTCGATTTTTGGGCGATAACATGACATAAGACATATACTCATATCCTAAATGTGAAGGTTTTTCTCGACTGATGTGTGGAAAATACCTCTTGAAAGATGGGATGCCTAATAAATGATGGCACATAAATCAAAATCATTTGAATTTCTGATCGCTATTTAGGAGTGGCTATTTTGAAAGTTGTAAGAAGTGATTGGCTACTATTTTTAGTCCTTATTATCCTAGGCGCATTGCCCACGTTGGTGCAATCGAATATCGCCTTTTTGGGTACCAATCAAGAGACAGGCGAGCCTGCACCGATTGAAGAGCTTTCGGTCAATAATCTAGAGACGCTAAAAATTGCGGCCGATCGGCCGGCCGAGTCAAGTATTATAGATGCGCCAAACCCTTTCAATGCGGTTGTGGTGGAATGGACCCCTTTAGACGATTTGTTTTTCTTCCTGGAAATTCGGACAGGGTCTGACGGTGATTGGTCAGATTGGTCTCCGTTAGATGTAAGTCATGACCTGACTGGGGAAAACGACGAGCTGGTGACCAGCGACATGGTATTTGTAGGTGGAGGAGAATCCACCCACTCGCAGGTTCAACTGCGGTCCAGCTTGCCTTCGGTCATTCCCAATGTGCGTTTAACCTTTATCGACTCAACTGAAGGGCCAACAACCGATGAACTGGTTTCAACGATGGCCGATGTCCGCGCAACCCAATTGCGGATGTCTGGTGGCTTAGATATCGAATCTCAATTAGCCAACCCTAAACCGAATGTGATTAGTCGTGACGTCTGGTGTTCATCTAGCCTATGTCGGCCGGATGAAGGGAATTCGGGCAATGGGTGTGTCGATTCAGATAAGCTTTATTACGGAGATGTCACTCACATGGTCGTGCATCATACGGTGACCTCGAACGATGCGACAAACTGGGCACCCGTAGTCCGAGCGATTTGGCAATACCATGCGTTCAGCCGCTGCTGGGGAGATATCGGTTATAACTATCTAATCGACCCGAACGGTGTGATTTACGAAGGACATCGTGGTGGTGACAATGTGATGGGAACCCACGCCGGACATATCAATGCGGATAGCATGGGTGTATCGCTGCTCGGCACTTTCACCGAAGCAGGTCCACCTTATTACGGAATTAAGCCTCCTGCTGCCATGGCCAACTCTTTGGTTGACATTTTGGCATGGAAAGCTGACCTAGAAAATATCGATCCATGGGATTCGACCTACGCTGATTCATTGGGCAGTGGGCGCCCCGCTTTGATGGGGCACAGAGATGCTCATGGGACCACTTCATGTCCGGGACAACAGGCCCACGACATGCTCCCCGAAATTCGTCAACGTGTGGCCGAACGCCTAGAAGACGTTCCAGATCGAATTTATGTTGATGAGTTGAGCAACGGATTTAGCCGAAGTGATGCCAACTGGTACACGGGTAAATACAGTTGCGGCTTTAATGGAAATGCGTGGTTCACTTTCTCGACGACAAACCCAAGCGAAGCGGTGAACAATGGGACCTGGACTTTCCAAGTACCAGTAGATGGCTTCTACGTTGTCGATGCGATGATCCCTTTCTGTAACACTGAAAACAGCGAAACACGTGGGGCGAATTATCAAGTCCGTCACGCTGATGGCAATACGGATGTTCGGATAAACCAAAACGATCATTTGGGCCTTTGGGCAAAATTAGGCAGCTACGAATTTAAAGCGGGTGAAACCTATTCTGTCTATCTGACCGACTTAGCGACCGACAACGGCCGTGGTTTGTGGTTTGATGCGATCCGATTAACCCCTGCGACAGGGGACGATTTACCCCAACCGGAATTCACTCTGATTAGTCCTGAGCCTGATACTTGGTTTAACGAGACGACGATCGACTTTGAATGGACGTTCGATGATTTTTATGGTCCTCAGCAATGGGCGCTTAAATTTTCAACGACAGAGGACATGCAGTCTGAAGTATTCGATGTGACTTTGACTCAAGGTGTGACAAAGACAACGGTGACGCTTGATCAGCCATATCCAGAGCTGTTTTGGCGGGTAGAAGTGCTTGGCCTGTTGGGATCAGATCCTTCTGAAGTACGGCGTGTCCGTATCGATGTGACTCCGCCAGAAACTGAGGTCGAGTCAGTATTGCAGCAGCCAGATGGCAGTTATGTGATCGCTGTGAACGGTATCGATGAGGGGGCTGGATTAGAATCGTTTACCTTGGAATATCGTCCGCTTGATTCGCGTAGCGTTTGGACCGTCTTGGTGCAAGACCAGAAGAGTGACCTTGTGGTGTTTGATCCAGGTGATGGTGGCGCATATGAGTTCCGCGTGACCGGCACTGATGCTTTAGGGAATGTAGAAGCGGTCGAAGATTTAGCCGATGGCTCTACGGCCGACGCGATCATCCTGCTACCTCGAATCTACGCCCCTAGAATTGAACACTAACGGCCTAAACAAAAAAGCCCTTTCAGGTATCGACACCTGAAAGGGCGTAAGTCTACAAACGTTCCATCTATTTTAAGCCAATCGAATTGTAAATGTTGTTCCTGCACCAACCTCACTGGTTGCGCTGATTGTGCCCCCGTGTGCTTCTACCAAAGATTTGACAATCGTAAGTCCTAAACCAGACTGTCCTTGTGCGGTCTCGCGGGCAGCATTGACTCGGTAAAAGCGATCAAAAATATGGGGGAGCTGGTCGGCCGGAATGCCGTTGCCTGTGTCCGCAACATTGAAGACAGCAGAAGGGCCATCTTGCAGCGCCGAAATAGAAATCGTACCACCAGCCGGGGTATACCGAATGCTGTTTGACACGAGATTGCTTAAAATTTGCCCCATGCGGCCGGGGTCAACCACAACCTCAAAATCGTTTGGTAAGTGGGTGACTAGCTCGATGTTTCGGTTCGACGCGCCTACGCGCCATGCCATGTGTGCCTGATGCAAAATCTCGCTGGCCTGGACGTTGGTTTTTTGTAACGACAATTTGCCCGCATCCGCCAATGACAGTGTGCGCAAATCATCGATCAGCCGGTTGAGGTGCTGGGCCTCCGTGTGCATCGCTTCATACACTTCGGCATCCCCTTCAAATTTTCCTTCACTTAATGCTTCGGTATATCCTAAAATAACGCTAAGCGGGGTCCGTAAATCATGGGCGATATCGGCCGTCATCTGTTTGCGCTGCTGCTCCCCAAGCGCCAAATCATTGCTCATTTTGTTGAAAGCTTGGGCCAGATTCCCGATTTCATCATTAGAACGGATATCAACCTGCTCACCCAAATTGCCATCGGCCAAGGCTTGGGTTGCCGTGGTTAGCTTGCGTAATGGGCGCGAAAGTGTGCCTGCTAAAAATGCTCCCACAAGCAAGGCAACCAATATCGCAACGCCTGACCCCAGCCAAACCGCCCGTCTAAACTGATTTAGAAAAATCTGTTCAGCCGCCCCCAAAGCCTGCACTGTCGGGCTGTTGCTCTGGTCCCGTTTGGAAACGACATAGCCGACCGTCTCGTTATTAATTTCAATCGGTTGGGCACGCTGGCGAACACTTTGTTGTAGCTTATCACCCGGATCATTGGGCCCTATTTCCCCAAAAATAATCGTATATTGCTCGTCGGTTAAAACAACGTCTCGCCCAAAACGGCGATTACTGTTGCCTTGTTCGCCACGGGGAGACAGGCGAAAATTGTCCCAACTGCCATTGTCTACGTACCAATCTTCAGCGAAATTGACGAAAGACGCGACTTGATTGCGGTTATTGAGCTGTTGAATTTGATTTTCGGTGCGGCTGCGCACTAGCCAACCCATCATGACAATGCCTGCTAAAGAGACAAGAACAAAGGCGAGAGTCAGTTTGAGGGCGATCGATCGAAACATAAGCTGGTTTTAAACTCTCCCAAAACGGTAACCGATGCCGTATACCGTTTCGATATATTCGGGATTTGACGCATCTTCCTCAATTTTGGTGCGCAAATTACGGACATGCACATCGATGGTCCGCTCGTAACCTTCAAAAGAGGTCCCCTGTAACATATCGAGCAAGTCGGCGCGGCTAAAGGCCCGGCCGGGATTCCGCATGAGTACTTTGAGCAGCTCAAATTCAGACGGGGTTAGATTGACCGTCTGTCCATCGAGCTGGCACAGATAAGCATCGGGATCCAACATGATTTTCCCCGCACGCAGGACAGCATTTTGAGCGTTGCTTTGGGCTTTTTCAAAGCGGCGTAATACCGCACGAACGCGGGCGGTCAGCTCGCGCATCCCAAATGGTTTTGTGACGTAATCGTCTGCACCCAGTTCTAACCCTAAAACTTTGTCGCTTTCTTCTATTTTTGCCGTTAACAAAATGACCGGAGTTTCTGCCTCACGGCCGTACGTACGCATAAAATCATATCCGTCCATTTCTGGCATCATGAGATCAAGCAAAATAAGGTCCGGTTTTTCATCGCGGGCAACAAATAGTGCCTCCCGGCCGTTTTTGGCTGTGACCACTCGAAATCCTTCTCCGGCCAAATATTTTTTGACCATAATGCGCAAGCTGTCTGTATCGTCTACTACTAAAATTGTTTTCATTGGCTTTCAATCATTATCGGCGGACTGGGCCACACGTTGTTTTTGTTACTGGCGTTACGCGCTTTCTTGTTTAAAGCGCGTAAAATGTGTTTGTTATACAGCTCAATTATAAGTTGGCGATATTTAGAAAATATGAAGAGGAAATGCAGGTTGAGATCGACGACTTATTCTTGATCTTGATTATTTTTGTTACGTCGAATGCGCCATAGAATGCCGACCGGATAGCCGATCATTTTGGCGACGTCCCCTACCACGCGTAAGATGGGAATAAGCGCAAACGCTCGGATCCGCCCAGGGGGAGACCAGCCTTGAGTGAGCGGCCACAGGCGACTGGCCGGGCGATAACTGTAAGCGGCGATGCCCAATGCAGCCAAAATCCAACCATACCAGCGAGCGCGCCAAATCATCCGGCCGATGATCGGGATGGCGACTAAATAGGTTGCGTACCTGATCGCGTGCCGTTTGGCCCATAGATTCGCTTTACCATCCCCACGGGCATACAAATAATATTGTTTATAAAATGACCGAATCGATCCTCGTGGCCGAAACCAAGCAACCGCATGCGGGGCGAAGGCGAATTCACCCACCTGATCTTTTAAATTGATATCAAAAATCAAGTCTTCACAAAAGTCGAGCCATTCAGGATACCCGCCAACCGCTTTCCATTCTGATTTTAAAAAGGCGATTGATCGGCTCGATGGCAAAAAGGTCTCCGGATCGATTTCTTTTAAATTCGGTAGGACGGTGGCCCCCATGACGACCTCGAAATCGGTAAACGGATCAGACTCAAACCAGCCAGCGGTAACTTTAGCTGTTCCATTTTCAATTGGAGCCGCAAGTTCTTCGATCCATACCGGGGAAAGCACGACTCCAGCGTCGGTTGCTGCCACAATCGGCCCTTTTGCTAGCCCAATGGCGATATTGCGCCCTTCACTAATATTGGCACCCGCGGCCGTTTCGACTCGGATCGGTAACCAAGCGGTGTACTCGGTCAGCACCTCTAAAGTGTGATCGGTCGAGCCACCATCGACAATGATAATTTCATCGGCCGGGCGTGTTTGATCTATGAGCGAATCGAGCAGTGGTCGAATCGCATCCCCTTCATTGAGGACAGTGCAGATGACAGAAACTTGCATATGTCAGCTATAACAGTTTAAAAGCCAAAAGGTTACAGGGGATGTGGGATTTATTAAAAAAGGATGCCGATAAT
>JAHDEB010000133.1:8909-17263 GCA_020629055.1 Chloroflexota bacterium
TGATTTGGGCTGATTTAGAGCATCGCCATAAGGGACTCTTCAGATAAAACCGTAACGCCTAAACTTTCAGCTTTGGTCAGCTTGCTTCCCGCTTTTTCACCAGCCAATAAGTAGTTGGTTTTTTTGCTGACGCTGCCGGTCACTTTGCCCCCGTTGGCTTCGATCAGTTTTTTAGCGTCTGGTCGGCTCATACTTGGCAAGGTGCCGGTAATCACAAAGACGAGGCCGTCTAATGGCAGATCCCCTTCGACCGTTTCCGGCTTTTCGCCAATCGAGAATTGCAACCCGGCCGTGTGGAACTTGGTGATAAGTGCTTGATTTCGTTCATCGGCAAACCAGCGGACCAAACTTTCGGCCGTCCCTGATCCGATTCCGTGTACCGCTTCAATCGCTTCTTGATCGGCTGCGGCTAATGCATCGATCGAGCGGAACTCGTCTAATAAAATGCCAGCGACAACTTCACCAACAAAACGGATGCCCAAGGCGGTTAAAAAGCGAGTGGCAGGCTGTTGCAAGCTATTTTTAACCCCGTTAAGCAGGTTGTCTACTTTTTTATCTTTAAACCCTTCAAGCTCTAGCAGCGCCTCGCGGTCTAAAAAGTAGATATCTGCGATGTCTTTGATCATCCCTAAATTGGTTAGTAATTCAGCCGTTTGCGCACCAAATCCATCGATGTCCATGGCGCTGCGGCCGACAAAATATTCGACTCGGCGTACCAACTGTTCTGGGCAGGATGGGTTGTCACAATAGACAGCAACTTCCCCTTCAATGCGCACGACCGGCTCGTTGCAAGATGGGCAATGTGTTGGAATTTCAATCGGTTGTTCCGTACCATCTCGTAAATCCACAATAGGGCCAACCACATAAGGGATGACCTCACCAGCCCGTTTGACCCACACTTGATCCCCTATACGGATATCTTTCCGAGCGATTTCATCGAAATTGTGTAAGGTCGCATTTCGCACCACAACTCCGCCAAGCTCAACCGGCTCTAACACGGCGGCCGGGGCCAGCACACCGGTCCGGCCGACGCTTACATTGATGTCGAGTAGTTTCGTGGTCTTTTCAATGGCTGGGAACTTGCCAGCAATCGCGCCACGTGGATCTTTGCCCGTAAAGCCGAGTGTATCGGCAAGGGGCTTATTGTTTAGTTTTACAACGATCCCATCCACTTCATAATCGATGCGATTGCGCAGATCTTCCCATTCAACAAAGCGTTCAGCGACCGCCTCAATATCTTTTTGGTAAGTCGTTTCGGGGGCAACCGGGAATCCCAGCTCTTTTAACCATTGTAGTCGGTCCCACTGCATTTCAGGAACGACACCAGCGTCATCATCCCAATCGACGATGTCGTAACAAAACATCGTGAGCGGCCGGGATGCTGTAATTTTACTGTCTAGCTGCCGCAAAGAGCCTGAAGCCGCATTGCGCGGGTTCATGTAAGTTTTTTCCCCGGCGTCTTCTAGCCCTTGGTTCCAGCTTTTGAACTTAGACAGCGGGAAGAACGCCTCGCCACGCACAACGAGCCTTGGTGGCACTTGATGCCCTGATTTCGGGTCTACCGGAATGCGTTTCGGCAAACTCAACAGGGTTAACAGATTGGGAGTGATATTTTCCCCGATCTCACCATTGCCGCGTGTAGCGCCCAAAACAAAGCGACCATTTTCATAGGTCAGGACAACGGTGAGCCCATCGATTTTTGGCTCCACAACATAGTCCCAATCACCTTCGGCCGCCGGATCATCTTTTAGGTGACGACGGTTTCGCCCTTCCCAATCTCGCATATCTTCCCCGTTAAATGCGTTTGCTAAACTAAGAATCGGGCTGGTATGGGCTACTTTTTCAAAGGCATCTGAAACTTCGCCAGATACCCTTTGGGTCGGAGAGTCAGGCGTGACCGTGCTGGGGTCCGCTTCTTCTAAAGCTTGTAACTCTCTAAATAGCACATCGTATTCCGCATCGCTCAAAACAGGGCTGTTGAGCACATAGTAGCGGTGAATATGAAAATTAAGTTGATCTCGTAATTCTTGAATTCGTGCTTGGGTCATACGCGTGCCTCTCAATTAATTATTGTCGCCAATCTAGCGGCTGCCCGGCGGGGGCTAAATATTGTTCTACGATCCAGCCGCGGATTCCATCTTCTAATTCGATACGCCACCAAATAAAGCCATCTTCTTCAATCGGCCCATCAATGACCAACCCGATGGTCCCTTCATCTAATACTGTAATCAATTCGTTTGAACGGCCGTATCCATTGCGGAAATTTACACCCACGTCGTCGGTGTTAGCGACTTGGGCAAAGAACCCACCGATAATTTCTTCGGGTGCGATCAGGCGGTCCGGGGTAGGGGAAGGTGTCAAGGTTGGAATGGCGGTCGGTGTTGGAATGATCGGGGTAGCGGTTGGGATCGGGGTAGGGGGTGCTGTTATTCGAATAATCGTGGGTCTACCGGCGATTTCCCCATTTTTGGCCGAACGCTGATCAAGTGAATAGCTGAAAACAAGCAGCCCAATCGCAACTGCTAAAGCGGTGAAAAGGATACCGCCCAAGAGCCAAAAGATGGGCGAACTGGTCCAATGTGATTCTACGTTTGTTTCTTCAGAATTTCGGTTCAATGCGACGTTCTCTAAATGAGTAAGGGTGTGCGTATATGTTGAAACTAAAACAATCGGTTCCAAGTGGAACCATGTAGTTCACGATTATATAGGTTCTTGTCCCGTTCGGCTCTAATTTTTATTTAGGCAATATCTGCATCGTCAGAACGGCTAAATCGTTATTTGCATAGGGGTCGCTGTTGTTGGTCCACTCATCTAGTGATTTGACAATCGAGTCTAAAAGCACTTTTGCGTTTTGGGTCTTTTCTCTTTTGATAACTTCAATCAGTTTATCTTGATTAAAAACTTCCCCCGCATCATTGGTCGCCCCGAAAATCCCGTCGCTAATTAAAATCAGCCGATCGCCCGGCTGTACGCGCATCCGTTTTTCTTTAAGGGTTATCGAATGAGCTAAGCCTAAAAAGTTTCCGCGCCCTTTTAGTTGAGCAATACCTTGCCCCGGCCGGTGCAGAAAAGGCTGCTCCTGCCCTGCAAGAACATAAGAGAACATACCAGAGGGGCGATGAAGGACGCCATAAAACACATTGACAAACATGTCGCTGACGGTGGTCACATCTAAAATACCATGATGAACCGCCATGGCAACCGTATGTGGGTTTAAAGAACGTCGGCACTCGACACGAAACAGCGTGCGAACCATCGCCATGTAAACGGAGGCTTGGATACCTAAGTTCCCCACGTCGCCTAGAAGCACCCCCACATGTTCATCATCAAGTTCGATAACGTCGTAAAAATCTCCGCCAGCCCGAGTGGCCCCAAGCCATGCGGCAAATTCAACCCCATCATATTGAGGCAGCTCTTGGGGCAATAAGCTACGTTGTACTTCCCCTGCAATTTCGATTTCTCGCTTGAGCCGCTCTGCTTTAACGATCTCCTCTTGGGCGATGGTCAACTTTTTGTTCGAAAGCTCTAGCTCTTCAGCCTTTGTCACCAACCGATTTAGAGCGTTTGATTCATTCCGTCGCATATTCGACAGCACTTGAAACATCACGTTATAGGCAAGCTTGGGTTGGGTGACCATGATCTCATCAAAAGCCAGGCGGGTTATTTCTAAGGCTCTGACTTCGGTCATGGCGATGCAGGTCGCAGTTCTCGGCACATCCTCTAAGAGGGCCATCTCCCCAAAATATTTTCCTGGGGTGACCACGCCTAAGGTGATCTCCTCTTCCCCGTTACCCTTTTGGGTAATCGCAACCCGGCCGTCGACCAATACATAAAAGGTATGGCCTAAAATCCCTTGTTGGATGATGGTTTCACCCGGGTGGAAAAGTTTAGGCTCGCCGAAATTTCGCAATTGGCTAACAGTATCTTTGTCTAGCCCATGAAACACGGCCCGCAGGCTGCGGGTAAATGTTACGATATGGCTTGGTTCCGATAATATGGGGTTTGTTTGTTCTGTGGATAATGGTTGTGTGTTGTGTTCGTTTGTCATGATATCGGTTGCTGTGAACCTCCCTCTTTCGCCCGATGCTTATTGTGCTTCTGAAACTTGCCAATGGCGGATCAGGTAGGCCGATAAAAGAGAGGCTGTGTCATCAGCGGATGATTATTCTTTTTCATCATTCGCTTCCCATCCAATTCTCAAAATAGTTTTTAGAAACTAAGAAAGGTTGATTAAAGGCCTTTCGATAATTTGGGATCGGTTCTATATCTTGTAATCGTGATCTTAATCTTACCCCGAAACAAGATTGAATAGGTCATGGTACTGCCAGGAATTAACGACGTTTTTAGCCTGCGCCCAGCCTCGTCGGCCGGTGGATACCCCAAAATGCATGAGTTTTTGCTGATCTATGTGATGAGCATCGGTGTTAATGGCTAAAAGCACACCGTGGTCTAGCGCAAGTTTAATATGAACGTCTTTCAAGTCAAGCCTAGAGGGATGCGCATTGATTTCTAGAATCGTTTGGGTTCGGGCTGCGGCTTCCATGATTTTCTCAATATCAAAATCTCCACCCGTACGCCGGCCGATCAGCCTCCCGGTCGGGTGAGCAATCATATCGACGTGTTTGTTTTCGATGGCCCCCAACATTCGGTCTGTTACCTGTTCGCGAGGTTGAGAAAGGCCGGTGTGTACTGCGGCGATGACAAAGTCTAAAGACTCAAGCAGATCATCCTCAAAATCTAGTGTGCCGTCATTGCGCACTTCCATTTCAGTGCCATGCAAAATGTGGATCTGATCCCCCAACTGATCTCGGACCTGCTGAATTTCATTATATTGTGCCAATAGCCGCTTTTCGTCTAGCCCATTGGTGATTCCCAAACTGTACGAATGATCGGTAATACAAATATATTTTCGGCCGAGCGCAATGGCGGCTTGTGCCATTTCTAAAATCGTATGGTTCCCGTCAGACCATGTTGTATGCATATGCAGGTCCCCCTGAATATCATCTAACTCGATTAATTTCGGCAGATTTCCATTTTGGGCAGCTTCGATTTCCCCCCGGTCTTCGCGCAGCTCCGGGGGGACCCAATCAAGCCCTAAAACTTGATAGACGTCTTTTTCGGTGGGGCATAAAATTTGGTCAGTGTCGTCAGCTTTTGTAAATGCATACTCATTCAGACTAAGCCCTTGCGCTTTTGCCAATTCCCGCAGGCGCACATTGTGGGCTTGGCTGCCGGTAAAGTAGGAGATCAGCGTCCCCCAATTTTCGGCCGGCAATACCCGCAGGTCGATTCCCAATCCATCTTTGGTAATTCGAGATTTGGTCGGGCCGTTGAGTGCGACTTCGTAGCTGGGGCTGATCGTTGTGAACGTCTGCATAACCGTTTCGGGGTCATCCGTTGCCACAAGCAGGTCAATGTCGCCGATTGTTTCCTTGCGCCTTCTGACCGAGCCTGCAATCGCTGCTTGTGAAACACAAGGGAGCTTTTGTAGGATCTCTAAAATTTCTTCAGCCGTAGGGAGCGCATCCCCTAAGTTCACCCGGCCGGTGCCAAAAGATTTTAGATCTTGGATTCCTTTTATGATTTTTTCGACCGACTTTTTGCCTAAACCGGGCAAGTTAGAAAGGCTGCCATCGGCCGCAACCGCTTCTAGGTCAGCAAGTGAGGTGACATTTAGTTTGTTATAGACCAGCTTTACCCGCTTCGGCCCCATCCCCTCAATTTTTAGCAGCTCTAAAATCGATAATGGAATTTCTTCGGTTAAACGATCTAGGAATTCAAGTCGACCGGTCTCTAGCATTTCGTCGATTTTTTCGGCCAAAGTTTTGCCGATGCCTGAGATCGAAGTGAGTTCTCCACGATCGGCCAGTTGTTTTAGGTCATGAGGTAGTTCGGCCAGTGATTCGGCCGCTCGACGATACGATAAGACACGATGAATATTGTCGCCCCGAATTTCTAATAGGTAGGCGACCTGAGAAAATAAGTTTGCGATTTCACTGTTTTTCATAAAAATAACGTTGAAAGTTGATATGTTGACCGACGAATTGAATCCAAAAAAAACCTTTCGATTTGGAATTTATCAACTTCTACCAATTACACAAATAAATTGACCTGATCTTTAGGATCAATCAACAGGTTTGAAATTTTAAGTTTGACATAACTTTTAGTTCATATAAAATCTTCAAGTTATTTTTGTCGTGATTGTCTACCAACATATATTTTCGACAATCAAGATAAAAATCCTTTACAGGAAAAAATAGGATGCAATCGGTTTTAGAAGTTAATAATTTAAAGACACGATTTAAGACTCAAGACGGCACAGTTTTTGCTGTCAATGGAGTCAGCTTCAACATCGACGAAGGCGAGATGCTTGGAGTTGTGGGGGAAAGCGGTTCTGGTAAGTCTGTGACAATGATGTCCTTGCTTAAACTGATTCCGATGCCGCCTGGTGAAATTCCGGCTGGGGAAGCGCTTTATGAAGGGCGAGACCTCATTCAAATGCCGCCGGAAGAGCTGCGGCAATTGCGGGGCCACCATATCGGGTTTATTTTTCAAGACCCAATGACTTCCTTAAACCCGGTGCTCACTGTTGGGCACCAAATCATGGAGCCCTTACGCACCCATTTGGGAATGACAAAGCAAGAAGCGCAAGTACGGGCGGCCGAACTGCTTGAGCTTGTGGGTATCCCAATGGCGGCGGCACGATTAAAAGATTATCCGCATCAATTTTCCGGTGGCATGCGCCAGCGTGTTGTTATTGCGATCGCTTTAGGGTGTAACCCGAAACTTTTGATCGCAGACGAGCCTACTACTGCTCTTGACGTTACGATTCAAGCCCAAATTATCGATCTAATTAAACGCCTTCAAAAAGAATTTGGCATGGCGATTGTTTGGATTAGTCATGACTTGGGCGTTGTTGCTGGGTTAGCCGACCGGGTAGCGGTGATGTATGGTGGGCTCATTGTAGAAAAAGCTGATGTTAAGGAGCTTTATGCCAATCCTCAACATCCTTATACACGTGGTTTGCTAGGTTCGCTGCCTAGGCTCGACGGCAAATCGGAAAAATTGGTCAATATTAAGGGGCAGCCACCCAATTTAAGGCAAGAACCTAGTAGTTGTCCTTTTGCGCCGCGCTGTGATTGGGCTTTTGACCGTTGCCATCAAGAAAATCCAATCCTTGAATCTGTTAAATCAGCTAAGGCTGGTATGCACGAAGTCGCATGTTGGTGGGACATTGACGCGGAAAAACCTCGATACGAAAAATAGAATTTTTAATAATAGATGAAAACAAAAGAAGTTTTAGTCAAAGTCGAAAATTTAAAAAAGCACTTTCCTATATATGAAGGTGTTATTCGGCGTCAAGTTGGCGCTGTAAAGGCTGTTGATGGTGTTTCCTTTGAAATTTACAAAGGGGAAACGCTTGGCCTTGTGGGGGAAAGTGGGTGCGGTAAATCGACAACCGGCCGGACTTTGCTCATGCTTCATCCACCAACTGAAGGTTCTATTCAGTTTAAAGGGGAAGAAATCACTGAGAAATCAGGCCAAGATATGCGTAAGTTACGCCCCAACATGCAGATGATCTTTCAAGATCCGCATGCTTGCCTGAATCCTCGCATGACTGTGGGTAGCATCATCGATGAACCTTTGCGTGAACACACCAATGATTCATATGATGAACGCCTCAAATTGGTTCAATCCCTGTTGGAGCTTGTCGGATTAAACTCGTCACACACCAATCGGTATCCCCATGAGTTTTCTGGTGGTCAGCGTCAACGTATCGGTATCGCCCGTGCAATTGCGTTAGAACCAGAATTTATTATGTGCGACGAGCCGATTGCAGCCTTAGACGTTTCGATTCAGGCGCAGGTCGTTAACCTACTTGAAGAGCTACAGGAACGTCTTAACCTGACTTATCTATTTATTTCGCATGACTTAAGCATGGTGCGTCATATTGCAGATCGTGTTGCGGTTATGTATTTGGGCAAAATTGTAGAACTAGCGGATAAAGATGATCTTTATGGTGAACCATTACATCCTTATACGCAGGCACTATTGTCGGCCGTACCTGTACCGGATCCATCGATGGAAGTACAGCGTGAACGTGTCATCTTAAAAGGTGATGTTCCTAGCCCTGCAAACCCCCCTTCAGGTTGCCGTTTTCATACCCGATGCCCTATCGCCAACAACGATCAGTGTAAAACCATTGATCCTGAGTGGCGTGAAGTGCGGCCGGGTCATTTCGCCGCTTGTCATTTAATTGAGTAGTTGTTTCCGCGAATCTATTCGCGTTTCAAAGTTCGTTTAATGTCTTCAAAATCTATTCTGTAAGGAGAAGAAAAAATGAAGAAAAGTTT
>JAHDEB010000134.1:0-13504 GCA_020629055.1 Chloroflexota bacterium
TGTAATCTTTTGTATCTATTGTCGCTTGTCGATGTAATAGGCGAACCCGATGGTGCCTAAAAACGTGATCAGAGCCACAACCAAAGCGATATCGAGAAAAACCGTCTCGCCAGTGGCCACAGAATAAGCCGCCATCATGGCAACCGCAATTCCTGACATCATATCGATCGCGACGACGCGGTCGGGCAAGCTAGGGCCGATAATTAAGCGGTAGAATGCGAAAACAATCGCAAGCGCCAAGAGTGGCACAATGACCCATGTGTTTAAATTTTCGACAATAAAAACGGCGGTAGCTTCTGTCATGGGTTCAGCACCTCTCGTACACGGGTTTCAAATCCCTCTTTAATTTCTTGGCGGAATTTATCAGGGTTGTCCACTTGGATAGAGTGGACGTAGATCACTTTTTTATCGGTCGAAACATCGAGCGACAAGGTCCCTGGTGTCAGGGTAATCAGGTTCGCCAAAAGGGTAATTTCTTCGTCTCGGGTTAAATCTAGCGGCACAGCGACGATTCCTGGTTTCAGCAGATTCGGCCGCAGAATCGAAATAAATACCATTTTACCCGCACTGATTAACTCTTTGATGAAAAACCCTGTAAAGCGGAGCAAGGTCCATAAATATTTAAATACATTAAAACCGGATTGCCGTTGAATTAGCTGCAAACCCAGCCCTTGGCCGCTGGAATACAGCAAAAAGGCGGACAAAAGAAAACCGAACCCGATATTGCCTAAGGTCAATTCTCCGGTTAAAAAGACCCAAATAAAGACCATAACGATCAATAAAAACATTAGGAGCCGCCTCCCAAAACCGCTGAAATATAAATTTCCGGGTTCATCAGCTGCTCAGCCGCCGCCGTCGCTAATTCAAACAATGGGCCTGCCCAAACGCCCATCGCCACCGTGATCAGCCCAATCACCAGTGTGGGGGCCCAACGCAGCCAAAAGGAGGTTGCAGATAGCGATTCAGCCGGTCGATCATAAGCGTCTGGCCGTTTCCGCATATACGCATAATTCCAAATCTTGGTCATTGAATAAAGCGTCCAGACACTCACAAATAATGCGATACCAACTGCGATAAAATTTTCGGCCGACAGCCCCGCTTTGAGAACCCCAAACTTCGCCCAGAACCCCGATAAGGGTGGAATACCGGCCAAAGCCATCGCTGGGATAAAAAAGAGCATCGAAAGGGCTATATTGTTGTTGTAAATTCCACCCAGCTTCTTTAGGTCGTAGCTGCCATAGGTTTTGTTGACAATACCTGCGACTAAAAACAGGGCCGATTTCGCTAAGATCACATGAACAAAATAAAAAATCGTCCCAGCCAAAGATGATACGGTAAATATGCCCAATCCTAAAATCAGGTAGCCGATCTGGCTGACAATGTGAAAAGAGAGCAGGCGACGCACATCGTATTGGGCCACCGCCCCAAAGACCCCCGCCACCATGGTCAAAGAAGCCATGGTTAAAAGGACCGGTTGGGCAAACCACATCACATCAGACGTTGCGAAAATGAGGGTAAATGCCCGGATAAGGGCGTAAACGCCGACCTTGGTCAGTAGCGCCCCAAAAATCGTTGTGATCGATGTAGGGGGTGTGTGGTAGCTTGCAGGGAGCCAGCCAAACATCGGGAAAAGCGCCGCCTTCATGCCAAACGCGACAACGTAAAGCATCGCAATCGAAGTCACCAAAATCGGATTGTCGGCCGCAATTTGGGGAATCCGCCCACCAAGGTCGGCCATATTAACACTACCCGCTACCCCGAAGACGAGGCCTGTGGCTCCTAAAAATATCATCGATGAAATCATGTTCATGATGACATACTTCACGCCACCCTCTGTTTCGGCCCGACTGCCCCCCATCGAAAGCAACACAAAAGACGAAATCAGCATGATCTCGAACCAAACAAAAAGATTAAAAAGGTCGCCGGTTAAAAATGACCCGGTGACACCGACCAACAAGAACTGGTACAGCGCGTAGTAGCCATTCTTCTCGAAGTCTTCGCTAATATCATCGTAGCCATAAATATTGACCATTAAGCCCATAAAAGCGGTGACGACAACCATAATGCTGCTCAGCAGGTCAGCCACAAGGACGATCCCATATGGAGCGACCCAGCCGCCAATGGCTAAGGCTTGTACACCGTCGGCCCGAACTGTGGACAGCAACACCAGTGATACCACCAAAGCACCCACGCTGGCGACCAAGCTCACCCAGCGGTGAATGGTCGGCCGGGACCACAAGACGATACAAAGTATCGCTGCAATTAAAGGGATCAGTATCGGCAATATAACGATCATTCGCTCTGATCCTCAGCTAATGTTTCAATATCTGTCGTTCGCATCACATCAATATCGTCTGAATCGGTAATTTGATAAGCTTGCTTAATAAGAACAACCGCATAAGCCAACATCGCCATCCCGATCACAATCGCGGTTAAAATCAACGCCTGCGGAATCGGGTTGGCATAGGCACCGACAAGGGCCTCTTCACCCTCATGAATAATTGGAGGGGTAGAGCGAGCAACATCCCCAATTGTAAAAAGCAAAAGATTTGTCGCATTGCCTAACAGCCCAATGCCTAAAATAAGTTTAACGATACTGCGTCGGAGCATTAAATAAACACCTGACGCATATAAAAAGCCTATCACTGTAGCTAAGAGGATGTTCATGCAGAGCCTCCATCCGGCTGGTGTAAATTCTCATCCTCATCTGCCAAGGCAAAAATAATAGTGAGTACAACACCGACCACTACGAGCATCACCCCTATGTCAAAAAAGAGCGGTGTGCCCAGCTTGCCGATTGCTGGAATCGCATATGATCCCCAGATCCCTTTCATAAAGGGGCCTAACCCCATGACAGGGGCAAATAGAGCACTGCCAACAGCGATAACCAACCCCAGCCCGATTAGACTGATCGGTTTTACTCTCAATAGATCTTGGGCTTCTTCAACACTGTAGGCGAAGATGTAAAGGACAAAGGAGGATGAGGCTAAAAGCCCACCAATAAAACCGCCACCCGGATCATTATGGCCGCGCAAAAGGGTAAATACAGAAAAGAGCAAAATGATCGGAACAAGATAACGACTCGCAGTTCGGAAAATCAAAGAGCGGCTCATTAAAGTCTGGTCATCTAACTTAGATGGGATTTTGGTCAACAAAGCCAGAACACCGATTCCGGCCACGGCCAACACTGAAATCTCAACCATCGTGTCGATGCCACGGAAATCAACCAAAATCACATTGACGATGTTGCGCCCTTTGGCTAATGGATAACTACTAGCTGCGTAATATTCAGAGATATGGGTGCTGTAAGGGACCGACGTGACGAATAGCACCAAGCCAAACATCACAACCCCAACAAACCCAGCCACGACCGCATCTCGATAACGACCTAAACTGGAAGTACGTGTTTTGTATTGAGGCAGTCGGTATAAGACAAGGACAAAGATGATGACGGTGAGGGTTTCAATTGAAAATTGGGTCATCGCCAAGTCGGGGGCATCGAAATATAAAAACAGCAGGGCGATCCCATATCCAACAACGCCTAATGCAGCGATAGCGGACAACCGACCTGTAAATTTCATGACCCAAAATGCGGCGGACACAATAATGCCTGAAATAATGACTTCGTTGATGCGTGGTGATTCTTGAACGACCAACTGAATGTGGGACCAATCACCATATAAAATAAATGGCAGCAGGACCAAAGTGAGTAACGTGCCAAAAACGTACACCAGATATCGGCGTAAGTACCCGTTTTGCATCGTGAGCGCAAAATCTCGGGTTAACTCGAGCATTCCGTCCAAAAAGACAAAATACCCAGCTTCGGGGCCGAAGTTCCCCACACGGCCGGTCAGAGATTTAGATGCACTCAATATTTTTTGATGATAAAACGCAAAGGCAAAGCCGGCGATTATCGTCAAAATGCTGAGCATCGGGATGATATTAAATACGGGTGGCAAAGCGTACAGTTTAATTTCAACCACTTTTCCATAAACGGCCGACACGGCTGGGGAGAAGATCTCAATAGAGAAGAAATTTCCACCGATAAATATCCAAGAGAGAATGGCCGTAATCCCTAACACAACAGGGCCCAACCAAAGTTTCCATGGCCCTTCATGAACATGGCTGCTATCAAAATCATCAGATGGGGCTTCAATAAACGGCCGGTACAAAATAATGCCCGCGGCCGCCACGTTGAAAAAGTTCATCACAAATGCAGCGACAGTAAGCCAAGTGGCCCCCAAACTACTTTCAACCGTCGCTTCATAGATCAACTCTTTGCCGGTGAACCCCAATAGTGGTGGTATGCCCGCCATCGATAGCGTTGCTGCAATGACGGCCGCAAACGTAATCGGCATCAGGCGTCCCAATCGGCCTAATTGATTCACATCCCTTGTGTGGGCCTCGTGATCAACCGTACCGGCGATCATAAACAAAGCCCCTTTATACAAGCTGTGAACGAGTAAAAATAAGATCGCCGCTTCAGTTGCGATTTTGCCACCCACCCCCAATAAAAAGACCAAGATACCCAACGCAGAGATCGTTGTGTACGCCATAATCTTTTTCATATCAGGCTGCTGCCATGCCATCCAGCCACCAAGCATGGCGGTAAAACCACCAATAATGATGAGGGTCCATGTCCAGCCCAACGAATCGCCCAAAACCGGGTTAAAGCGAGCCAAAATATATACACCGGCCTTAACCATCGTGGCGCTATGCAAATAGGCTGAAACCGGCGTGGGGGCGGCCATCGCGTTGGGAAGCCAGAAATGAAACGGGAATTGGGCCGACTTTGTAAATGCACCCAAAATAATTAAAAACGACGCCATCGGGAAAAGCCCGCTCGCTTGGATCGCTTCCCCATTTTGTAGAATTTCAGATAATTCCCAACTGCCTGCCATATTACCCAGCAAGATAAGGCCAGCCAGCAGGCATAAACCACCGCTACCGGTTACAAATAGGGCTTGTTGAGCAGATTTTTGTGATTTGGGGCTCTCGTGATCAAAGCCGATAAGCAGGTACGACGAAATACTTGTTAGCTCCCAAAATACAAATAGCAAGACGATATTATTTGCAGTAACGACGCCCAACATGGCGAGCATAAAGAAGATCAGAATGGCGAAAAATCGGCCGATCTTTTTGTGCCCATCCATATACCCACTCGCGTAGACTAGGATAAGCGCCCCGATCCCCAACACCAACAAAGACATCAGCATACTGAGGCCGTCTATTTGAAATGAGAGACTTGTATTTAAATCTGGCACCCACTCCAACTTTAAGGTTGGAAATTTACCTTGGGCAACATCAGATATTTGGAGGAACAACCATATAACGGCGGCAGCAGGTAAAAGTGATAATAGCCAGTATAAGTTTCCTTGTGATTCAGCTTTTCCAGCCAATGCTATCCTTCTCCATTACTTCCTAAACGATTGAACTATAAAACAAAACAATCCAATTTCGATCGATTAACCGATTCGCGGCCATCCCCAAAGTCGATTGTTTTCTTGGCAGTAGACTAATGCATACGTCCATGATGACGATCGGTAAAATTTGCCCGAAATTCTACTTCGTAGCTCCACTACGCACAATTAAAACCTTGGGTGTAAATAAAATTGAATATTTATTTTTGTAATTTTGGTGGGAAATTCAAGTATAGAGCTTGTATGGGAAATGAGCACTAAATGTAATTAAAATCAGAGAGTTTTTCCAAGATTAATCGTTTCTTTACTTTTAATATGGGGAGAAATCGAAGTCTAGCTTTCTTCACAATCTGCAAAAGCATCATGATCTAAAATATACCATTGCTGAAAAGGGGTTAGAAATTCAACAAGATCACCGGGAGCCCCGACCATTTGTCCGCCAACATTCCCATTTAGCGCCAAGGATCGCACATCTTGATATAAGGTGAAAGCTGGCAACTCTTTTTCATAGAATGAGCGGAAGGCATTGTAATATGGCTTACGCAATTCAAAATCCCACACTTGGCGGCCAGCCTCTAATGCCTCACTAGAAGGGCGATGGTTCCATTTGGCAACGTTTTGCCCCCGAACAATCGCTTCTTGTGACCAAAAATCATACAGATCTGGATCTTGGGTGATATTTACTTTTTGCACTGTCCCATCAAACTGGCGATTGGCCAGAGCGGTTTGATAAGCGGCCGGGGGTGCGGTTTCAACATTAACGAGTATGCCAAAATCTCCCCATTGCTTCTGAAGTTCGGCCGCAATCGCTGAATAATTCCCTTGATTCGAAACCAACAAATTAATCGCCAGGTCAACCCCGTCCTTTTGGTAAATAGGAGCCCCTTCTTCCGGCAAAACCCAGCCTGCCTCTGCGAGCAGCGTTTCGGCCCGGTCCAAATCGGTTTTTACAAAGCGGAACAAGGTTTCATCTTGATAGCGGCTATTGATGTCCCATGGCCCTTCGGTCAACAATCCCTGCCCGCTGGCAGCCTGGTCGATCACCGCTTGCCGGTCTAGCACCAATCGGAGAGCTTGTCGCACAGCGGGGTCACTGATGGGAGCGGTCTCATCCGCATCCATGCGAAAAAGCAGTTGGGTGATTTGATCGGCCGGCCCAGAAAATGTATTTAGTTGGTCGGTGGAAAAGGCACCTAAGGCGA
This sequence comes from Chloroflexota bacterium, assembly GCA_020629055.1. Classification (GTDB taxonomy): domain Bacteria; phylum Chloroflexota; class Anaerolineae; order Promineifilales; family Promineifilaceae; genus WTJY01. The sequence goes on from JAHDEB010000134.1 coordinate 6,623, forward strand.
CAATCGACATGTTGTTTGGCAAAACGGCCAAATCAAGGCTGCCACTTTTCAAGTCAACCGATATATCATCTATCGAGCGGTAGAAACGGAATTCTAAACTGTCTAAAATGCCGGGTGTTGCAGATTGCAAAAAGACCACGCCGTCGGACTGCCAGTTATTGGCTACCTGAAAGTTGCCGGTGCCTATCGGCCGGGCGGCAAAATCTGACCCCGCCAAATTTTGCCCATTTAAACCAAGGTGAGCTGGCAAAAGACCAACAGTTGCCGCTTCTAAAAATGGGGTAAACGGGATAGGGAGATTAACTTGCACCGTCGCATTATCAACAATGGTGGTTGTGACCGTATTCCAAGGGAAGTTACCAGGGACGTTCAGTCCCCCGCTTGCAAGCAGACCGGCGGTAAATGCGACATCGGCCGCAGTGACCGGTGTTCCATCGTGCCACATGCCACCTTGATCAAGGGTGAATGTAATGCTTAGGCCATCTTCAGATACCTGCCATGAAGCTAGATCGGGCACCGGCTCGCCATTGGGTGTAAAGCGGACCAATCCTCGAAAGATGAGGCTGGATAGTTCTACTTCGATGGGGCTGCGTGGGGTGGTGCTAACAGGCAATAACGAAGTTGGGCGTCCCACGATACCAGCCACCAACGGCCGGTCGTCAAACACAACCTCGTTCCCCCCACAGCTATCAGACTCTGGCAAAGAGGCGATGATTATCGGCGTTGGTTCAACCGTGGGGATAGCGGCGACCTCATCCCCAGTGCCAAAGGCATTTGACCCATACGCCAATAGCGCTGCGATAAATGCCAAACAGACAATGCCTAAAAATATCCTAAACTTCATGGCGCAAAACGGGGGTGCTTGGACGAATCCAAACACCCCCGATTAAACTTTTTGGTAAGGGCAAGATGCCCAAACTGAATATTTTACGAAGTTTGACCTAAAGACAGGAAGGTCAAAAGTGTCACGATGAAAAAGATAACTGACAGATAGATGGTCCAGCGATGTAAAACCACTTCTAAACCACGTTTGGTACGATAAGAGCTTCCGCTGTCACCGCCCCCCATCATGGCGCTAAGGTCGCTTCCTTTGGCTTGTAGAAGAACCAAAACGGTTAAAATTACGGCCAGAATAATTTCAATTAATCCGAACCATGTTGAAAAAGTTTGAAGAAATGCCAACATTTAAATTCACCTAATTATTTTTGCGGGTTAACCCGAATAAATTTCTATATTTTAGGCCTAAGCCCAGCGGAGATTATACCAGTTTGGAGCCAACAGCGGAAATTTCTAAGGAAGAATCTCACAAGAAAATAGTAGGGGGTGGAAACAATTGAAGAAAAGCCGTAAAATCGACAGGAATAAAAGCGATGAGAATCGACTTTTTTAATTTCAATCATACTCGGTCAGCCGGTGTTTCTGGCAAAAAAGACCGATTGCTTAACCAAATTCAGGCATACGTAAGTAGAAATAGTAGAAATGCCTGAGACACACGGAGATTTAACATGGCACAAACACCTGACGTTGTAGGTGTTCGCTTTCAAAAGCTGGGGAAGATGTACCACTTTGGCACAAACGGGCACGATGAAATCGAACCAGGGGACTACGTTGTGATTCCCACAAAACGGGGAAAAAAGCTGGGGCAAGTGATCACACATGTCAAACCAGAAGATGTTTTTCGGCCGAAGTCGATCCGTCAAATCGAGCGGGCGGCCAATCCACGCGACATGATCATGAAGCAGGTTTGGCAAGACAAGGAGCTAAACGCCTTAATTACCTGCCGCGAGCAAGCCCACAAATTGCGCATTCGAGATGTAAAATTCGTCAAGGCGGATTACAACTTCGAAGGCAAATGGCTCACCATTCTTTATACAACCGACAATAAAAACATTAACCTTGGGACCTTGCAAAAGAATCTCGGCAGACTTTTACGGGTCCAAGTCGACATGCAGGTGATTGGGCCACGTGACTTGGCGAAAATTATGGGGGGATACGGTGCGTGCGGCAGCCCCCGCTGCTGTTCAACGTTTATCACAGAATTCAGCCCGGTTTCGATTAAAATGGCGAAGGCGCAAGGCATTTCACTTAGCCCAAGCGAAATCACTGGTGTTTGCGGCCGATTGAAATGCTGCTTGGTCTATGAATACGAACAGTATGTCGAAGCGCGCAAAAAATTACCCAAACGGGGTAAGAAAGTAGGGACGCCTGAAGGACAAGGTGTCGTCAAAGACGTGCGCCCCTTAAGCGAAGAGATAGTCGTTTCTGTCGATAACAAATGGCACACCTTTACCCTTGAACAGCTTGAGCCTTTGGAAGAACTAAAAGCGTTGCAAGATAAAGCAGCGGCCGGATGTTCAAAGCATGAAGGTGGCGGCTGTGATTGCGGCGCCAAATAAAACCAGATGTGAGATTCAAGATGTTAGATGCTCGATAGGCATTCAACCAGTATCTAACATCTTCTAAAAGAAAAAATGTAACTATACAGGTCTGGTTGGTTCCCCTCCTATGAGGGCCTCATATTAATGAGGAGGGGTTAGGGGAGGTGGACGGCCCAACAAGGTTGGGCTTAAACTAAACTCCGTTCAGCCCCTCACCCCCAACCCCTCTCCCGATGGGAGAGGGGAGCAAACCGAGACACCCGTATAGTTACGAAATAATAAAGGAAAAAATGTTAACACCTGAAAAAGCATGGGACCTTGTTTGTGAGCATGTGCAAGACGAAGGGCTTCGGCGACATATGCAATGTGTGGGGGTGGCGATGGGCCACTATGCCAAAATACTTGGCGAAGATGAAAAATATTGGGAAGCGATCGGCATCGTCCACGACTTCGATTGGGAAATTCACCCCAACCTAAACGAACATCCGATGAAAGGGGCGGTTATTTTGCGCGATCGTGGGGTCGATGAGGAAGCGATTCGAACCGTTTTGTCTCACTTCACGGAAGGGAGTGGGGTCGAGCGAGAAACACCGATCGATTTCGCACTGCTTGCCTGTGATGAAATTACCGGATTGCTGGTGGCGGGCACGCTCGTTCGGCCGTCAGGCGACATCCGCGAAATGAAAATTAAATCTGTTAAGAAAAAATGGAAAGACCGTCGCTTTGCGGCCGGTGTGGACCGTGACCATGTCATGGAAGTAACCACAGACTTCAGCAATGCCTGTTTTGAAGGTAAACTTGATCTGTGGGAACACATCGGCAACGTGATGCAGGCGATGCAAGACCGGGCCGAAGAGCTAAAGCTCGCCGGTCGAGAAGCATAAACGCTTGCCTGATGACTTTCCAAAGAAAAAGAAATAGGTTGAGTTCTTAAAAACTAAATTATGTTTGACCTCGTATTTTCCATACTCACCCAAAGTGGGACACCGGAAAACACAGCTTGGTTTTTTGCGCTTATAAGTGGACTGATCCTCACGTTGATGATCTGCTTTTTCGCGCGAAATATAACTGAGCGCATCCTCCACTTCATCGCGACTCGGTTTGTAAAAAATAACGCCTTTAATTGGGACGACCATCTCGATGAAGCAGGCGTGCTCAAAATCATCAGTCTTATCATTCCTGTCCTTATTTTTAGGGGAATGATTCCTTTTGCTTTTGACGAACATTGGCCCAATGGCACGGCCGAGTTGATGCAGCAGGCGGTCAGCATATTACTGATCATTATTATCGCGATTACCCTCAATCGGGTGATCAATGCGATGCGGGACTATGTACAAACGCTCCCTTTCTCGAAAGAATTACCTGTAGCCGCATTTGCTCAACTATTCAAAGTTGTCTTGCTCATCGGGGCCGTCATTCTAATCTACGCTGCGACGGTGGGTGAAAGCCTAACGGTCGCTTTAGCCGGGTTTGGCGCGGTTGCAGCGGTACTTTCGTTTATCTATCAAGATGCGCTCCGCGGATTGGTAGCCGGCATTCAACTCACATGGAACAACCTTTTGGCGGTTGGGGATTGGATCGAAATGCCCAGCTACAACGTCAGTGGAACGGTCACTGAAGTGGGGCTAACCACGGTCAAAATTCAAAACTTTGACTATTCGATGACGGCCGTCCCCACCCATGCCATGATTTCAGATGCGCTGAAAAACTGGCGCGGTATGCAAGAAGCGGCCGGCCGGCGCATGATCCGCTCGCTGATCATCGATGTGTCTAGCATCAAGTTCTGCGATGAAGAGCTTTTGCAAAAGCTAAAATCTTTGACCTTGATTGAACCATATATCTCGGGTAAAGAAGCGGCGATTATGGCCCACAACAAGCGGATACAGGCGGACCCCAGCAATATCGGCAACGGCCGTCAACAAACCAATGTGGGGATATTTCGCCACTACTTCCTCGCTTATCTGCGCCGTCACCCCAAAATCTTAAACGATATGACTTTAGTGGTACGGCAATTAGAACCCAGCGAAAACGGGATGCCGATTCAACTGTATGCGTTCTGTTCAGAAAAAGGGATGCTTGATTTTGAGAATGTGCAGGCGGATATTTTTGATCATATCTTGGCCATATTGCCACAATTTGAATTGCGCGTTTATCAAAACCCGACCGGCGCAGATTGGCGGGCAAAATAATTATGATTAAAAAATGGGAAACAATTTCTAGCCGACAATTACACGACTTTAAAATTATCGAGCTGTGGGGAAATTTGCGTCGATCCCCCAAAAAAGGGACCGATCATGAATTTTATGCGATCCATTCAAACGATTGGATTAACGTCGTGGCGGTAACAGCGGATGAAAAGCTGGTCATGGTCCGGCAATTCCGGCATGGCAATGGTGAAATCACCATCGAGGTACCGGGTGGACTGGTTGATGATGGTGAACGGCCGATTGTTGCGGCCGCCCGTGAGCTCCGAGAGGAAACAGGGTATCTTTCTGACCCACTCATCAGTATCGGGGCGGTATCCCCCAATCCCGCCCTATTCAACAATGTAACCCACACTTTTCTGGCGCTAAACGCTGACTCAAAGCTAGACCAAGCTTTGGATGGGAATGAAGACATCGAAATCTGCTTGTATTCTCTTGCTGAAATTAACGAGATGATTGACAATGGCCAGATCACCCACTCGCTAACGATAAATGCGATTTATTGGTATGAGAAGTATTTACGGAAAACGGCCTAAACAAACTTACCATCACCACACCACTTAAATAAAACATGACACAAGCTGATTTTCTACCCGTCAAAGTTGCCCTAAAAAAAGTCCTTGACTTAGTCCCCCCCCTGCCAGCCGTTAGCGTCCCACTATCACAAGCATCGGGCTATATTTTGGCCGAAGACGTGGTCGCTCATGACAGTCTACCTCCATTTGATAACTCTGGAATGGATGGTTATGCGCTTAAGGCGGCCGACACATCGGGTGCCAATCCTCGAAATCCGGTATCACTAAAAGTTGTTGGTGAAGTAGCGGCCGGATTTTTATTTACAGGGGAAATACGACGGGGTCAAGCGGTACGCATTATGACCGGTGCCCCGATCCCCAAAGGGGCTGATGCGGTCATTCGGATCGAAGATACCGGAGAAAATTATCAAGATTCTCAACGCCCATTGCCTGACCTGGTCAGCATTAAGGCGGAAGTTGGACCAGCCAATGCGATACGGTATGCGGGCAGCGATCTGCGTGAAGGGCAACGGATTCTGAACAAGGGTCGCAAAATACGGCCTCAAGAAGTTGGTGTACTCGCGTCGTTGGGTGTCGCCCAAGTGCCGGTAATTAAACGGCCGAAAGTCGGCATTTTAGCCACAGGGGATGAATTGATTCCGGTGGAAGAACCGCTGGTGCCTGGAAAAATCCGCAATTCAAACGGCTATGCACAAGCCGCCCAAATCGAAGCGTTAGGGGCCGATGTTGTTCGTTTGGGTGTGGCAAAAGATACGCCTGAAGATTTACGATCTAAACTACAAGCGGGAATCGAAGCGGGTGTTGACCTGTTTATTAGCTCTGCAGGTGTCTCTGTTGGGGTGTATGACGTGGTTACTGACGTGCTGCAAACAGATGGTGAGATTAATTTCTGGAAAGTGCGTATGCGGCCGGGCAAACCGCTTGCCGCAGGCCATTATGCTGGGATCCCCTATTTGGGTCTGCCAGGCAATCCGGTTTCCGCGATGGTTTCGTTCGAACGTTTTGCTCGCCCCGCCATCCTAAAAATGGCCGGTCACACCAACTTAGAACGCCCATTGCGCGAAGTTGTTTTCCGTGAACCGATGCGGTCAGACGGCCGTGAAACCTATGTGCGCGCCATGATCAGACGAGAGCCAGATGGGACGCTTTCAGCGATCTCCACAGGTGATCAAGGATCTCATGTTATGACATCTTTGGTGAAGGCCAATGGATTGGTCATAATCCCTGAAGGGACAACGGAGATCGCCCCCGATACAAAGCTGCAGGCACTAATGACAGATTGGCCAAATGAGCTGTTTTAAACCGACCATTCTTTTACAGGGATTTTTGTAAGATTATTGCCTACAATCGGCCGGGTATGCTACTATTCTGGTCGCTCTCACGCCAATGAAAGATTTGGTATATAAATTTGGAGATTAAATCGTGGCAAATACAAAGTCCGCTAAGAAAAGAATTAGACAAAACATTAAACGCCGGGAACATAACCGTCGTTACACATCGGCTGCTCGTACCTACGTTACAAAAACCCGCGAATTAATCGCTGAAGGGAATTTTGACGAAGCCGAAGAAGCGATGAAAATGGCGGCGAGCACATTAGACAAAGCAGCAGGCAAAAACGTTATCCACAAAGGTAACGCTTCACGCCGTAAAAGTCGCCTCGCGATCGCTTTGGCTAAAGCCCGCGCAGCAGCGTCTTAATTTTTTTAAATCACTGAAAAAGAGAGGCACCCTTTGGGGTGCCTTTTTTTTTGCCTATTTTGTGTG
>JAHDEB010000134.1:13604-17237 GCA_020629055.1 Chloroflexota bacterium
AAGTTGGTTCAGCCCTATGACAGGGATGAGGCAAAACTCAGAACTGAACTTCATAGGTTTTTGTCTCATCTTCCTTTACCGATTAGACTACGCAGATGACATCATAGCCAAAGTATGATGGTCTAACCTATATAACCAGAAAGAAGAGGAAAAATGAAAATTGAACATTTCGCGATCAATGTAAAAGAAGCAGCCGCGATGGCCCATTGGTGGGCCGAACAATTCGACTTGCAAATTATTCGAGCTGATCAAGTAGAGCCCTATATTCATTTTCTATCTGACGACGGCAATCAAACGATCATCGAAATTTACACCAATCCACAGGGAGAATTTCCAGATTACGCCAATCAGTCGATTTTCACCTTTCACATCGCCTTTGCGGTTGAAAATATCGAAGATGAGATGGCACGGGTCGTGGCGGCCGGTGCTAAGTCTGACGGCCCCCCTTTTTCGATGGCTAACGGCGATAAAATGGGATTTGTACGTGATCCGTGGGGTGTATGCATTCAATTTTTACAACGAGCTAGCCCATTGTTTGGCTAAAAAAATCGGGGATAAAAAGAGGATGATAGAAACAGCATCCCCCTCTCCCGAAAACCTGGCCGTTCCAATTTATGTTTCTCTAATTCTTTAAGGATAAAATCTGGAACGAAAAATTTAAACCCTGAGGGAAAATGGGCAAAGGAAGCAATCATTGCAACCTGTGCCACTTATCAACAAAACATCATGTCTGAACAGAAAAATTACACGTTTAAAGCTGAAATCAAACAGCTTCTCGATATCTTGATCCACTCTCTTTATAAAGAAAAAGAGATCTTTTTACGCGAGCTTATCTCCAACGCATCTGACGCAATGACCCGCTTGCAGTTTGAAATGCTAACAAACAGCAAAGTATTAGATCCGGATGCGGAGTTGGCCATTCACATCGAAGTCAAAAAGCCGGAAGAAGATGAAAACGGTCAACCGGGTGAAGGAGATTCATGGCTGATCATCAAAGACAGCGGCATCGGTCTGACCGGCCAAGAAATGCGCGAAACGTTGGGCACCATCGCCCAATCTGGTGCACGCGAATTTTTGGCAAAAATAGAAGAAGGGGAAGAAATGCCAGACATGAACGACGTCATCGGCCGTTTTGGTGTTGGCTTCTATTCTGTTTTCATGGCTGGCAGCGAAGTGCGGGTTATCTCGCGCAGCTATAAACCACAGGCGAAAGCGGCGATGTGGATCTCTGATGGTGGTGAAAATTACAGCGTCGAATCGGCCGACAAAAAGGACCGAGGCACCGAAATCCACATCAAATTGCGCGATGATGCCAAAGAGTTCGCTGATGCGTGGCATTTACGCCAAGTCATCAAAAAACATTCTGATTTCGTGGCATTCCCGATCTATATTGATGGTGAACAGGCCAATACAACCCAAAGCATTTGGCGCAAAAAACCGGCCGACGTTGAAGATGAAGAGTACAACAGCTTCTATCAGCAAATGACGATGGATTTTGAGCCACCGGTTAAAACGATCCATTTTTCTTCAGATGCGCCGCTCAACCTCCGTTCATTGCTGTATATTCCGGCAAAACGGGAAAAAACGATGTTCGCCAAACGGAAAGAGCCAGGGGTGATGCTCTATTCGAAAAACGTACTCATTCAAGAATACTGCAACGACCTACTTCCACAGTGGCTGCAATTTGTTGACGGTGTGGTCGACTCTGAAGATTTGCCGCTTAATGTCAGCCGGGAAAGTGTCCAGAACACCCGCATCATGCGTCAGCTAGGCAAAACGGTCCGCAAGCGTGTGATTCGTGAATTGGGGAAATTGGCCAAAGACGAAGAGAAATTCCCCGCTTATTGGAGCGAGTTCGGCCGCTATTTTAAAGAAGGGATGGGGATTGCGGCTGAAGATCGTGAGGACATTATGCCGCTGCTGCATTTCACAACCTCCAAATCTGATGGCAAGCTGATTTCGTTAGACACATACATCGAAAATATGCCAGAAGCTCAAAGCGAGATCTATTATGTTTTGGGTGATGATGCGAATTCTGTTGCCAACAGCCCTCATCTAGATCCGTTTAAATCACGCGATCTTGAAGTGATTTTCTTGACCGACGGGTTTGATGCATTTATGGCACCCAACCTGCAAGAGTACAAAGAAAAGCCGTTCAAGAACATTGATGATGGCGGCCTTGAAATGCCAGACATTGAACCGACAGAAGAGGAAGAGTCGGACGATGATGATGCACAATCTTTAAGCGATGATGAGCTAAACGGCATGATCGAAAAGTTCAAAGAGGTGTTGGGCGAAAAAGTTGAAGATGTCCGCATCTCTAAAGTTTTACGCTCTAGCGCCGTGCGCTTGGTCGCCCCAGAAGATGGCCCCAACAGCGCGATGAGCCGCCTGTATCGATATGTCGAGCAAGATTATGAAGTACCCAAACGGATTTTGGAGATCAATCGGAAACATACGTTGATCAACAATTTGGTGGGTATGCTGAACGACGATGCTGAAAATGCGATGCTGAACCTAACGGTAGAGCAGGTATTTGAGACCGCCCTACTTCAAGAAGGGCTGCATCCCAACCCGGCCGATATGGTCCCCCGCTTGCAGCAAATGATGGAAATGGCGACGAAACAATAACGGCGTTCGTCATTACCCATGGCAGAAAGTATTTAGCGGGCCAGTTTTTTAGTATGTTTATATGCTAGAGAACTGGCCTTTTCTTTTAAGATAATATGATCACAAAAATCCCATTCGGCCGGACGGGCCACCTCAGCTCACGCATTATTTTTGGCGCATTCGCGGTCGGATTTTGTGACCAAAAACGAGCCGACGAAATCTTAGAGCTATTGCTCCATCATGGGGTCAATCATATCGACACCGCACCCACCTATGGAGACGCTGAGCTCCGCATAGGTGAATGGATGCGCCATTCGCGGGACAAATTCTTTTTGGCTACCAAAACGGGTGAGCGAGAGCGAGAGCCAGCCTACGCGGAAATTCAACGCTCCCTAGACCGGCTTCAGGTTGAACAGATTGATCTGATCCAATTTCATAATTTGGTCGCCCCAGATGCTTGGGAAACCGCATTGGGGCCAGATGGCGCCTTGGAAGCGGCGCTAGAAGCGCAGAAAAAAGGGTATGTTAAACACATCGGGGTAACCGGCCATGGGTTAACCGTTGCGGCTCGACACATGCTCAGCCTTGAACGTTTTCCGTTTGACTCTGTCCTGCTCCCCTACAATTATGAGTTTATGCACAAGGGCGCGTTACAGAACGGAGGCTCTTACCCGGCCGACTTTGAGGCGATTTACAGCTATTGTCAAAAACACCAAGTGGGCATGCAGACGATTAAGTCGGTGGCACGGGGCCGCTGGGGGAAAACAGAGAAGAACCGAAACACGTGGTATCAGCCGCTTGAAGAGCAAAAAGAGATCGATGCGGCTGTGGCTTTTGTGCTTGATCGGCCGGGGATTTTTCTAAACTCGTCAGGGGATGCGGCCATACTAGAGCGTACGCTTGACGCGGCAGAGCGCTTTTCGGCCGGCGAAGATTTCGGGGATTTCAACCAAGTGTTAGCTGGCTTAAATCTAAATCCCCTTTTCGAAAAAAACGACGAAATTTAGTTCCCGGTTTTAGCTG
>JAHDEB010000135.1:0-11411 GCA_020629055.1 Chloroflexota bacterium
ATCTTTTCGAAGAACACAGATCCTTTTGTCAAACTGGACCAAACTGCTGAATAGGGACTTTCCCATTTATTTTTTACAAGTTTTAGGACGACACAGTTGCATCAGAGCTAAACATCGGTCAAGATAATCGCATGTTAACGATTGGCCAACTGGCAAAAAAAATGGGTGTTCGGACCTCGACCCTACGCTACTATGAAAAAGAAGGGTTGATCGAACCGACCGGCCGGACAGAAGCAGGGTATCGGCTTTACAACGAGGGGGCGGCCGAAACAATCCAGTTGATTCAACGGGCGCAGCGGGTGGGCTTTTCACTGTCTGACATCCGAAACTTACTCGGCAGTTGGGAAAGTGGGAATTTAAGCAATCGGGAGCTGATTCAAACGGCCGAAAGCCGCTTCTTAGCCCTGGAAAAGCAGGTCACAAAGATGCTGACCCTGCGCCATGAGCTGTCCCACTTTTTGCAAGACCTGTATAACCATGAAGCCAATCAAGTGCCCGATAAAGACAATGCGTTCGGTGAGCTGATCGGCCGGGTATGCGCCCATCCAAATGAACAATTAAGCAGCAATTCAGCTTTGGATTGGGTCCTGCATCAACACGGCTGTGTCCTCTCTGGTGAAGAAGGTAAGCAAATTTTACGCCGGTTGCGGGGGCAGCATGTACACATTTGGCAGGAAAATGAAACCTACCACATGCTTGTAATTAGCGACGATGAGGCGGTCGGGACAGCCTTGGCGCAATTGGCCCAATTAGAAGCGGGGTGCGAAGCGCATGCGGAGCTTCTGCCGGAGTTTTCGCACAATGCGGAAGGGTTTTTGTTCACGGCCGGGGGGCCAAATGGATTTTTGTTTGCTCGGTTGTTTTTGGCGCTGGAGCAGGAGTCAGTTTGACACGTAACTACAGCCGGCTTTGTAAGTGCGCTTGACCTTAAACCTAGCTTCAAGGTGTAGACTACGGTCATTAATTAATTTTTGACGGCCCAGACGGCCGGAACCATTCGACTGACGAATCGGCGGAAAACACACAATGACTCCCGAACAAACCTTCAAAATTACCGGCATGGACTGCGCCGGATGTGCCAGAACAATTGAAAATGGTGTCTCTAAACTAGACGGCATCGAGCTTTGCGAACTCAGCTTCACATCCGAGACGTTGCGCGTGGCGGGAAGCACCTCGGCCGAAAGCATCGTAGGGCGCGTCCGAGCACTTGGTTTCGACATTCAGGAACCGGCAGACGACGAAAACGATCTAGCCGCCAAACCGATTCAGGCTCCACTCAACTTTCTCCAATTTATGTGGAGCCGCAGAGACACCCGACTGGCTCTCCTGGCCACCCTCCTTATCCTGCCCGGGCTCATTCTGCATGAATTCCTCCCCGGATTAGGCTTTGAAAACCCTCTTCTTGATTTAGCCTCCGTTGCAGCCCTCTTTTTGGCCGGATACCCGGTCGCCCTTTCTGCGTGGCGTGCGCTAAGCATCAATCGAGAAATCAACATCAACGTGCTCATGACAATCGCCGCCATCGGTGCCCTGATTATCGGTGAGTACACCGAAGCAGGGGTCGTGATGGTCTTGTTCGTGATAGGAGAGGCACTTGAAGGATTCACCGCCGAACGGGCCCGTGGCTCCATTCGATCTTTGATGGCGGTTGCCCCGGCCGAAGCGATTAAACTGGTCAGCGACGGCTGCTGCAGCACGTTCAAAGAAGAGATTGTGCCGATCAAATCGCTTGCTATCGGGGACCGCATTTTGGTTAAACCTGGGGAACGGGTCCCCATGGATGGCACCGTTCTGGCCGGTACATCGGCCGTTAATCAGGCCCCCATCACGGGTGAAAGCAAGCTAATCGAAAAAGAAATCGGCAGCGGCGTTTTTGCCAGCAGCATCAATGGAACAGGTTCACTAGAAATCGAAGTGACCCATCTGGCGGCCGACAATACGATTTCCCGCCTGATCAAAATGGTTGAAGAGGCCCAAGAAAAACGGGCACCGGCCCAACGATTGGTTGATCGCTTTGCAAAATATTACACGCCGGCCGTCGTCGTCCTAGCTGCCTTGGTAGCCGTTGTCCCACCACTGTTATGGGGCTCTCCATTTTTCAACCCAACCCCAGAAACAACCGGTTGGCTGTATCGCGCGTTAACCCTGCTTGTCGTGGCTTGCCCTTGTGCACTCGTCATCAGCACACCGGTTAGCATCGTAAGCGCCATCAGCAATGGTGCCCGCAACGGCATTTTGATCAAAGGGGGTGCGGTGGTTGAAACCCTTAGCCAGGTGCAGGCGATCGCCTTTGACAAGACCGGCACCCTAACCAAAGGTGAACCGGCCGTGGTCGAGTTCAAAGCGGCCGGCTGCCAAGCGTTAGCCGATGAAACTTGTGCGCCGTGTAAAGACCTATTGGCGTTGGCCTGTGCGGTCGAAGCCCGCAGTGAGCATCCGCTGGCCCAGGCGGTTCTTGAAACCGCCCAAACGCTCGGAGTCGCTGATACTTATCCTGCAGCACAAAATGTACAGTCACTCACCGGCCGTGGTGTGACCGGACAGGTCGACAAAAACGTGATCACCATCGGTAGCCATCGCTATTTTGATCAAGCGATCCCCCATTCAGCCTATTGCTCAGATATAACCGCGGTTGATGATCAAGGTTATACAACGATGCTCGTGAGCCAAAATGATCATTATCAGGGTTTTATCGCCGTGGCAGATGCGGTTCGTGAAACCAGCAAAGACGCATTGGCGCAGTTACGTTTGGCCGACGTCAATCATTTGGTGATGTTGACCGGTGATAATGCGCAGACGGCGGCCCAAGTTGCGGCCGCGGTTGGAGTCACTGAAGTGCAGGCAAACTGTCTGCCAGAAGACAAAGTATCCGCTGTTAAAAATTTACTGACGAAGTATGGCACCGTTGCCATGGTAGGGGATGGTATCAATGATGCCCCGGCCCTTGCTACAGCCTCGGCCGGGATCGCCATTGGCAACACGGCCCAAGCGATGGAAACGGCCGATGTGAGCCTAATGGGAGACTCTCTGACCGCACTACCTTATCTGATCAAACTTTGTCGGGCCGCGATGAATACGATCCGATTCAATATCATTTTCAGCCTCGCTACAAAACTCGCGTTCTTGGTTCTTGTCTTGCTCGGTACAGGGTCTATGTGGATGGCGATTTTGGCCGATGTAGGTACTTCAATTTTGGTAACGCTAAATGGGATGAGGCTTTTAAAAAGGCAGTTCTAAAAACTATTGCGAATCTTGCGCCCCCCTCGCCATCTGCTAAACTTGCCTCACAGCAAGATTTAACATGCAATACTATCAATTTTTAGACAAATTCGGCCGATTGAAAGGCAGTACCACATGGGCAGAACTTGATAGGGGCTTTGTTCTGCGGCAGATCTCTATTTTGGGTGATGAAGTTTTAGCTTCTAATCGACCCCATCCGGAGCACGGTTATCACCTACCTACCGGATATATCGACTATGCTGCATACAATCAAATCCATGCTGCAGATATCGACAAAGGGTTGATCAAACCGGTCGCAAAAATCACACCAGAAAAATTTGATGCCGTTTGGCAAAAACACCTTGCACAAAATGAATCGGAATGGGCAACTGTGAAAAAAAATCATAGCCTGAATACCGTTTTAAATGGCGAAGTGCGTGCATTTTACCCGCAAGGGGTCATTATTAGCGTTGGTGAAAAGGTCAGCGGAATAGCCAACTATGAACGCTGTCGTGAAATTTTCGGCCATACGCTAATGCCCAGAATGCCGGTTCAAGTAACAGTTGGTGGCTACAACGAGCGAATGCAGTGGCTCATTTTTATTGAGCCGCACCCAGCAGGTTAAAAATAATCTTATAGACAATAGATAGAGATAGGGTTCTTTTGCCAAAGGAACCTGCTTTGGCGTGCCATTCCCCTTTCACTATCTTCTGTCACTCTCACCAAACAATATGACACAACTATGGGGTGGGCGGTTCACCGGTCCAGCGGCTGAATTGCTCCGACAATTAAACGACAGCATCGGATTTGATATCCGACTTTATAATGAAGATATCGATGGCAGCATCGCTTGGGCCAATGGGCTAGTTGGTGCCGGTGTGCTAACGGCCGAAGAAGCCAAACAAATCAATGAAGGACTAGAAAAAGTCCGAGAAGAAATTCGTTTAGAAAAATTTGTTTTTGCAGCCGGAGATGAAGATATCCACACCGCAGTTGAGCGGCGACTCACTGAAATCGTTGGGCCGGTTGGGGGCAAATTACACACCGGCCGCAGCCGCAACGACCAAGCGGTTACCGATTTCCGCTTGTGGGTAAAACGGGCCACCAAAGATATGGCGGCCGAAATTGTTGCCCTTGGCACCGCGATGATCGATCATGCCGAACAGCACATTGAAACCCCTATGCCCGGCTACACCCATTTACAACATGCCCAGCCTGTTACCTGGGGCCACTGGCTACTTGGCCACTTTTGGCCGCTTGTTCGCGATCTAGAACGGTTCCATGCGGTGCTGCATCAAGCAGATGAAATGGCGTTAGGTTCGGCCGCCTTCGCCGGCACAGCCTTCCCGATTGATCGAGACGCCTTGGCGAAAGAACTTGGGTTTAAACGGATTACCCGCAACAGTCTAGACGGCGTTTCTAGCCGTGACTATGTGGCCGACTTTCTTTACGCTTCTACCATGCTAGGCTTACACCTCAGCCGTTTGGCAGAACAGCTCATTCTTTTTAGCAGCACAGAGTTTAGCTTTGTAGTCATCGCTGATGCCTACTCAACCGGCTCGAGCATCATGCCCCAAAAGAAAAACCCAGACACCCTTGAGCTAACCAGGGGAAAAAGCGGCCGCTTGTTGGGAGATTTAACAGGATTTCTAGCCACCATCAAAGGATTGCCGTCAACCTATGATAAAGACCTTCAAGAAGACAAAGAACCGGTTTTCGATGCATACGACAACCTCAGGCTACTTGTTCCAGTTATGCGTGGCGTCATTGAAACGATAACCGTCAATGCGGACAAAATGGCTGCACAACTTGAACCAGGTCTGCTCGCCACCGATTTGGCCGATTACCTCGTCAAGAAAAACCTGCCCTTCCGCCAAGCGCACCATGTGGTTGGCCAAATCGTTCAGTTGGGCGAAAAACGGGATATCCCGATTACCGATCTGACTTTAGACGATCTGCAAGAGATTTCTGACCTATTTGAAGAGGATGTAATCGAAGCATTTTCCGTCGAAGGTGCCTTGGCCGCCCGCTCCGTCCCTGGCGGAACCGCTCCGAAAGCGGTTCGCGTGCAAATTGAACAAGCACGTGATGCATTAAAATAACAGAAACTACCGGTAACATATTTCTCGTTTTCCGGGAATTATGTTACCATCCCACAATAATCAGCCATGATTAAAAAACATGGTCAATTTTTATAGTGCAACCTGTGACGGGCTGGCAAAACTGGGCGAATATTAAAGCAATCATTTCATTTATTTTCAGCATACAGATCAATTCTCTACAATTTCAAATCAAGGGTGCCAACGAAGTAACACACACCATTGATAGATCCTAGGATCAACCACCGAAAGTAAATCTCCCTGTCTCGCCAAACCTAAACTTAGCGCACTCATGATATCTAATTATCATGATGACTTATCCTTGCTAAATTTTTGCCATACCTAGCAAATAACCTTGAATCACTTCTAATTTGCTGGCTGGTCAGGAACGCGTTGTTGATACACATCAAACAATCCGTTCACGTTCCTAAGATTTCTCATGAGCGAAAACAAACAAATCGAAGAAAAATCCGTTTCAGAATTGCCACTGAGATTATTGGGTGGCTTTGTCTGCATGCTAATAGGTGCAAGTCTCACCCCACGTTTTCTTCTTCAATCATCCCAACCACCTATCATTAATGTCATCGTCTTGGGCTTGTTAGGCTTCCTAGTAGGCTTAATCCTCACCCCGATCGTGACGATTCGTCCTCTAAGGCTTGTTCGGAAGCGTTTAAGTACGATGAGTCCATCCCAATTGGCCGCGGTCATCATGGGAATTCTCATGGGGCTTTTGGCGGGAGGCTTATTCTCAATCCCTCTGGCGTTCTTACCGGACCCCTTGCGTACAATTTTGCCGCTGATTTCCGTGATCGTTTTTTCATATTTCAGTGTGTTTATTCTGTCTAACCGCCAAGATGACCTCTCGAACATGTGGAAAAGCTTTACTGCAACATCTGTTCAAAGAAGCGTCATCAGTGAAAGCAGCGAAAGTGGTGGTGAAAGCTATCTTGCGCCTCCGGCCGAAGAGACCGATAGCAAACGAGTCATTCTTCTTGACACATCAGTCATTATCGATGGCCGTATCTCTGACATTTCGAAAACCGGCTTTTTACGTGACACGATTCTAATCCCCACCTTTATTTTGCGAGAACTACAAAATATCGCAGATAGTTCCGATGCGATTCGGCGCAACCGCGGCCGTCGCGGGCTCGAAGTGCTTGGCATGCTGCAACAAACCTCACTCGCCCCGATCGAGATCACCGAAATCGACGTATCTGAAGTACGCGATGCAGACAGCAAGCTGGTCGCCCTTGCGCGGCAAATCCCCTGCCCCATTCTTACCAATGATTACAACCTTAATCGTGTGGCTGAACTGCAGGGCGTCAATGTATTGAACGTCAATGATTTGGCCAATGCGGTGAAGGTCGCTTACCTACCTGGCGAAGATCTAATCGTCAAAATCATTCAAGAAGGGCGTGAAGTGGGGCAAGGTATCGGTTATCTAGAAGACGGTACGATGGTTGTTGTTGAAGAAGGGATGGAACGCATGCACAAAACCTCCCCCGTTATCGTCACCAAAGTTTTGCAGACATCGGCCGGCCGCATGGTATTTGCCCGCTTCCCAACCGAAAACGAGCAAGAAATGCGAAACTAAATACGAGTACCATGCGGCGCAAGTAACTGATTGGTTAAAATGGCGCAAGGCATCCCATACAAACGGGTGAACCACATTTCAATATGTCAGCTATTTATGCCCCTTTGTACTAGTGCTTCGCCCAACTTCTTTTGCGAGGTTGCTGGTTCAAGATGGCGAAGCCTAAAGTGTTTGCCCCGTTTTAAAACCTAGCAATCTTTGTTGGGTCAAACACTAGTTCCCCTCTTTCCTAAAAGATAATTACATCGGAGCCAAACGATCGCTACAAGTATCAAGTCTTGATTCGTTACTTCGTACCGCTTGTGTAGACAAGCATGCGTGTTTCATGTAAAAGAATCGTTTTAGAACGCTTGTAGGAAAAGTTAAAATCGTTTATTATCCCAGCAATTAAATGATCACAAATCTTCGGGGTACGGTGCGTGGCAAAGAAATTTGTCACAATTCCTGACCGGCGGTAAATGGGTAAACGATGCAACAAACATCATTTTGCCCAAAGCCCGCGAGCTACGTTTTTGAGCAAACGCTAAAAACAAGGCTGATCTGGTGAAAATCCAGAGCCGACGGTATAGTCCGGATGGGAGAAGATTTTGAGAAGGCGCAAGCCTCTCTTATTCGAACTCAACTACCCCTGTTTTTTAGCAGGGGTTTTTTGTTCTAAATAAGTAGATGCTTTCACCATCGCCACAGCCAACCGGTTGGGTTTGCTTGGGCTGAAATCTATATTCTGTGTGCCAATGCCCCGAAGATATCTAATCAAAGATATTACGGGGCATTTTTATTTTGAACAACATCGAGGATCAACACACAAAATATATGCAGCGTGCGCTAGAGTTGGCGCGCTTAGCCGTCGGGCACACCTCACCCAATCCGGCTGTTGGTGCCGTTATTGTTAATAACGGCCAAATTGTGGCAGAAGGTTTTACTCAACCCCCGGGTAAACCCCATGCGGAGGCTGAGGCGATACGCAAAGCCGGCGACGCCGCTCGTGGGGGCACCATCTATGTCACTCTCGAGCCTTGCAACCATTTTGGCAGAACCCCCCCCTGCACACTGGGCATCATTGAAGCGGGAATAAAAGAGGTCCACTATGCCACCCCTGACCCGAACCCACGTGCCGCCGGAGGCCACCAGCGTTTATTAGATGCTGGTGTAAAAGTCTACACAGGCCAATTTGCAGATGAAGCCTTGGAGATAAATAGGGCATTTTTTCATCATACGAAAACAGGGCGTCCTTATGTGATCGCAAAGTTTGCGAGCAGCTTAGATGGCAAAATCGCAACCCATACCGGCGAGAGTCAGTGGATTACAGGGCCAGCCGCTCGTCAAATGGGGCATGAGCTGCGCCACCAAACTGATGCGATTTTAGTCGGCTCTGGCACCGCCAAAGCGGATGATCCACAGCTAACCACCCGCCTACCGGCCGACGACACCCGTACCCCTTCTCACCCGACTCGCATTGTCCTTGACAGCAAAGGAACATTGGCCAGCGAGCTTAAGCTGGTTTCAGGCCAGCTCCCCGGCCGAACATGGATCGCCGTCACCGATCAAATTAGCCCATCGGATCGCAAGCGGCTCACAAAACCGGGTGTAGAAATAATCGAAGTCGCCAAAACGTCTGATAACAAAATAGATGTCAATGATTTACTGAAACAGTTGGGCGAGCGGGATATCCAGTCGCTCATGGTTGAAGGTGGCGCTCAAGTACTTGGCGCGTTTTTCAGTCAAAAAGCGATTCATGAAGTCTGGACATTCATCGCCCCGAAAATCATCGGTGGGCAAGCTGCCCCAGGGCCGATTGGTGGGCAAGGATTCGCCAATTTACAAGATGCGCTAATTTTAAACGATATGCATTTTGAAGCGTTAGGCGATGATCTTTTTATCCGAGGAAAAGTTAACCCATAAAGCTATGTTTACAGGAATTGTAGAAGAAATCGGCACCATCACCCGTCTCAGTCGCAACGACCGTGGCTACGACTTAGGCATCAACGCCAAAGTTGTTCTTGGGGGCACAAAGCTGGGTGACAGCATTTGTGTCAACGGAGTCTGTTTGACAGTCACTCAACTGTGGGATGGCGGCTTCACGGCCGGGGTATCTCCCGAAACCCGAGATGTCACCAATCTGATGGATCTCAAAGCGGGCAGCCGGGTCAACTTAGAACGCTCGGCCACACCCACCACACGGCTGGGCGGCCACTATGTGCAGGGGCATGTCGACAACGTCGGCACCATCGCACAGTTCCGGCGCGACGATGATGCACTGTGGGTTACGATAAATTTTCCGGCCGACATGCTGCGGTATGTGGTGCCAAAAGGGTATATCACCCTAGATGGAACCAGCCTAACCGTCGTCGATGTTTACGAAAACAGTTTTACCGTACAGCTGGTCGCGTACACCCAAACCGAAATCATCCTTCCATCTAAAAAAGTGGGGGACAAAATCAACGTAGAAGTTGATGTATTGGGCAAATATGTAGAAAAAATGCTGGGCTATTACCAGCCAGAAAGTCAGAACACACCAAAATCTGGCGGAATCACGGCCGAATTCTTGGCCAAGAATGGATATTAATAAAAGGAGAATTGATTAGGGATAAAGGCTAATAAGGTGGGCACGCTTCGAGGAAGGCTTAGCCCAAAACGGTGAATTTTTATCGGTTCTTCTTTACCTCTTATCCTTTTCAAAAGGACTTCCTATGACAAAATTAGCAACAATACCTGAAGCGATTGAGGAATTTCGCAAAGGGAAAATGGTGATTATCGTCGATGACGAAAATCGCGAAAATGAAGGGGATTTAGCAATTGCGGCCGAGTTCGCCACCCCAGAGGCGATCAATTTCATGGCCGTTCACGGCCGCGGGCTCATTTGTACCCCTCTAGAAGAAAAGATTTGTGACAAAATGGGACTGCCTCAAATGATGCCCCCCCACATGAACGGATCAGGGTTTGGGACACCCTTCACCATTTCGGTCGAAGCAGCCCAAGGGGTCAGCACCGGGATTTCCGCCGCTGATCGCTCACACACCATCGGCGTGCTGATAGATGAAAGCAGTAAACCGGCAGACATCGTCATGCCCGGCCATGTCTTTCCATTGCGCGCTCGAGCAGGTGGCGTTTTAGTCCGACGTGGGCAAACAGAAGCGAGTGTTGACCTTGCCCGTTTAGCTGGGTTAAAACCGGCTGCGGTTATTTGCGAAATTATGTCGGCCGATGGCACCATGGCCCGCCTGCCCGAACTTTTAGAATATGGGAAAGAGCATGACCTGCTGACCATTTCTGTTGAGCAGCTGGTTCAGTACAGACTAGAAATTCAAGACACTGATTTTAGTGAGCGGACAGGCACCTCGATCGTACGAGTCGCAGAAGCCCCGCTACCCACCGACTATGGCACATTTACAGCCGTGGTCTATCAAGACCTGCGCAACAACAAAGAACATTTAATCCTCAAAATGGGAGATGTCTCAGAAGGCGCTCTCGTTCGCGTGCATTCAGAATGTTTAACCGGCGATATTTTGGGGTCTCGCAAATGTGACTGTGGCTCACAGTTAGAGCTCGCTTTACAGCGCATTGGTGAAACCGGCCGTGGAGCGGTGCTCTACATGCGTCAGGAAGGGCGCGGTATCGGTTTAGGGAACAAAATTAAAGCGTATGCGCTGCAAGCCAAAGGGGTTGACACCCTAGACGCAAATCTTCAGCTAGGATTGCCCGCCGATGGACGCACTTACGAGATAGCGGCCGAAATGCTCAAAATGGAAGAAATTGATCACATCCATTTAATGACAAATAATCCAGCCAAAATGGAAGGGCTGATTGCGCACGATATAACAATCAGCGGCCGTGTGCCACATGAAATTGTGACAATAGATGAAAACGACAGCTATTTACACACAAAAGCCGACAGGATGGGGCACATCCTGTCATTTAATGGATCGGCACAGACTGTTGATAAAAAAAGAAAAGAATTAAACCGAAATTAATGAGACGTCACGTCCAGAAAGATCGAAAAGGCTTTCTGGATGGACGGAGTTAGACCTGTTTTAGTCCGTTTGAAATCCCATCAAACAAAATATGGCAAAACAGTAGGAGAGAATCATGGGAAAAACATTTTCAGGCGATTTATTAGGAACTGGACTCAAAATCGGAATCGTTTCTGCACGTTGGAACGATTTTATGGGGAACAGATTGCTCGATGGAGCAAAAGATGCCCTTATTCGGCATGGTGTAGACGATAAAAACATCGATGTAGCCTTGGTGCCTGGCGCTTACGAGCTCCCTTTGGCCTCGATGAAGATGGTCGAATCCGGCCGATATGATGGTGTGGTTGCGCTTGGCATTCTTATCCGAGGATCTACCCCTCATTTCGACTATATCGCCAGCGAAGCAACCAAAGGCATCGCTCAAGCATCTTGGCAAAACGGGATTCCGGTCGGCTTTGGATTATTGACAGTCGATACCCTCGAGCAAGCGATTGAACGTTCTGGCTCTAAAGCGGGCAACAAAGGGGC
>JAHDEB010000135.1:11511-17230 GCA_020629055.1 Chloroflexota bacterium
TTTTTAATTCTAAAGGGATAAGAACGTGCTGGTTCACGGCCGTTCTTATCCCTTTTTGTTTTCC
Organism: Chloroflexota bacterium; assembly: GCA_020629055.1. Lineage (GTDB taxonomy): Bacteria > Chloroflexota > Anaerolineae > Promineifilales > Promineifilaceae > WTJY01. The sequence goes on from JAHDEB010000135.1 coordinate 11,576, forward strand.
AGTCAAAATCTTTACCAAAATCCCCCACCTCCGTCTATCAAATCTGGTAAAATCCATTCTTGCCAATCAGCAAAACTGGCAAGGATAAAATAAGCAAATGAGAATAGAACAAGATTTAAAATTGGGGTTCAAAGATGTCATGATTCGGCCGAAGCGGTCGACGCTAAAGTCACGCTCCGAAGTGTCTCTTTTACGTAAATTCGACTTTTTACACACCGGCCAATCGTGGGAAGGGGTGCCGATTATCGCCGCAAACATGGACACGGTAGGGACTTTTGAAATGGCAAAAGCACTGGGGTCTTTGCGTATGATGACCACCGTCCATAAGCATTACACCAAAGATGACTGGCGTGATTTTATTAAATCAGCTGATCCCGAAATTTTAGATTATGTCGCCGTTAGCACAGGGTCTGGCTCGGCCGATGAAGAAAAAGTCGCCTTTTTAATGAATGAATATCCACAGTTAAAATTTATCTGTGTGGATGTTGCCAATGGGTATTCAGAGCATTTTGTTAGCTTCGTTAAAAAGATGCGTAACGCCCATCCCGAAAAAATTATTATGGCAGGCAATGTGGTAACCGGTGAAATGGTTGAAGAGCTGCTGCTCGGCGGTGCCGACATCATCAAAGTGGGCATCGGTCCCGGCTCGGTGTGTACCACACGCGTTAAAACCGGCGTCGGCTACCCTCAGCTTTCTGCAGTCATCGAATGTGCAGACGCGGCCCATGGCCTTTCAGGTCAGATCATCGCAGATGGCGGCTGTAAGATTCCCGGAGATGTTGCAAAAGCATTCGGCGGTGGAGCAGACTTTGTGATGTTAGGCGGCATGTTTGCCGGACATGATGAAAGTGGTGGCGAAACGATCGAGGTAGATGGCAAGAAATACGCCGAATTCTATGGAATGAGCTCAAAAACAGCGATGGATAAACATGCTGGTGGCGTTGCCAATTATCGTGCATCGGAAGGCAAGACCGTTCGCATCCCATACCGTGGCCCAGTCACCGAAACAGTCCAAGATTTGCTTGGTGGGTTGCGGTCAACTTGCACATATGTTGGTGCCAATCGATTAAAAGAACTAACCAAGAGAACCACTTTTATCCGTGTGCAAGAACAGCACAACACAATTTTCTCTGGTTAAGCGACTCTTCGGCACGACTAAAATCCTGATCAATCTACAAACCTGTTTCGGTTCAACTATCAAAACAGGTTCACACTTATGAGCGAATCTAAATATGCTGCGGCCGGTGTCGATCTTGATGCGGGAAAACGCGCAACCGATCTAATGAAATCGGCCGTGAAGGCCACTTATAACAAGCACGTTTTAGCTGGATTAGGTGCATTTGGCGGTCTTTTTTCAGCAAAATCATTTGGTGAACTCTCTGACCCCGTTCTTGTGGCGTCAACTGACGGGGTGGGCACCAAAACTCGAGTTGCAGCTCGGCTCAATCGCTGGGACACCATCGGCCACGATATTGTCAATCACTGCATCAATGATATTTTGGTACAAGGTGCAACGCCGCTTTTCTTCCTCGATTATGTTGCCTCTAGCAAATTAGACCCCGAGCAAATTGCGACAGTCGTCCGTGGAATTGCAGGGGCATGCCAAGCGGCCGGTGCTGCTTTACTAGGTGGAGAAACCGCTGAAATGCCCGGCATCTACCAAGCTGGTGAACTAGATTTAGTCGGGACGATTGTCGGTATCGTTGATCGGGAAAAAATTATCGACGGGTCAAGAATCCGTTTTGGGGACAAAATTCTGGCCTTGCCATCCTCTGGCTTGCACACCAATGGGTTTACCCTTGCCCGCAGTGCCTTGGCAGATGAAAGTTGGATTGACCCGATACCGGAACTTGGCCAACAGAAAATCGGTGACATCCTGCTCTCTCCTCATCGATCATACTTACCACAAATAAGCCGTTTGCTTGAAGTCGGTGTTGATATTCACGGGCTCGCCCATATTACGGGTGGTGGAGTGATCGACAATCTCCCAAGAATTTTACCGGCCGATTGTGGTGCAAACATCGAAAACGGCAGCTGGGAAATCCCCCCTATTTTTGAACTTATCCAAAGAAATGCTGAAATCAGCGACCTAGAGATGTTTAATGTCTTTAATATGGGGATGGGAATGCTTGTCATTGTTGATGAAGAAACAGAATCTTTAATTCGACGTACGCTCGGCAGTGAGTACGCCGTTGTAGGCGAGATCGTCCCTGGCAATCAAAAAGTTTCGGTCAACGGCATTCAGGCGTAAACCAACTATGAGCAAACCGCGTCTTGTCGTTCTTGTCTCAGGCTCCGGAAGCAGCTTGCAAGCCTTATTAGATGCGTGCGAAACCGATCAACTGGATGCAGAAATAGCCGCTGTATTTTCAAACAAAAAAAGCGCTTTTGGGCTAGAAAGGGCAAAGCGGGCCAAGGTTCCAGATTTACATGTACCATATGCTCCATTCGCGGATCAGGGGCGTGCCGCCTATGATGCAACCTTAGCAAAACAGGTGGCAGACTTTGCACCAGATCTCATCGTGTTGGCCGGTTGGATGCGCATTCTGACCCCCGCGTTCTTAGATCAATTCCCAAATAGAATCATCAACCTGCACCCTGCACTTCCTGGAACATACATCGGGGCAAATGGAATAGAATGGGCTTTTAACTCATTTCAAAATGGTGACATAAAGCATGGGGGATGTATGGTTCACTATGTGATTCCGGCCGTCGATGAGGGTCAACCCATCGACACCGAAATTGTCCCCATCTTTCCACATGACACCCAAGACGACTACGCGCAGCGCCTGCATGCGGCCGAGCATTTACTCATTGTGCGGGCGACACAAAAAGCGTTAAAGGCTCTCTCCACATGTTAGTCCGAAACGGCCGATGTTCTCTTATCGAGCCGGTGTAACAGGTTCACCCCAAAATTGTCGATGAGCTTCTTCCCCGTTCGTATGTATTGTCACTTTGTTGAAAATTTGGCGCCCATTAACATCTTCGTAGCTCACATTAAACAGCATAGCGCCCGATAATTTCGGTGTCGCTACTTTCTGCACATTGACCTCTTGCCCACCTTGGGCTTTAACATGAATCCGAATTTCTTCGGCATAGGCTGCAATCTTGTTCTGTAATGCCTGATTACAATAAAATGCGAACAATACCGCGACAGCTATCCCAACTACGGCGATCATCCAACTCATATTTCCTCACAGCCTGTGTCGAGTTCCCCCTCGAACACAGATCATCACTCACACAACTAATCACGTTAAAATTTCTATACGGATGTTACAGGATCAGGTTTCAAAATCACCACATCTAACCTATAATTGGCGACTATGTCTGAAGAATTTCCATATCCAAGATTTCCAATAAAACGGCGCATTTTTAAAGGTATCGCCGCCCTATTCTTTAAGCTATTTGCCCGAGTCGAAATTATCGGTGCAGAGAACCTACCAACGACCGGCCCTGTCATTATCGTCGCCAATCACTTTAGTTTTGCTGACCCGTCAGTCTTGATTAATGCTCTCCCTTGGGAACTTGAGTTTTTAGCAGGTACAGATCGACCTGCGGCTCCCAATAAAATTACGGCCAGCTTCCCAGAGCTGTGGGGCGTCTATAATGTGCAGCGTGGTACGAGCTCTCGCTATGCTTTTAATGCAGCAACCGCCATCATGAAACAAAATGGCATCCTCGCAATTTTCCCAGAAGGCGGTGCCTGGGCCGAAGTACTCCGGCCGGCACGACCTGGTGTTCCTCTCATCACCTCAATCAGCCAAGCGCCACTGCTCCCGATCGGGATCGATGGTATGACAGATCTATTTCCATTTAAGCTGTTTCAGCGGCCGAAAATCACCCTGCGTGTGGGCAAACAGTTTGGCCCATTTGAAGTTACCGGCCGTGGTAAAGAACGCCGCGCCCAGCTTGATCAAATCGGGGAGAAAATTATGGAAAGCATTGCGGAGTTACTTCCAGCGGATCAGCGCGGACTTTGGGCCGATGATCCTAAATTAGTAGAAGAAGCCAAAAAAGTCTCTGAATTTCCCTGGTAACGATGAACTTGCTACAATAGAGCCTACTAACCGCCTACACCAAAACATATGAAATATTACGAAACCCTGATCGTGTCGAATTCAGAGCTGGCAGGGCTTTTGGTTGAGCAACTTCAACCTTTTGCCGAAGATCAAAGCGTCATTCAGGAACAGTTGGGAGACCCGGACAACCTTGAAGCGAAGGCGATGCTGCCTGATATCGCGGTCAAGTTTTGGTTCTCTCAAGATAAAGATTCACCCAATTTCCGTGCTGCAATCAATAAAATCGTCTCAGATGTAGGATGCTCTCCTGCAGAATTTACCTTGCTTGACTCTATCGATTGGACAACCGAATGGCGTAAAAACTACCAGCCAATCCCTGTCGGAGATTCATTTATCATCATGCCACCATGGGGTGATAACCCTGAGCCTAATCGAACCCCCATTTTTATCGATCCTGGGATTGCCTTTGGTACAGGTCAGCATGAAACAACACGCTTGTGCATTGGCCAGCTAGAAAAACAGCTACAACCGGGGATGCGTCTTTTAGATATCGGTGCGGGGTCAGCGATTTTATCGATTGCGGCCAAACATTTAGGGGCAGAACAAATTACCGCGGTAGAAATCGATGCAGATGCGTTAGGGAGTGCCGAAGAGAACCTTAAACTCAATCAGATCAGTAGCGGAATTGACCTCATTCAGGGTTCACTAAAAAAGGTGCAAGGGCAGACTTGGGACTTGGTCGTTGCAAATATCTTAGCTGTGATATTGATTGAGCTTATTCAATACGAGGGGTTACTAAAAACTGTCAAGCGTGGGGGCAGAATTATATTTAGCGGCATCATTGATCAGCAGCAGAGGATGTTCATTGAATCGATTGACCAAACTAAGTATGAAATCGAAGAAATAGCGGCCGAGGGAGAGTGGATCTGCATTACGGTTCGAAGACTGTAGCTTCGCTCCCAAATTTTCATTACCCAAATCAATTTTGTCGGGTTATCTAATTGAATCGCCTAGGCAAAAAAAAAGGCTACCTGTCAAAAGGTAGCCTTTCTAATTTCAATTCACGCTTTAAACTAACGGCTAAAGCTACTTTGTTTTTTATACCGGTAAGTAATCCGGCCGCGCGTCATATCGTATGGAGAGATCTCTACACGAACTCGGTCGCCCAATAGAATACGAATGTAATAACGACGCATTTTGCCTGAAAGATAAGCCAAAACTTCGTGGTCATTATCTAGCTTTACCAAAAACTGTGTATTTGGCAGCGCTTCGATAATACTTCCTTCAACTTCAACTTTTTCTTCTTCTTCTTGGACAGAAACGATTTCCCGAATTCCGTCTTTAATCTCTAGGCGAACTTGGTCACCCTTTTCGATTCCGGCAATGCTGACGCCATCTCTTACACTCACGGTCATTCGTTTCCCGCTTTTTAGGGCACGGACTTCAATTTTTGATTCGTCATCTTCATGCACGAACATAAATTTAGCGTCTTTAACAACCGTTGTACTCTTTTTCTTTTTTGCCATTAAGTATAAATGTGTCCTTACTACTCGTCGGAAGGAGCGTCCTCTTCAGCTTCTTCGGCTGGAGCTTCTGCTTCAGCTTCTTCGGCCGGAGCTTCTGCTTCAGCTTCTTC
>JAHDEB010000136.1:0-1661 GCA_020629055.1 Chloroflexota bacterium
TTCTTATTTCGGTTCAAATAAATGAGGGTGCCTGATAAGATGGCAGACGCTGCGACGATACTGACGTTCATCCAACCCATCTTGCGTTCAAGCCGGTCGAGGCGACGCAGTGCACTTGGATCTGTGCTGGTAATGCGCAGTTTGCCATTTTCGGCCGCATTGACAACCCGCTGAATTTGACTCGGCATCTTTAAGTAGGGTTGAACGCTTTTGATAAACGACTCTAAAGAATCAATCGAGAAGTCAAACTGCTGCTCCAAATTTAAAAGCTCCATGCCGTACCCTTGAATGCTGTACCAAGGGTTGATGGTTGGGTGTAGGCCCGAAGCGATACCGGATAAAATGCCAAGTGCCCGGCCGAGGTAGACGAAATTTTGAGGGACTTGAAAAGGGAGATCGAAAATCAGGTCTCGGAACTCGTTGCCGATTTCCTTGATTTCTTCAGGATCAGGATTGGCCATCTCCATGAGATTTCGGCCGTCTAGCTTTTCCATCATGAAATTTTGAGCTTCGATGATGCGTTCAAGGTCGGCCCCAGGCAAAAAGAATCCCATCTGATTATAGGCATTGACCGCGCGTCGGCCGTCTTGCTGCACAAGGGCGACCAGGACTTGTCCCATATTTTGGCGCAGGTCGTTGGGCAAGCGGCCGATCATGCCAAAGTCGATAAAGATAATTTGATGTTTGCGGTATTTGCCAGCAGCCCGCTCTTCGGGGGTGAGCTCTGGGCCGACCGGCCGAATAAACAAATTGCCGGGATGGGGATCTGCATGAAACAGCCCATGGCGGAAAAGCTGAAACAGGTAAGCTTCGATTAAATCATTAGCGACCTGTTTTTCGTCGATCCCCGCTTCGATGATCCCCTCTAGATCATTGATTTTCATGTTTTCGACATTTTCTAAAACGATCGCCCGGGATGTCGAAATTTCTTCATAGACTTCAGGGATATAAATGTGCGGATGACCAGAAAAAATCTCTTGGAACCGCTTAACATTTAGCACTTCTTGTTCATAGTCCAGCTCTTCCCACAACGTTTTGCCAAACTCCTCCATAATGTCGGGCACATTGGCCCGACGAGCAATCGGCTTATACCGCATGAGCCACGGCGCGACGGTGTCTAGTGCGGCTAAATCTGTATGGACAATCGCTTCGATCCCCGGCCGTAGCAGTTTGATAACGACCGCTTCGCCACGGTCCCCATCTTCTGTTTTCAGCCAAGCCCGCATCGTTTGCCCCAAACTAGCGGCCGCCAGTGGCTGCATTTCTACTTCGTGGAACGTTTCATTGAGATCGCCAAATTCAGTCCGCAAGGTCCGCCGAATAACCGGCAGCGAAATCGGTGGAACGGTGTCTTGAAGTCCTAATAGTTCTTGGGTTACTTCTTGGGGTAAAACGTCAACGCGGGAACTGAGGAACTGACCAAGCTTGATCATGACGCCGCCCATTTCAATGGCTAGATCACGAAAACGACGGGCGAAACGGCGCATGCGCCTTGGCCGTGATCTCAAAATCATCCAGCGTACACCTGGAATCCGGCCGAGAAGCACGTCGATAAATGCGAAGTGCAGGATGGCACCGCCAAAAAAGAAAACGATTTTCCGGTAGCGCGGCCGGTCGATATAAAGTGCGTTGGTTGACATGAGGGATATTTTTCCAGTTGG
>JAHDEB010000136.1:1761-12716 GCA_020629055.1 Chloroflexota bacterium
GCGGCCGGTCGATATAAAGTGCGTTGGTTGACATGAGGGATATTTTTCCAGTTGGATATCAGATTTATGTAGATTATAACCAGATGGTTACCGCTGTCGCACACTTGAGTGCTGCTTCGTTGAAGGGGGTAGGCGGCAAGGGGAATTTTCTGCTCAAGGCACAAAAAAACGACAGCCGTTATGACTGTCGCTTTTAATCGTTTATAAAATTAAGCGAACTCGGGCTATTGACGCCCGATCATCCCTAAAAAATTAAGGGCCGAATTGATCTAGAACCGGTGCATACATTGCGGTTGGACCTTGCAAGCAAGAACATCCTTCTAATGGGAGCTCTGGAACTTCATCAAATTCATAAACCCCTTCAGTTGTCGTGCAGACGGGGCAGGCATCGGCCGGTGCGAAAATACGCACTTTCGTTGCGAGGCCGTTTTTAATTTTTTCTAGGGCTTTTTGATATTCCTTTTCGGTCATGCTGTTCCTTCAGACTGCGCTTATAATGAGGTAAGTCTGTTTGTTTGAAATTTAATTTAGCAGAACGAATTTTAATGGTTCAAGAGGCTGGGAGCAAGAAATCTGTTGGATGAGGGGTAAAAGTGCCGTATTTCTTTATACTTGAAGCGAATTAAGGAGAGGTGTTCATGAATGCAGGACGTAAAATTAGAACTCGAAAGCCTCGTTGTTACATGATTTATGCGATGGCCCCTGAAGGGATAAAGCCAGCAGAAACCAACAGAATGATCAACGAAATGGTAGACGAGAAGATTGGGACGCATTGCGGAATCAAAAACGGCCCGATTATGAGGGACGTAATTTGAGCGAAGAAGCGAATTCTGCAGAGGAGGTTTAAGAATGAAAATTTTAGTGATAGGTGGAACCCAATTCGTCGGCCGGGCGATGGCGCAGGCTGTGCTTGACCGTGGGCATGAATTGACTTTGTTTAACAGAGGGAAGACTGCGGCAGCGCTTTTCCCAACGGCCGAAAAGATTGTGGGGGATCGTGACGGTGGTTTAGACGCACTAGACGGCAAGCGTTGGGACGCGGTGATTGACGCCTGTGGCTATTACCCTCGTTTGGTGAAAGACTCGGTGACGAAGCTGAAAGATGCTGTGGGTGTGTATGCGTTTGTTTCTACAATTTCTGTTTTTTCAGACCTAACCCGGTCGGGTATTGATGAATCTTCTCCGATGGGGCGAGATGCGGGGGATGGGGTTGAAGAATTTACCGGTGAAAAATATGGACCGTTTAAAACCCTGTGTGAAGATGAACTTATGGCCGTTTTCCCGAAAAATCATTTGATTATCCGGCCGGGATTGGTCACCGGGCCAAATGACCACACCAATCGTTTTGGCTATTGGCCTGCACGTTTTGCCAAAGGTGGAGACGTGCTGGTGCCGGGCTTGGCCGAACGGCAGTTGCAGCATATTGACGCCCGAGACTTGGCCGCATTTACGTTGCACTGCTTAGAAAAAGGGACGCTGGGTAATTTTAATGCGACCGGTCCAGCCGAACGCCAAACGATGGGGGATTTGGTTGCAGCTTGTTTAGAGGCTTCTGGCAGCGGTGCGAACCCGATCTATGTAGATGAGGCGTTTTTACTTGAAAACGAGGTTCAACCATGGTCAGAACTGCCGTTTTGGATTCCCGAGTCGGCCGAGGACAGCCGTGGCTTGTTTGCGTTTAATGTGCAAAAGGCGGTAAATGCGGGGTTAACTTTCCGGCCGTTGATCGAGACGGTACGCGATGCTTTGGCATATGAAAATGAGCGTGCAAAAGCTGAGGATTTTCATAATTGGGCGGCTAACCTTGCACCTGAAAAGGAAGCAGCTTTATTAGAAAAATGGGCAAATCGTTAGTTTGAGAGCCTGATAGTAGATGAATATCGTAGAGGCCGGTATAAAAATTTTATGGATCAAGAACAGCTAAGATTTTGGATGACGTGGACGATGGTTGGTACGGCCGTGGCCGGAACCCTTTGGTATCTGTGGATTGAATATTCGCTCAAAGGCAATTTAGAGGAGCTTGCATGGTCTGTTCTGGCCGTGATTTGGTTCGTTGTTTTGCGCCGAGTTTGGCATCAATTTCGTAGATAGTGGTTAACTGGGTTTGTGATCAATCACCAACTTGTCGATTTATCGGTTAAGAAAATATTATGTATCAACTTGTTTTAGGGCTTTCAATTGTCGTTATGATTATCGGAATCATCGGCTGTTTGATTCCGGTGATTCCGGGAAATGTGCTTATTGGATTAGCGACGTTCGGTTTCGCTTATTGGAATGATTTCCAACAGGTCGGGATTGGCGCAACCGTCGTTTTAATTGTCATTTCATTGGTAGGGGCAACGTCAGATATTTGGATGCCGATGCTAGGGGCTAAATCCACCGGCGCATCTGGTTGGGCGATCGCGGCCGGCATTGTGGGGGCCACCATCGGTTTTATCTTGGGGGCATTTTTCCTTGGCATCGGTGGGCTTATTGGAGGTTTGCTAGGCTATTTCTTGGGGATATTTTTAGTTGAATACGCACGGATTAAGGACAGTTGGCAAGCGGCCAAAGCCGGACTTGGGGGCGTTGTCGGTTGGGGTGTCACAACGATCATTCAGTTTTTAACCGGGCTCATTGCGGTCGTTCTCTTTTTATGGATGGTGTTTGCCTAGCCCACGTTGCCTTCAAATAATTGATTTAAAGTAATTATTCAGCAGTTTGGTCCAGTTTGACAAAAGGATCTGTGCTCTGCGAATAAATAAACTAAAAACTGGGCCAATCTGGCGAAAATAGTTAGGGTGCTGAATCATTACGATTTAAATCGATCAATCTAAGTGTTATAAGCGCCAAATCAAAAAAGGTGTTCTTATGATGTTGTCTTCAAATCTGTTATCGCCTTGTGGTAATAAGGGCTAGCGATTGGGCCTTGTGTTAAGGGGTCGGCCGTATCTTGCATCCATGCCCAAAGCTGCTGGCGTAGATCGTTGAGAATGGATTGATGCGCTGGGTCATCAGCCAAGTTGGTCGTCTCGTGGGGATCGGCCGTCAGGTCATAAAGCCCTTCGCTGCCCACGCGACGGGTTGGCCCCAATTCGAGGTGCGCGCCGTTGCCGGAAATATCCCCAGGCACCGGATGTAGGGAGTTTTTCTCAAAGTAACGAATATATTTGTAGCTGTCTGTGCGCACACAACGAATCGGATCATAACAATCGTGGAATGTCTTTTCAGCAAAGATCGCGGTGCGTGGTGAACGAGAGGGATGTTTAGCAGAATCCAGCAAGGCTAGAAAACTGTGCCCTTGAATGTTTTCAGGGATAGGGGCTCCGACCGCTTCAAGCAGTGTGGGAAGAATGTCTACGTTCGAGACCAATTCGGGCTGACGAACGCCCGCTGACCATCTTTCAGGGTAGCGGATGATCAACATCGTCTCGATACCAGGATCAAACAAGGTCCCTTTGGCCATCGGCAGGGCGAGCCCATGGTCGGTGGTCAGCACAAAGATCGTGTTTTCAGCACACCCTTTTTCATCTAGCAAATCAAGCAACCGGCCGAGGCCGATATCAAAGCGGCGGATGAGCCCCTGCATTTTACGCAACTCATCGCGCGTTTGGGGACCATCAACCAAATAATGTGGGACGTGAATGCCTAGGCTGTCATCGGGCTCTGTATTGTCACCATCGAACGGCCGGTGGGTTTCGAAACAGCCGATCTGACAATAAAACGGGGCTTCATCATTATGCTGATCAAGCATCGGCCGCAGGTGGTCACTCGCTTCCAGTAGGGTGAACCCAAGATCGACATGAACAAAGCCCAACGCTTCAGCATCGGCCGTTTCGTGCTGGAATCCCATCAGCCAAGTGGTATACCCGGCATCTTTTAGCAGCTGCGCGATGGGGCGTTCATTCGGGTGCAATCCCCAGCCAAAATCATTGTGGGTTAGGCCAAGCGTGCCGTTGGCGTGGGGGTAGCGGCCGGTGGCGATTGCTGCCCGACTGGGGCTACACTGCGGAGCGGTGCAAAAGCTGTTTTCGAACAAAACCGATTGAGCAGCTAAGCGTTCACAATTCGGGGTTTGAACCGTTTTGATCCCGTAAGGGGAGATATGTTGGCCGGTATCATGAGTGGTGAGTAAAACGATGTTTGGCTGTTTCATCTGCTTTCTTTAACCTTTATGGTCGCTTCTCTTGCGCCTCATTAGAAATGTTTATTACAACTTTCCCTCGGGCCTTGCCACTTTCACTATAGTCATGTGCTTCACGGATTTCATCAAGTGAGAATTGCTTGTCGAGGATTGGGCGGATATCCCCTTTTTCGACCATTGTTGAAATTGTCTTGAGATCTTCCCCTGAGGGAAAGACAAAGGCAAAAGTACTAAACTTTCGAAACCCAAACATGCGACCAATTGGAAACAAGAGAGAGCTCATAAAATTGCCAGCATTGACAATATTTGAAATAAAGACTCCATTTTCGGTTAATAAGTGGCGACATTCTGAGAATGATGTGGTGACGGCTACATCATATATACAATCAAACTGTCTTTGAAGATCTGTGATGTTTTCTTCTTTGTAGTTGATGACTGAATCAGCACCTAAGCTGGTAACCAATTCGCGATCACGCTCGCTGCAAACAGCGGTGATATTTGCTCCCCAAGCTTTGGCAAGTTGGACAGCAAAGACACCAACGCCACCTGCTGCCCCATTAATGAGAATCGATTTGCCTGGCTGAATCTGACCTTTTTGAAGAAGAGCCTGATATGCTGTTAAACATGCCAGAGGAATTGCGGCCGCCTCTTCGTATGAAAGATTGTCCGGTTTTTTTGCTAACGTTTCTTCTCTTGTGACAGCAAATTCCGCATAAGCTCCACTCTGAGTAAATTTCGTCCACGAGAGAGAGGGGTTTGGGTCGATCATGCCATAAACAGCATCACCCACTTGAAATTGAGTGGCGTTTCGCCCTCGTTCGACAACGACACCGGCGATGTCATTGCCCAAAATCATAGGGAACTTCTTGCCGCGTACCCCCTTTAAATCCCCTTGGCGAGTGAGGAAATCGATCCGATTTAAACCTGCTGCATAAACGCGAATCAGGACCTGATTGTCTTCTATTTTTGGACTTGGATGATTATTGACGACTGTCAACATATCTGAGGATCCAAATTGATTAATAATTGCTGCCCGCATATACGTCCTCCTGTTTCAAATGGTATGTGCTTATAGACTTAGGCTCGAAATGCGGTTTTGATCGAGTCTCCATCGGTCCAAGCAACCGCAATTTTAGGGGTAGAGCTGGCAAAGCCGAGATTGCCATGTGAGTCGACAATGATCATGCCTGTCATCGGGTTTGGGTAAACGGAGCCGATGTAGGCAACGGCCGCATCGGCCGCTTGTTGGGCCGTCATCCCTTCTGCCATTTTGTCGCTGGCATATTTGGCCAGCAGCAAGCGCATGATGTTTTCTCCGTTGCCCGTACAGCTGACCGCACCGGCACCGTTCATGGCGAAACCGCCCGATCCCAAAAGCGGGGCGTCACCGACACGGCCGGCCGGTTTAAACGGCGATCCGCTGGTAGAGGTTGCGGCCGCCACGTTTCCGTTTTGGTCGATTGCCACCGCGCCAACTGTGTCATGGCTAAGCGGCTGGCTTTTACCCCACTGTGGCTTCAACACACTTTCATCCCGCTCGACAAACGCCCGCCAAGATTTTTCATCAACCAGCTCGATATTTGGAATCAGCGGTATGCCTAGCTCGCGGGCAAGTTCGTCTGCGCCGGCCCCTACAAACATGCAGTGGGCGGTTTCTTCCATTACTTTACGGGCTAGGGTGATCGGGTTTTTCACTCGCTCGACCGCCGCCACAGAGCCAAAGTCGTGTGTTTTGCCATCAACGATCAGTGCATCGAGTTGGGCGACTCCGTTACGATTAGGGGGTACGCCGGTTCCTGCTTCGAAGGTTGGGGCATCTTCTAAATGATTGACCGCTTGTTCAATCGCATCTAAGGCGGAGCCGCCACGGGCGAGAATGTCCCGGCCGAGGGTGACCGCATGGGTCAAGTCTGGTATTTTTTGTGCGTCTAATTCGTCGGGCCAATCCCACGCGCCACCATGCACGATGATTCCGTAGTTTTTCATAGGGTTTGTTTTTGCCTTAAGCTGTAAATTGTAAAAATCGCTATTGGCAATTGTACTCAAATGAAAAGATCTTGCCTTTTATGAAGGGAACTTTCGCTTCATACATGTTAAACAACGTCGGCCCCCCTTTTTTTTAGGCTCAGAAAACGAGGAAAGAATGACTATAGAACTCCCCGCGGCGATGCCGCATGATGAAAGACGAATATGTTCCGAGGCATTTCGGCTTTAGGCAGATAGCCTAATTAGGTGGCCTTGCATCGTGCATCGCTGTTTCCTCTAAAGCAACTTGTTGTATAATCCGTAGACTAATTAATAAGTTGTTGGACGTTTGTCATTTATTGGCACTTCCACCCCCCAGAGGTTTTCATATGCATGAGGTCCAGACGCTAGGGCAAGAGATCGCCCGCTACATTACGCCAAATTCAGTTAAAGAAATTTTGACCCATTTAAAAGGATTGGGAAGCTCCGGCCGAATTATTGCCGGTGGCACCGATATTTTACTGGAGCTAGAGCGAAATGCGCGGCCGGGCGTTGAAACCCTGATCGACATTTCTCGTGTGGCGGGTCTTGACCGAATTCACGAAGATGGTGATGGGATGATTCATCTGGGGCCGATGGTGACGCACAACGATGTAGTCGCCAGCGCTTTGTTGGTTGAAAAGGCACTCCCTTTGGCCCAAGCGAGTTGGGAAGTAGGGTCCCCTCAATTGCGTAACCGAGCAACAGTGGGAGGGAACCTAGTGACTGCGAGTCCGGCAAACGACACAATTTCAGCATTGTGGGCGCTAAATGCTACCGTGACGCTTGAATCTGTCGATGGAGGAGAACGGATTGTTCCGCTGAAAGAATTTTATTTAGGGCCACGCAAAACGGTGATGACGGCCGGTGAAATGTTGACTCGGATCAGTTTTCCGGCGATGCGGGCAGATCAGCGGGGCATCTACATTAAGTTGGGGCTACGGCGAGCCCAAGCGATTTCAGTTGTGCATGTGGCGATGGTGCTGACGCTGGCGGAAGACGAGCAAACGATTACGGCCGCATCAATCGCTCAGGGGAGTGTAGCGGCGACGATTATCAGCACGCCAACGGCTGAAAAATATCTGGTTGGTAAAAAGTTGGACGCAGAGACGATTGAAGAGGCGGCTCGGCTGGCGCAAGCGACCCCTAATCCGATTGGGGATTTACGCGGCACGGCCGAATATCGCACCGAACTGATCAAGGTGATGGTGTCACGCGGCTTAAAAGCTTTACGCGACAATCAGCAGGCTGCCACTTGGCCACAAGAGCCAGCAATGTTAGCAGGCATAGCCGATGGAACATCAGCCAGCCACCGGACAGCATTAATCGAAAATGACACCGAAATTGAGACAACGATCAATGGGGAGACGGTCATCGCTAAACACGCAGCGGGTAAAACATTGCTAGATTGGTTGCGCGATGAAGCAGGCTTAACCGGATCGAAAGAGGGATGTGCCGAAGGGGAATGTGGTGCATGTACGGTCTTTTTAGACGGCAAAGCGGTTATGGGCTGCTTGGTTCCGGCCGGGCGAGCACACGGGGCGCAGATTACAACAGTTGAAGGATTGGCAGAAGGGGATCAATTAAGCGCACTGCAGCAAGCTTTTATCGACGAAGCGGCCGTGCAGTGTGGCTATTGTATTCCTGGTTTTATCATGTCTGGTACCAAGTTATTAGAAGAGCATCCCAATCCAACGACGGCGCAGATTAAGCAGGGACTTAGTGGCAATCTATGTCGCTGCACCGGCTATTATAAAATTATGCAAGCGGTGCATGAAGCTGCCGATAATCAATAAAAACGAATGTGCGGCTCGCTTGCTTAATCCTTAGGTCACAAGAATTTATGGCAAAACATCAGCTAAAAATCGGGTCAGAATCAACTATAAACATTGAACGCTGTAATGGGCGGGTAAACTTGCAAGGAACTTCAAAAGCTATCTTGTCTTATTCAGATGACGATGATGTAAGTGTGCTCCAAGACGGTTCGTACGTGAATGTGTTGGCGGAGTTTGATTTTAAAGCGTATGTGCCCAAAAATGCGCCGGTTGTTGTTCAACATGTTGAGGACAAATTGTATGCAAAAGAGCTGCGATCGTTGCGTATAGATTGGGGCGACTATGATGTCAAAGTATCAGATTTGCAAGAGGCGTTAACGATTGGATCTGTTAGTGGAGACTTGGAAGTTAAAAAAGCGGCCGGTATTTTCGCAAAATCAATTGAAGGGGACACTAGCGTTAAATTCATTACAGGCGATATAAAAATCGCTAAGGCGGTCGGCGACTTTAGTGTGCGTGGCTGCAGTGGAAAAATCGAAGTGGCTGACATTGAAGGAGACGTATTCCTCAGCAGTATCAGTGGGGTGGTGAAACTTGATTCTGTAGATGGGGACGTAGTTATACAAGGGGCGCTTCCGGCCGAAAAACATCATATCATCGGGAGTGGGGACGTAATCGTCTATTGGCCCTTAGATCAAAATGTACAGTTTTTGGTGACACACAAGGGAGATTTGGTTAACCAGATGCGTTTGCCAAACGAAACCTCCAACCCGAACGAGTTTCAGGCAACGCTTGGTGACGATTCATGTCGGCTGATCATCGAGACGGATGGAGATGTCTATCTGCGGCCGTTGCAAACTGAAAAGCAAAAAACAAAAAATATCAAAAAAACCAAGCGGAAAGAGGATTTTGACATTGATTTCGAAGATCTGCTTGACCCCGAAGAGCTGATTGAAAAGATCGGCGATGGGATCAAGTCGATGGTGATGTTGCAAAAACGGAATAAGGGGAAAGGGCTGCTCAATAAAATTTTTGGTAAAGCGATGCGAGATGTGGATGAATGGGCCGGCGTGCCCCAAGAGCGTGAGGCAAAATCAAACCTGAAGCAGCCACAGTCGGACAACAGTGAAGAAGAAAGGCGCATCATTTTAAAAATGTTGGAGAATGGTTCGATTACGGTCGATGAAGCGACTGAGCGTTTGAAAAGGTTATAACGAAATCTATGGGAGAAATAACAATTAAACCGCTCACATTGGATCTGCTTCCAGACCTCGATGCCCTTTTTAAGACGAGTGCTGAGACCAAACGGTGTTGGTGCATGTGGTTTATAACCTCCGTTAAACAGTACCAAGCAGATGGGCCGGCCGGCAATCGGCAAAGTTTTCTCGATTTGATGGAATCTGAAGGTGAACCGATGGGGCTGTTGGCGTATTTGGATGAGCGACCGGTCGGTTGGTGCGCCATAGGCCCACGTAGTCGCTATGCGCGTGCCATTAAAACCCCGACTTATAAAGGGCGTGATAAAGATCTGGACGATAAGATTTGGCTTGCTCCATGCTTTTACGTGGACAAAGATGCCCGTGGGCTGGGCATCGCCGACAAACTGCTTGAAAAAGCGGTTGAATTGGCTCAAGATCGTGGTGCCACGGCCGTTGATGGATTCCCATTTGCTGGCTCTAAACGTCAGAACAAAGGGGATGTGCAGGTGGGTTTTGAACCGCTATTTGCCGGGCGCGATTTTGAAACCATTCGTACGCCGTCGGCCAAGCGAATTGTGGTGCGTCGAACGCTTAGAGAATAATGGACGATGATCAAAAATGGCCCCATTTAGTAAAGCGACATTCGAGGTAATGACTGACTGAGAAAATTTTAAGTCTAACAGCCTCCGTCTAAATAAAGGCAGGGATTGATGAGGCTAAACCCATCTCGTATTTCAAGATGTAGATGGGGCATCGAAGAGTTTCCCGTGCTGCCAGAAAGCCCAATCGTTTCATTGCGGCCGACTGCATCACCCGTTTGTACCTGAATCTCACTGAGATGGGCATAAAGGGTATGTAGATCACCTCCATGATCGATCAAGATCATGTTGCCGTAACCGACGGCCGACCACCCAGCATATTCTACTGTGCCATCACCTAAACTTTGAATTGGTGAACCGGTCGGCACAACAATATCAATCGCTCGATGACCGTATTGATACCCTTTAACAACCCAGCGCCCCTCAACGGGCCAAAAGATCTCACCTAAATTGGCGTACTGACCTTGTTCATAGTCTGGGATATTCAAGATGTCTCCGACATACAAGATTAAACCGGCCGTAGGGTTTGAGTCTCGCAACGCTTGGAGTGAAACTCCATGAAGCTGTGCGATTGAAGACAAGGATTCACCCGCGCGCACGACATGCTGTTTGAGCGCAGCGCTAGAAGGGGCATTGACTTTTGGTGTGTCATGCTGAATCTGATTGGATGCGGGTGCTGACGATTCAGAGTCGCTTTCCGGCAGATATAACGTTTGCCCTGCCCAAATTAGATTCCGATTTTGGATGTTGTTAACCGTCACAATTTGAGCTTGGGTGACGCCAAATCGTTTAGAGATTTTCGAAAGCGTGTCACCATTTTGAACCGTGTAGGAGAATAATTCTCGGCCGGACGACTTGGCGAGAATGCCGGATGAGAGTGGGATGGTAATTAAAAAAATGAGAACGAAGAGCGTGATGATTAAACGAACTTTTACTGCTTGAAACTTCATGGTTATTGCCTTTTGTAGGCAAAATTAATTAGAAGCAGTTTAGGGCTGAATCGTTTGTGGGTTGAAAATAACCTTACAGGCTAAGTGGACAATTGTTTATCTTGCGGTCTTATTTGAGATAAACAATTTAACAGAGTAGGATCGCTAAAAAGACACAGGTGACTGTCAAAAACGGTAAAGATGAGATCGATTTAAAGCTAATCGGTTCAACAAGATTACAAAAGAAAATACGTTTCTAGATTGGATGGGAAATCAAATCCTTTAAATCGGCAACTTGCAACTTGCAATTTGCCACATGTAACCTT
>JAHDEB010000136.1:12816-16673 GCA_020629055.1 Chloroflexota bacterium
AATCAAATCCTTTAAATCGGCAACTTGCAACTTGCAATTTGCCACATGTAACCTTATGACACTTGGAACATCAGAAAAACGAATCGACGCGGCCGGAAAAGTAACCGGCGAAACCCGCTACTCGGGCGATATTCAAACGGCCGATATTAAGCACGGCCAATTTTCGGCAGACCAGTTTTTGCACGCCGTGGTGCTGTTTAGCGACCAAGTGCATGCCCGCATGTTGAGTATGGACACAAGCGCGGCTGAAGCTTTGCCCGGGGTAGCTGGGATATTTACCAGCAAACACATTCCCGTTAACGAATATGGGTTGACCCTGTTCGACCAACCGGTCTTTATCGGCACCGAAAGCAGCGGCCGGAGCAAAGTGCCATCTGATGTGAGTCGTTGGGAAGCGGACCACGTCGCCATCGTCGTGGCGGACAGCGTTGAGATCGCCCATGAAGCGGCCGCACTGATCAATATCGAATGGGAGCAGCTACCGATTTTCCCAGACATCGATAGCGCCTTGGCAACCGATACCCTGCTTCACCCCGAGAGTGGGGCCGAAGGGAACGATTACTACCATCTAAAAATTCGTAAAGGGGATATCGATGCAGGTTGGGCAACGGCCGACGTTGTTGTCGAAGGGGAGTACGAAGTCCCCCATCAAGAACATGCCTATTTGCAACCAGAGGCGGCCGTGAGCTACATCGATGACGCGGGGCGGGTGACGGTTGAAATCGCTGGGCAATGGACCCACGAAGACCAAGAGCAAATTTGCCACGCGCTCGACCTGCCGGCCGATAAAGTGCGCGTCATCTACCCGGCGATAGGTGGTGCGTTTGGCGGCCGCGAAGATATGTCGTTGCAGATCGTTTTGGCCGTCGCGTCGCTAGAACTGCATAAAAAGGGAATCACCCGGCCGATTCGCAGCCAATGGAGCCGCGAAGAAAGCATTGTGGGGCACCACAAACGGCATCGGGGCAAAGTAAAAACAAAATGGGGTGCCACGAAAGACGGCAAAATTACTGCGGTCGAAGCGGACGTCTTTTTAGACGCCGGGGCCTATAACTACACCAGCAACAAAGTGTTGGGCAACTTCCACATTTGTGTCGGGGGCGCGTACGATATTCCCAACGCCCGCATCGACAGCAAAGCGGTCTACACCACCAGCGTTCCCGGTGGGGCGTACCGTGGCTTTGGTGCACCTCAAGGGGCGTTTGTGGCTGAATCCCAAATGAACAAATTGGCGGCCGCTTTGGGCATGGACCCGGTGGAGCTTCGTCTTAAAAATTGTCTGCGCGAAGAAAGTATGCAAATTACCCAAGTGGCGATGCCACCCGGCGTTAGTTTGCCCGAAGTCATCGAATCGTGCGCGAAAACCGCTTCTTGGGATGATGGGTTGAACAACGATGTGACGGCCGACGATGTGGCGAACTTCCAATCATTCCAAACGCTACCGCCGGACCCCGAAAGCATTAAACGGGGCCGTGGCTTCGCCATCTCTTTCAAAAATGTTGGCTTTAGCTACGGCTTTCCTGAACGGTGCGAAGCAACCATCGAAATCTACGGAAATGGGCAAATCGAAGAAGTCGTTTGCCGTCACGCCGGGGCCGACGTCGGCCAAGGGGCGCATACGGTGTTCCGTCAAATGGCCGCCCGCGCGACCAACGTGCCGGTTGAAAAAGTGCGCATGATCGTCAGCGACACGGCCGAAACCGGCGACTCCGGCTCTGCATCAGCCTCGCGCCTAACCTTTATGGCCGGTAACGCCATTAAACGGGCCGGCGAAGAAGCGCTCAAACAGTGGCAGGAAGAAGAACGGCCGGCGATCGGTCATCATCGCTTTACACCCCGGCCGACGGTGACGCTCGATTATGAAACCGGGTACGGAGACGGCAATATCACCTTCGGGTATGTGGCCCAGTATGTTGATCTGCTCGTAGACACCGAAACGGGGCATATCAAAATCAACAAAGTGATTTCAACCAACGACGTCGGCAAGACGATCAATCAGCAGCAGGTTGAAGGGCAAATTGAAGGTGGTGTGATTCAAGCTGTGGGGTATTCGATTACCGAGAATTTGCAGCTGAAAGACGGCCGGATTCTCAACCCGCGTTTTAGCACCTATCTTATTCCTGGCATTCTTGATATCCCAGACGAAGTCGAATCAGACATCCTAGAGATTCCTGATCCCCAAGGGCCATGGGGTGCGCGTGGTATGGCCGAAATGCCGATGATTCCTTTGGCACCCGCCATCGGTGCCGCCCTGCACGATGCGACCGGAGTTTGGTTTGATGAGTTTCCGTTTACACCAGGTAAGGTGGTGAAAGGGCTAAAGGAGAAAGGATAAGGGATAAAATGGAATCCGCTTGGTTTTTAGAATAAATGTTTGACAAGGCAAAGTCGCGCGGTATATACTTTCGGTATCTACCACTGCGAGGTTGAATGACAGTCAAAACAGCAAAAATATTCACCAACGGCCGTAGCCAAGCGGTCCGCCTGCCCAAAGAATTTAGATTTGAGGGGCAAGAAGTCCTTATTCGCCGTGAAGGGGACAATATTATCCTGTCGCCGATGCCGGCCGATTGGCGTACCTTTTTTGAAGAGGTTCCTTTGCCTACAGAGGACTTTTTGGCTGAGCGGGATCAGGGAGTGCCGCAAATTCGAGATCAGCTTTTCGACTAGGACGCCTCGTAATGTACATTCTCGATACCAATATCTGCATCTATATCATTCGGAAGCGGCCGATAGCGGTGCTAGAAAAATTTAAAGAAATCCCAGCCGATGAGCTTGCCATCTCTGTTGTGACCTATGCAGAACTCCAATATGGGGTAGACAAATCCTCATCCAAGCAGTTTAATCAAAACATACTCGACCAATTTGTGAACCGCTTAAACGTCTTGAGTTGGGATCGGCCGGCCGCACGTGAATACGGCCTCATCCGATCTGATTTGGAGGTCAAGGGAACACCCATCGGTCCATTAGATATGCTTATAGCTGCCCATGCACTGAGCCGAGAGGAAACTTTAGTTTCAAATAATTTGAAAGAATTTCAGCGGGTTGAAAATTTACGGTTGGAGAATTGGATATAGCTGAATACGATATAGGTCAGGGTCGTAAACAATCTGACCATTGTTCCTACTGCCAACGAGTCGGCACTCCTCAAGCGTTTGCGCCAGGTTAGCCACGCCAATCCCCATCCCCTCAAAACCGGTGTCTGATCCCACCCGATAGGTGAAATCGCTGTCTTCAGTGCCCCAAACGTGCTGCAGTTCCAGAGTCGTGTACGGCCGTTGCCACAGCCATTCTCGGTTGCCCACATGGTCAATATCTTCAAAGGGAAGTTCATCGTCTGTGTATGCCAAAAAGTAGAGGGTAAAGCGATATGGTTCTACAACCTGCCTCGATAATAGCCGCATCCCCAACCCATCTTGATAGAACCGGAGGCTTTTTTCTATGTCTTTGACCCGTAGAGTAATTTGGCCCAAAGTCGGCCGATTTTTTAAAAGATATTCAGACTTCGGGGGCAATGTCTGATGGTTTTGCGCAAACCTATGCTGCAATAATTCGATGCTGTGACCGTCCGGATCATTTAGATGGCAGAGATAGCCGATGTCGCGAAATTGCTTCGGCTCTGTCACACTGATGCCTGCATTTAGCAGCGCGTCTCGGCCGAGATCAACATCCTCAAGTGTGATACCGATCTTCCAATATCCATCTTTTTGATCTGGCTTTAGGCTAGGAACCTTTGCTGGCACCCCATCCCGGTAGACGAGTTTCAAAAGTGTGTTGGGATGTTCAGAAAGGGGTTGCGACGGTGAAAGTTTCGGCCGAAAACTGAGATAGTAGCTTTGTTCCGGCCGGCCATCAAT
>JAHDEB010000137.1:0-12420 GCA_020629055.1 Chloroflexota bacterium
GCGTCAACGGCCGCACGTGATGCACCCATCGCTGCGCCGATTGAGTCAGCCAAAGATTGTACAGGCGCAAACCCTTCTGGTCCGCCAACACCACGGCCGCCAGAGACGATTTTTGATGCATCGGTCAAGCTAACGCCGCTCTCTTTTTGGCTAACACCAACAACTTTGGTATCGCCAGCCGCTGCTGCTGCAGACGCTGAGCTAGCTGAACCAGAGCCGCCGGTTGATTCGGCAGGTGGGAACGCACGGTTACGGGTGGTAACGATCTGTAGCCCTTCAGGAACAGATACGTCGGCCAATAATTTGCCCGCGTAGACGGTACGGGTAGCAACCACACGGCCGCCATCTACTTTGACACCGATCGCATCAGCCATCAAGCCAGCGCCGGTATCCGCAGAAACCCATGCTGAGATGTCTCGGCCTTCAGTTGAAGCACCAGCCATGAATACATCAGCACCACCATCGGTTACGATTTGGGTCACAGTTGGGCCATAAGCGGTTGCAGTAAAACCATCTAAAGAGGCATCATCAACTGCAATCACATTGTCAGCACCTAAGTCAAAAGCGGCCGCAGAAACAGCGTCAACACCACTTCCAACCACAACGGCAGTTACGGCCGAACCAAGGTCTGCAGCAACACCTCGCGCGACGCCCAAAGCTTCTGAGCTGATGCTGGCCATTTCGCCACCAGAATTTTCGATATAAACAAATACGCCGCTCATATCACTTTCTCCTCGTACAAACGGTCAACCAAAGATTTAACCTGTTCGCTCAAATCGCCGCTCATAATTTCAACTTCACCTTCGCGTTGTGCTGGTGCATAGATCGTGCCCCAAGAAACGTTGGTGCTGCCTTTAACTTCAACACCTAGCTCACCCAAGTTGGTGGTAGGGATTGCAGCTTTATTCGCTTTACGAATACCCATGAACGATGGATAACGTGGCTCGTTGATCTCGCGTACAACGCTGATAACAACGGGTAAGCTGGCGGTCACTTCTTGTTGGCCGCTTTCAAGCATACGCTCAACAGTAATGGTGCCACCGTCAACTGATTTGATTGCTGACACGTAGGTCAATGGGGTTGCACCCAATTCGCGAGCAAGCATCACTGGGGTCACACCACTATCACCATCGATAGCTTGTTTCCCACAGATTACAACCTGAGCATCTCCGATTTTGTTAACCGCAGCTGCCAATACCTTTGCATTGTCATTGGCATCTAGGCCGCTAATCGCGTCATCTGCCACATGGAATGCTTCGGTACAGCCCATTGCCAAACTGGTGCGTAAAACGTCAACAGCACCTTCTGGGCCGGCCGTTAGGGCAACAACAGCGCTTGCACCGTGGTTTTCTTTCAGGCGAATGCCTTCTTCTACACAATATTCATCCCAGGGATTAACGACATTTGGTTTGCCGCTCCCGGTATCTTCCCAAGAAACCACATTATCTGCGACGCTGAACGTTGCTGTGGTGCTCGGGGTTTGTTTAACACAAACAATAACTTTCATTTAAGAATGACCTCCGTATCAAAGAGACAAAATAGGATGTTCATTTAGCGGGCCGAATGACCACATCTTTAAGGTTGAATCATCGCTATTTAGATTTTGGGAAACGTAATGTGGTTGATCTGTAACCAACCGGCTAGAAGTGTAGCTTTTTTACACAAAAAATTAAACACTTTATGTCGCGTACTTATAGAATTCGTTGAATTCAGATCGGCACAAATGCAAAAAAAGCAAAATATCAAGCGAAAAATCCATAATCTGCATAAATTTGGGCGAATCTCTGCGCAATTTACAAAAAATGATGTTCGCAAGGTTTTCAAACGAGCGTTTGATAAATTCTATCTCCCACCCGTTGCCAATGCAACTTTTATCAATTCAAATCTATCGCAAAGGATTTACTTGTAGACTGGCGTAGAATTTATAAAGCTTGAGCCTCATCGACTTCAAGGAGGAATACAATGTGGAAAATCATAAAACGGATCTTAATCACCTTAGGAATCATCATCTTACTATTGGTGTTGGTTCCAGCTGGGTTCATCATGTTTGATGCAGCTTTTGGCGACCGGGCAACCAACTACACCAATGTCACGTTCGAACATGCGGACGGCACGACGTTACATGGGTATTTGGCAGAGCCTGAAGGGGATGGGCCTCACCCCTCTGTTTTGCTCATCCATGAATGGTGGGGCTTAAACGAAGGCATGGTGGTTTTAGCCGATGCGCTTGCGGAAGAAGGATACGTTGTATTGGCGGCCGACGCCTATCGCGGCCGACTGACTTCTCGCATATCCCGTGCGCTGTTTATGCGGCTAACGACCCCCGACGAACTTGTAAGAGGCGATCTTGATACCGCACTTGTCTGGCTACAAGATCGCCCCAATGTAGACCCCAGTCGAACCGCCAGCATGGGTTTCTGTTTTGGTGGTGGTGAATCATTGCAGCTGGGGCTGCGGCAATCAGAAAGATTAGCAGTGACTGTAATGTATTACGGTGCCGTTGTGACAGATCCCGCATTACTTACCCCATTCACCGAAGGCAAAGCGGTGCTCGGCATTTTCGGGGGCGAAGATCAGCAAATTTTTGTAGACGATGTCCTAGAATTTGAAGCGGCCCTTAATAGTTTAGAAATTTCAAACGAGGTGACGATCTATGAAGGAATGGGGCACGGCTTTTTGAATGAAGACAACTTCGATGTGCCTGGTTCACCCGGCGATGCATGGAACCAGACAGTTATGTTTCTAGAAGAAAACTTGAAAAACCGCTAATTTCAAGCATCAAAAAAGCCAGCGACTCATAGCAAGTGAAGCTATGGATCGCTGGCTTTCAATTAACGATTAAGGATGACTCAGTTTGAACTTAGTTGTCTGGGTTAACAAACGGCGCGATAAACTGGTAGGTTGTATTAAAAACGATCCCTTCATTGCCGCTCGCATCTTCCGCCACTTTTAAACGGATCAGGTAGTTTCCATAATTAGGGTCGACCAATGTTTTTAGTCGAACTTCGTCACGGAAAATCGCATCGCCTAGCAGCTTGCCGGTAATTTTGTAATAACCAGGTTTTGCATTGGTATAGTTCACACACTGAGACTGTTCACCGATTCGATCGAGCGTATTGCAATTGAATGTACGGCCGCCAGACGTTGTGGTACTGATTAGCGTATATTCACTATTTTGCCATTGGTAATCAGCCCCAACAGAGCCATCATAATCTACAAAATAGCGCATACAGTTTCCAGGCACAATGCTGGATAACGGGGAGCAACCGGCCAACGCAGATGACGTATCTAGATTTTCAGCATAGCGGCCGTTGCCGTTTAATGACACATTGACCGGGTTTCCATTTATATCGTCGGCCGACAATGTCTGCCGGGTAACGAGCCCACCGACATTATCAGCAACCTGATAATCAACTTGATCAAACGCATATTCATCAAATAAAAACGCCCCTTCAATGTAATGCTGCTCGTCAGAACATGATGGTGCCGGAGCATTGGTTGCAAACGTCGTGCCATCATAAAAACCGTAGCAATATTCCGCCATCAAACGGGGGGCTTGGTCGACCTCGGCCCCGATCGCCATGCGGACCGGCACCTGAATCGGGTTAGGTATAATCTCGTCCGAGCTATTGTCTGATTCTAAATTGGCCGCAATCGAGAAGCGTAGCGAACTATTATCATAAGCGACATGAGTGAATGTCTTTAACCCGGTTTCAGCTTCGCCTAAATAAACCCAGCTTTTTTCAATGTCTAGCGATTCATCGAGAACATTATTCGTATCTGGCTCATCCGCATCAATATCCGTAAATGTCGTTTCAACATTTACCTTCGCCTTAATTTCATCCGGATAGTGTTTGCCAGGCACTCGGGCCGAAATCGAGGCGATCGTCGTAGATGAATCAATTTCGATTTGTTTGCCGGGGTCTAAAGTACACACAACCTTTGTCTGGTCGTTACTAATTACGCAATCAAAATCGGGATGCACGCTGTTTAAAATAACGTTGTCGAGCGGTGTCCCGCCTATGCCTGCATTTGTAGCTTCAGTTTGCAATTCCAGCGTAATCGTCATGTTATTAACCGGTTTGTATTGCTCAATCGCTCCAGGAACATTGTTGTTACTTTCAACGCCGATGACATAGGTGACAAGCTCTTCTAAGCGAACTTGTGGCTGCGGCAACAGTTCTAAAGTCGGTTCTAAGTCAACCCAATCGCAAACTTCGCCCAAATACGCTTTGATCTCATCGGTTAAGTCTTGAGGTGTATTTACAGGCACATAATAGCCGCCCGTTACGTTAGCTGCATATCTTAGAATAGCTGGATCAAACCCGGTATTCGTTCCATTGGCGGCCCCAAGCCCTAATGCGAAAATACGTGCGCCGGTATTATCTCGAATCGAATCGATTTGAGTGTAAGCATCATTAACAGACTGTTGTCCGCCACCTAACCCATTAAATGTTTCGGTCGGCAGGCCGTCTGAAAGTAAAACGATGAGCGGTGTCGAACCAACAACCGGTGGGCCAACCAAATTTTCTGAATAATATAATCCACGAGACATGTTGGTCGAACCTTGGGCATATAATGTCCCGATCACATTATTGATGATCGTAACATCTTGGGTCCAAGTTTGGCGCACGCTTGTTTTTGTTGGCCATGTACTAAATTCAACTAAAGCCGTATCTACATTATCTAGTTGTACATAGGTATCTAAGAAATTGTTTGTATCTTGCATCGCCGCTTTGGCTGCGTCAATTTTTGGAATAGTAGAACCAGATGCAAATGGAGCCCCCATACTGCCCGAGGTATCAACCACATAAACCATGTTCAAGCTTGAACAGTTTAGGAATGGGTCTGTACGAGGTTGAAAAATCGGCAGTGGTTTAAATTCAATGGTTGCTGTAGGGCTTGGTGTAGGGGATGGCGTATTGGTTGGAACCGTTGTAGATGTTGCGGTAGCCGTGGCGGTTGCAGTCGCTGTCGATGTTGCAGTTGAGGTAGCGGGAACCGTTGGCGTTGCAGTCGCTGGCACAGTGGGGGTCTCAGTTGCGGGCAATGTGGGGGTTGCCGTAGCTGGAGCGGTCGCCGTAGCCGTAGCGGTTGCAGTGGGCACAGCTGTCTCTGTTGCGGTTGGCGTCTCAGTTGGTGTCTCAGTTGCAGGCGGACCGGTTTGTAATACATTGTGCGCCGAAACCTGTCCTGAGAAAATCAAGAGTGATCCAAAAATTAATGTTGAGACAAAGAGAAGTTTTGAAAACGTTTTGTTGTCCATCTTACTACCATTTATTTTTTAGGATTTAAGATTCGCTTCCCCGTTTGTTTCCTATTTCCTAAACTACTGTGCAGACAGGTCTGTGGCATAACATTCATAGACCTTACATAAAAGTTACGCTTAATGTAGGCTGGCTCACTTACGCGATGTCTTTCATTCTTGCTTCTTCACGATCCGTTTACGTAAAAAGGCCAAAACGCTTCGGATTAAAAGTTTTGCCGTAAGGTAAAAGATGTGAGCGAATGCGAAAAATAATTGTGCTTTTATCACTCCGATCTATAATTCTGCCCTTATGGGTGGATTTCCAACATGGACACTAATAGGCATGGGTATCTCGGCCGGGCTCGCCGTGGTATTTTCAGCACTAGCATTTTTGGCGCAGTCACCAAATTTGCTGGTTCGTTTTCGCATGGCCGGTTCCCGCTTCTCGCAGGGGGGGCGACGGCTGACCGGATTGGGGCTAGCTTGCACGTTATTGGGGGCGGGCTTTTTTATGGCAGGTGTCCCCATCGGTGAACCAGCCGCCACAGCAAATATTGAAAATGCGGTAACCGCAGCACAACCGACCAGCAGCCAAGCGGTGGCAACATTGCCTCAGCCGCAATCAGATGAATCGGTCGATCAAGTTGAATTAATTGAACCAGAAGGCGAGTCTGTGGCTGCGGCACAAACCGGGGCGATGGGTAGCCAGGCTGAGCAGCCGGAAGAAACGGCCGACCCAACCAGTGTCACGGGCGCTTTTAGTCAACCGGCTCCTTCTGATGAAGAAGACACAGACATAGACACGAGCGAGGCAAATGAGTCAGAACCCGCTCCGACAGCGGCCGAAAGTGCGACAGAAACCGCAGACACCCCTACCCCAACGCCTACCGATGAGCCAACACCGACAAATACGCCACAACCCACATCAACCCCAACGCCGTTACCCACAGCCACACCGACCCCAACGATTACTCCTACGGCCGTTAACGTTGAAACGATCTCAGCCGATTTTGTTGGTAGTGTAACTTGGGTTTACCGGGTACCCGGTAACAATCAATTGGCCCTAATCAACAACGGAGACCCGCTATTGCTAGAGCCAGGCAGAGCGATGATCAACGGTGTCACATGGCAAGAGGTTCGATTGCTCGATGGCAGGCTCGGTTGGATTCAATTAAGTTTGATAGATCTAGGAGAGGAGTAGGCATAAAAAAAGCTGGTTGATACATCAATGTACCAACCAGCTGGGTCTGTTTAATAAGCGATGAGGGGATGCCTTATATCATCGATTGGGTGATGGCTCGACAAACGGAGCAACCCATTGGAAGTTGGTTGAGCCATAGGTGATACCATCAGTCCCATCGCTTCGCTGGCTGAGTGGAATCTGCAAAGTGTACGCACCATATTCACTGTCATTAAGAGAGAAAAGGCGTATTTCGTCACGGAAAAAGACACGCCCAGACAATCGGCCGGATAATTCCATGATAGACGGTCGAGCATTATCAAAGATCGCACATTGATCAAAAGTGACTCCATCACGAACCAATGTACAGTCAAATTCGCGTCCACCAGAAGTCAAAGTCATCAACATCGTGTGCTCACGTGTCAACCAACGGTACGCAGCTGGCACAGTTTGCATATATGGATCGAAAGAGCGCACACAACCGGCGTTAATTTCAGGCACGGCCGAGGTACAACCTGCTAGAGGGGAGCTTGTATCTAAATTTTCAACAAAACGGCCAATCTGAGCCGGCGTGCCAGCGATGTCACCGAGGTCAACGGAAATCTGACTGCCATCATAATTCGTAACGCTGAGGGTCTCTAAATCACGCAGCCCAAGAATTGTCTGCGCTCGGGATGTTGCCGTCATGACTGTGTAACTTTCAATCAAGAACGTTCCTTCAATCTCATGTTGATCATCGGAACAAGAAGGGAATGGGGCCGTGATTTCACGATCAACTGAGTTGTAAAACCCATAGCAGAATTCAGCTACCAAGCGGGGCGCCCGTTCAGTCTCTGCACCGATCGCCATCCCAATGGGCACTTGCAACGGATTGACTGTGAGGTCAGTCGGATCACGATCATACTCTTGCTCCACGCCTGGGCTTAACTCAAGGCTTTCTTGGTCATAGCGCACGTGGCTAAATGGGGCAAAACCGGCATCATATTCACCCAGATAAGCCCACTTCTTTTGTATATCGATCTCGGCGATAACAAAGTCGTTTTCAGGCACAACATCTAGCTGCGTTGACCCGACCTCAAGTGCGGCCGAAATTTTATTTGGATAATATTTCCCCGGCACACGGGCAAAAACGCGAGCAACCAACGGAGCTTCCGCATCTGGGTATAGAAGTTTGTATTCTTCTGGCAGCAGACCAAAATTATCTAACGTACACACAACTTGCGTCTCATCCCCTGAAATTGTGCAGATGAACTGATCACTATTAACGACCTCAACATAGTCAATCGTCGTCCCAATTAAGGGGTCTAACGTGTTAAGTGTTAGGGTCAGGATGATGCTATTGGCAGGGCGTAAGTCACCTTCGCTTGGGTCCGCCGGCAAGTTGGCACGTACACCCATGTCATAAACAACTCGCTCTTCTAAGCGAACATAATCTGGATTATTGCTTTCAGACTGGATGTCTAACATTGGCTGAAGGTCGATACGGTCACACAATTCTAAGAAGTAATCGCGTAACGCTTGTTCAAGTTCATCACCACCCGCAACCGAGACGAATATACCGCCGGTTGAATTGGCAGCGTCACGTAAAATAATCGGGTTAAAGCCGGACCCAATACCGACCGCAAAGATACGCGCATTGGTTGTGTCACGAATCAGGTCGATTTGTGTATAAACCGCAGCGGTGTCGGCCGGGATACCATCACCAACCAAAACAATTACGGGTGTTCCTTCTACATCGCCTAGAGCGATAATACGCTCACGCGCTAGCGCCAACGGAGGCCCCATGCTGGTACCACCACCGGCATTAAGCGCCTGTACAGCATTATCTACATTGGTTACATCTTCGGTCCAATCTTGTCTTAAGGTTAACGTATGGTCAAACGAAATTAGCCCGACGTTGGCACCACTACGACTGCCAAAGCTGGTGAGAAACGCATTGTTACGCACCACGACGTCTTTCACCCCATCCATGCGTGATCGACCATCAAAGTCATTGGTTCCCATACTGCCAGACTCATCTACCACGTACATCAGATCAAGTCCGGCACAGCTCAGATCGTCTTCATCACGCGGAGTAAAAGTCGGCAAAGGACGAAAATCCGGTGTTGGTGTTGGGGTGTTGGTTGGGGTCGCAGTTTGTGTCGGTGTCGAAGTACTTGTTGCGGTACTTGTCGCGGTCGGGGTATTGGTCGCCGTTGGGGTATTGGTTGCAGTAGCGGTCGCTGTTGGCGTGTTGGTCGCCGTTGCTGTTGCTGTAGCGGTCGCCGTTGGCTCAGGTGTTTCTGTGGGTGTTTCTGTTGGATCACCAGTTTGGCCGATTTCTGGCACAACGTCGCTTCGATCTGGAAGATCATCAGCCGCCATAGCTCCATCGAAATACCCCAGCATAAAAATGCTAAGGAAAAGGGCAAAAAATGCGTAGCGAATTGATTTTCGATTCATTGTTTTCATAATATTTCTTTTAAACAAATAAGGGTCACACAGACAACTGATCCGCATCGATTAAAGCCTATGATCAATGGATAAACCGAGTACGGTTTACCACGTTAATTGATAACTCTTTTTCAAATGCACAAATAGGCCGTTAAATCCGTCAAATAAAGAAAGATAATTACGATGGGCGCACGGGCTGGCATCCGCTCCATTACAGCTATAGTGTACTGTTTATTTCTTGGCAACGGCTTAAATTAGTCAGTATCGGCTACAGTCACTTTCGTACTATTCATCAAGAAAGTACTTACTATAAATAATTATAGACAGAGCAACTTACAATGAGATTGTCGCAGGTTCAGAAAACATTAAGGTTCACACGACCTTCACGCCAAGCGCCTCTTTTGCAAGGTCCCCATTAACTGAAAAGTGAATCATCTATTCAACTAGCATAGCAAAAGTACAAAAACAGCGGCCCAAAAGTTAAAGCGCAGCGATTATTTTTTGATCAGTTACTGCAAATGCGTAATTGGGTAGCTCGGTGGCTGTTACCCATGCATGGTTGATGACCCCCACATGTTGGATCTTCCCCCCATCATAAAGCGCGTGTACCGCATTCAAGGTAATTTTGAAATGAGTATAGGCGTGCTTAACCACGACAAAGGGATCTTCGGCCGCGGGTTTAACCTTAATGGATAACTCTTCTTCAATTTCACGAACTAAAGCCTGCGCCAACGTCTCGCCCGATTCTAGTTTGCCCCCAGGGAATTCCCACAGCCCGCCTAACAGGCCGTCTAGCGGCCGTTGAGCGATTAAGAAGCGCCCCTCACCCACCGCCTGCTCCCAAATAACCGCGGCGACCACATCGTAATGTGGTGTCTTTTTACGCGGGGGTTTAACCGGCCGTTCGGCCTGCGTGCCACGCTGACGGGCCAAGCAAGGGTCCCGCAGTGGGCACAATAAACATTTTGGGGATTTCGGGCTGCATACCGTTTGCCCAAGCTCCATCAGGGATTGGTTGTAATCTCCCGGGCGATTCAGCGGCACATGGTTTTGAGCCATATCCCACAACATGTTCTTAGTCGCCGTTTGGGTCACATCATCTGGCAAGTCGTGTAAACGAGACAGGACCCGAATCACGTTGCCGTCTAGCACAGCCACCGGTTCTTCGAAACAAATTGAGGCGATGGCGGCCGCCGTGTATCGGCCGATCCCTTTTAGCTTTTGCAAATCGGCTGCCGTGCCGGGCATGATCCCATCAAAATCATTGACGACCATTTGGGCCGCCGCATGTAAATTGCGCGCCCGACTGTAATATCCCAATCCTTCCCATAGCTTCAACACATCATCTAAGGGTGCCTCGGCTAAGGCTTGCACGGTTGGGAAGCGCACCATCCATCTTTCATAATAAGGGATAACGGTCGCCAGTTGAGTCTGCTGCGCCATGATCTCAGATACCCAAATGCGATAAGGGTCGCTTGAGCTGCGCCACGGTAGATCGGCGTGACCCTCGTCCCACCAACTAAGTAGTTTCTTGGCGATAACCGGTTGCTGATTGCCCATTGTTTGTTCCTTCTTATCGATTATTCCTTCACTTTGCTTCTGCCAGCTTTAAATGAGCAACGGACAATCGGCAATTACGATTTGATTAATCATCACAAACATATTGAATGACCGGATGCGGCCGATTGGCGATTTCTTCTAAATTCGCCGCCATTAGCTCGCCACGCAAATATAAATATTCAACGTGGGCACCCGCCTCTTCTATCGCCAGTAAACGATGATAATGCTTGACCTCACCAAAAAGCTCCATGCTGACTTCTAGCATCGTTTTGGGTGTTTTACAGATATCGAGCACCTTCTGCAACCGCCCTTCATGAAACGTGCGAATCTCTTCAATCCGGCCGTAGACATCTTCGATAACTTTCTCGTGCCCCGGCAACCCCAAGCGAATACCAGGGACGCGGCTTATCTTTTTTAAAGCATTTAGATAGGTGCCCAGTCCGGTGTTTAGGGTAATGCTTTCAGGGTTCTGGTGAGGGGTAATGCGACCCAAAATATGGTCGGCCGTCAGCATAAGGTCATCAACCTTAAAGCAAACTTGCCCTGGGCAGTGGCCGGGTGTGTGATACACCGTCATGTCAAAGATTTCTTGTTCATCTTCCAGCACCATTTGAACCGGAGTCGATTCATAAATGTTTTTGCTATAGGTGTACATCGACATCAGGTCAACCCGTTTTTCTGCCGATACACCGGCCTGTTCGGCAAACGCATCTAAGCGGCGTGATGCGACAATGACCCGCTCTTCGTAATTTGAAATCACCCGCACGTCGAGCTGATGAATGGCGATGGGGGCATCTGCATTGTGTTCGCGAAAGAACTTGAGGCCGCCAAAATGGTCAATGTGACCGTGGGTGAGCAAAACGGCCGAAACATCTGCCATACTGATCGATTTGCCCATCGTGCTACTCACCGCTTCGAACCCTGCCAGCAGATCTTTGTTCGACTCTGGCAAACCGGAGCCGGTATCAACCATAATCAGCCGAGAGCCATCATCGATTAAATAGATATTGGTCGCTAAAGTGGGAAAAGACTGTACCGCAAACGAATAGATGTCTCGGCCGTCGTTGGTTTTAAATCGGTTTATTTCCATATAAAAATGTCTGAGTAGGGGTCGACGCTGCCGAGGCCAAATTGCGCTCGAAAAACGCAACTATAATCCGGCGGCGTCGACCCCTCCAGTTAGCGCTTAAGACCTCAGGTATGATGCCCCGTTGACATCAACAATACAGCCGGTCAAAAACTCAGTTCCGGCCGATGCTAAAAACATCACCGTTCGCGCAACCTCTTCAGGCTTTGCAACACGATTCAATGGGCTTTGGCTACGCAGGGCAACCCCATTTTCCCCTTTCAACGCCTCTTTTGCCATTTCTGTCTCCACAAACCCAGGCGCAACGGTGTGTACAAAAATATTTTGTGGAGCGAGCTTTTTGGCTAACGATTGACCCATCGCGTTCATCCCCGCTTTACTTGCCCCATATGCAGGGCAATCGGGTTCGCCCCTAAACGCACCACGTGATGATACATTCACGACCCGGCCGCCCCCCTGTTTGGCCATATGCTGACTGCACAAATGGATAAGATTAGACGGTCCGACCAAATTGATGTTTAAAATATTTTGCCATGCTGTTTGCCAATCATCAAAGTTGGTTTCTAAAATCGGGTGGGCCTCAAAAATACCAGCATTGTTGATAAGCACATCGATCCGGCCGTGTGTCGAAATAATTTGATCGACCAGGGTCTTAAGATCGGCCGGGTTGCCCATATCGGCCTTGACTGCAAAATGACCGTCTCCGGCCAATTGAGCCAGCGTCTCATCGGCCGCAGTTTTATTTGAGCGGTAATTAATAACAACCTTCGCCCCAGCTTCTGCCAACATCTGGCTAATTTCTTTTCCAATACCGCGTGATCCACCGGTGACCAATGCCACTTGGTTTTCAAAATTAAATTTCATGATTGATCCTTACCTTTAAATATTTATATGCCCGAATGATTTCTATTA
>JAHDEB010000137.1:12520-16672 GCA_020629055.1 Chloroflexota bacterium
TTAGGCGCGATGTACCTTAGATTGTTGAAATAATATCCGCAAATGTGCGAACAAACAGATAAGCTAACAAGACTGTGACGCAAACGGCCCAAAATATCCCACCCGAACCGATAGCAGAGGCGAAAATAAGCTTTGGTGAAAAACTCGCTTTCTTTTGGGTCCATATCGGCAATGTGCCGGTCATGACGACGGTCAACAGCTTTCTGCTTATCTTTTATACAGATGTGGTTGGTCTTAATCCGGCAGCGGTCGGCACCCTGTTCCTAATTTCTAGGGTGATGGATGGATTCACAGATCCACTCATGGGGTTTTTAATTGACCATCTGCCACATACACGCTGGGGGCGTTTTCGGCCGTATTTGATGGGGGGTGCGGTTTTATGCACCATCAACTTTGTCATTTTGTGGCTGGCACCGCTCTATGCCAGTTCAGGCAACTTGGTCATCGCTTATGTCAGCTATCTTTTTATAGGCATCACTTTCGATATGATCGATATCCCGCTGGGAGCGATTTTGCCAACAATGACGGCCGACCCTCAAGAACGGAATGTGATTTCTGCCTATAAAGGGATGGCCTATCTGCTGGGCTACGCGGCCATCACGGCCGGCACGTTACCCCTCGTCAACCTTTTCCCCACCCCACAAACCGGTTGGACGATCACAATTCTCATCTACGCAGTCATCATTTTAATTTTCACCATTCTGCCGACCCTAAAGGTGAAAGAACGCATCATGCCCGAAAAAGATGAACGCTATTCGTTACGCCAAATGGGGTCGATCTTATTCAATAACCGGCCGCTCGTTATCATCTTAATCGCCACCATTATGGTGAATATCGGAGCCGGGCTAAGTGGTGGGGCCGCAATTTTTTACTATACCTACAACTTGGGCGACGCCTATTATTTTAGCCTTTCAGGTCTCATCACCTTGCCTGGCGTTTTACTTGGCTTTGCGCTTTTTTCTAGATTTAGTCCACACTTTTCCAAAAAGTTTATGATGTTTGCTTTGCTGATGTTGGCCGCATTGGGGGTTGGCAGTCGCCTTCTCATCCCCTACAGTGCAGTCGGTTGGGTTATGGCCTCTGTTTTTATCAGCGCAATCGGTTCTGGGGGTGCCATTCCGCTTATTTTCTCGATCATTGCCGATATCGTAGATTACACCGAACAGCAGCATGGCTATCGGGCCGAAGGGGCGGTCGTGTCGATTCAAACATTTACGCAAAAAACCGGGCTAGGATTAGGGGGTGCCATTCCAGGCTATATTTTGGCAAGCACCGGCTATATCCCCAATGGTATTCAGCCTCAGTCAGCCCTCAATGGAATCTTGCTCGCTACCGTCGCATTGCCTTTTGCAGCCTACCTCATTTCATCAGTAATTTTTCTGACTTATCCATCTTTGTCACCCACTGACAATTAGTCCGCGTACCAACCGCTTATCACACCAACTTTTTACAGTTTAAATAAATATTTCGTCAGAATGAGTCTTGGCGATTAAAAACACCCTTGTAACGCCCTCTAAAGATGGATAAATAGCCGCATTGGGTGATTGTTGATGCGATCTTAAACCTTGTAAACTGGACGAGAACTATGCTGTAAAAAAGATGGGGAAACTATGCAACCATCTTCTGGTCTCAACGCGATATCTGACCTGTCAGCACCTATACAGAGGTAATTTGTCCATGGCAGAAAAAAAACTTCCTCCTATCGTTTCGGGGGGCTGGCCGCTTGCGGGCCACGCGCTTGAATTCTCGAACAATCCTGACCAGCTCATTCGGCGAGGTATTCAAGAACATGGGGACATATTTAGGCTTAAATTGCTGAATAAAAACGCCGTGGTTTTAAATGGAGCAAAACTGCATAAATTTTTCTATCTAGAAACAGATAAATCTCTCAATATTAATGATGTTTATGGGATGCTAGAGGCGGCGTTCGGCCAAGTCCTTTTTATCGCTTCGAATGAAAGCTACGAAAACCAACGGCCGTTGTTACAATTCACTTTCAGCAGAGAAAAAATGGCTGGCTATGTCATCGCCATGCAGGCAGAAACACAGCGATGGCTTGATTCATTAGGGGACTCCGGTGAGGTTAACATGACTCGCGAAATGCAGGTTTTGGCTCAAAATGTGGCCGGGCATGCGTTTTTAGGGGCCAATTTCCGGGATGAGCTGAACCAAGAGTTTTGGCAGGCGTATGAAACGCTCGGCCGCTCTTTAGACCCTGTACTGCCCCCCCACTGGCCGTTGCCCAAATTTAAGGCACGGGACAAAGCGAAAAAGTATATTCGCGAAATTTTCCAACCGATTATTGCCAAACGACGCGCAAACCCCGAAGCATACGATGACTTGGTCGTGCAAATGCTGTCAACGCCTCAGAAAGATGGATCAATGATGGATGATGAATTGATCACATCTCTATTTATGGGGCTGATTTTTGCTGGGCACGAAACAACTGCGGGGCAAGCGGCTTGGCTAATTTATGAACTTTGCCAAAATGATCAGTACCAAAATCGACTAAGAGACGAAATAGCGTCGCAAATAGGTTATGACACCCCGATTACTGGCGGCACATTGCGCAATTTAAAACAGACGTATTGGGCGATAGATGAAACCACTCGGCTACACCCATCGGCCCCACTGCAATTACGCATCGCCAAACAAGATATCGAGCTTGAAGGTCTCACTATTCCGGCCGAAAGCTTGGTTATGGTCCATTCTGCACATCATCATTTCGATGAAGCGATTTGGACCGATCCATATACGTTTGATCCTGATCGTTGGTCACCAGAACGAAAAGAAGGAAAAAACAGCTATGACATTATCAGTTTTGGGGGCGGGCGCCATAAATGCACCGGCATGAATTTCGCCAAAAACGAAATGGCCGTCATCGTAGGATTGCTGTTACAGCAGTTCGAGCTTGAAGCACTATCGGAAGATGTGCACACAATGATGAATGTTGGCGCATTCCGGCCGTCGGAAATAATAACGCGTTATAAGAAAAAGAGGATTGAAGCAGAGGCTGTAGAAAAAGATCAGCTGGCGGTCCCGGTATAAAGAGCAAAGTGGGGTTGCTACAATACGATACACCCTCCCCAACTTCTATCAGCCATGTTCGTGATGATAGAAGCGAGGTAGGGTGCGATTAAATTTGTGTCAGGCTAATCGAAGCCTATTTAGTCAGCAACGGCGATCGCTTCAACTTCGACCAAAGCACCTAAAGGCAGGTTAGCCACTTCTACAGCAGAGCGAGCAGGGGGCGCACCGGTAAAATATTCTGCATAAATACCGTTCACCACAGCATAATCATTGATGTCTGACAAAAACACCGTTGTTTTAACCACGTTGCCAAGCCCAGATCCAGCCGCTTCAAGCACGGCCGACAAATTTTTCAGCACTTGATGCGCCTGTGCTTCTAACCCATCTACCATACCGCTACCGTCAGGGTTTAGACCGATCTGGCCCGAGGTATAGACCATTGAGCCGACTTTGGTGGCTTGTGAATAAGGACCGACCGCGGCCGGTGCATTTTCTGTTGCGATAATTTCTTTTGTCATGATTAAATCCTATTTATTTGATTATTGGTAATTGTTCAGCACCCCAACTATTTGCGCCAGATTGGGCCAGTTTTTAGCTTATCTTTCCGCAGAACACAGATCCTTTTGTCAAACTGGACCAAACTGCTGAACAATAACGATTGTTGTTCATAAGTCGAACAATATCTTTTTAAACTATTTTCCGCATCAATGAACCAAACGCTACGTCATTTTCGTGACCGACACGATATTTCGATGTGTGTAGCTGCATGATGCACAAGGCGAGAATTCTAAGATGGTGAAAAGGGATGGCTAACCGCTTCTTTGGTCATCCACGAGACCTTGATCCTGAGCTTCATCGAACGAAAGAAGATCTGTATCCTTCTCCGCCAATAAATCCTTTACTTCTTCCCAACGCTCATCGATCACTTCATCGCCGTTTTCATCAAACTTTTTTTCTAACTGAGCAGCGACTGCGGCCGATTTGGTATTGTTTAACAGACCGGTTGTCCAAAATACCTCTAATTCTTCTTCGCTAATCTCTTCAGAATCATCCAACCCATCAATCACCTTCTCAAGATCTTCATCATCAGGGATAGACGAATGATCTGGGCGAATTGGCGCT
>JAHDEB010000008.1:0-3788 GCA_020629055.1 Chloroflexota bacterium
CGACATCGCTATACCGGTCCGCTTTGCCACTGCCAAAACTACCCCCTAACCAAATAGCGAGTATATCATCCTGCGCCCAGAGTCGTTTGGATAATGATTTTAAAAGCTCAACTTGAGGAAGGTCGGGTAACTGATCAAAAGAAAGCGAATTAAGCATCATAATTTTCCATTTAAGCGTATCAAAATAACAATATTGCGCCTTTGCAAATGTTTTAAATTTCACTCAAATATCTTGCAAACAGACACGAAAAGTCTTTTGAAATCAAGGTCGTCGTTCAAGATAAAGCGTAGACTTTTCGTGTCTACTACACACCAGTTGATTTATTGTAACCGTTCAGCCCCTCAACTTATTTGGTTAAAGCGTGGTGCGTGGAACGTAGAATTTAGCAACTGTCGAGCTTTAACGGTCCATGCAACACGCCGATGAATGCAAAAGTGGAATTTACTGAATAAATAGGGTGTATCTGAAAACTATCGTTTGGCCAACTGCCGGCCGTCGCCCACCCGGCGCGTTAACTTGATGTTGTCTAGGTGTTCTAAAAAGCCGATCGCATATTTCCGACTGGTGTCAAATATGTCACGAAACTGCGATGCGGTAATTTCCCCATTTTTCTGAATATGCTCAACGACTTGGCTCTTAAACCGTTCATATTCTTCCGTACGATAAACGACATCGATGCTGATCGGCTTGATCTGACCCATATCGATCATAGCAAAATAGAGGTCATCGCCCACGACCGCTTTCGCATCTTTCACGCTGGGTGAATTGATTCCGGCCCGCTCAAACTGCCCCAGCAGCTTGTCGATTTTCGCTTGCTGCTCGGCCGTAAACGACACCGCATGCTCCGACTCTTTTAGAACAGCCCCATCTGCAATCAAAGACGATTGCTCGATGATAGGATCTAAAATGACAGCCTGCACTTTCAATCTGCTCCGTACCTCTTCTAGTGGCATCCCCAAACGCAACGGCTGGTCTTTATGAAAAGCACGCACCATTTGCGTCATATCGTCACTCAAGTTTTTGTATTTGGTCCAAGTGATGATCTGTTTTTCAATTTTGATCACCCGCTCGCTACCCAACAGCTCTTCAAGTGCTTCATCAAATTTACTCTCGTCAAGCCCGGCCGACCGTTTAAACTTTGCCAAATTAACCGGATCGTTGCCGACTAATTTTTGCAGCAGCAGGTCCCCAGGCGTGCCTTTTTCAAGCGTTTGTAGCCTATCGATGACATCTTGCCGAAAGCGGCGGTGTTTGCGGCCGGGGAACGGGTCCAGCACCTGGCCACCCCCGATCGTAGCGGCGGGTGACGGCCGCCGTATGATAAAGCGATCCCCACGCATAACGGCCACCGGCTCGCGGGTAGCAAACTGAACCCACCCATTTTCACCGGCCGGGATCTCGTCTTTACCCAGCACACGCGCCCGTGCCAAAACCTCTGAAGCCCCCACGAAGAGTTTGATTTCCTGATTGTGTTTAAGCGGTGCGTCGGCGTCTGGCAGTTGACGATACAACCCATCAAATAAAATTGTGCTGCGCAGCACACCTTCGGCCGTGAGCACATTGCCACGTACCAACTGATCTCGGTCGATGCCGGTGACGTTAACAGCCACACGACTGCCCGGGTCAACGGCGTCTCGTTTTGTTCGATGGCTCTGTAATCCCCGAATGCGCCCTTTTAACCCCGTAGGCTGTACTTCAACCGCATCACCCGCCTGTAATCGGCCGTCGAGCAGCGTACCAGTCACAACCGTGCCAAAGCCGCTCAATGAAAAGACCCGATCAATGGGAAGGCGAGCCCGGCCGTTGTCTTGTCGTTTGCCCACCCGCAACAAATGGTCAGAAAGGGTTCTACGCAGGTCGTCTAACCCCGCCCCACTTTTGGCCGAAACCGGTAAAATCGGCACCCCATCCATGACGGTCCCTTCAAGCGCTTCTGCAACTTCAAGTTGTACCAGCTCAAGCCAGTCATCATCATCGATTAGGTCTGTTTTGGTTAAAACAACCAGGCCGCTCCGAATGGTTAATAGGTCTAAAATCGCCAAATGCTCTAGCGTCTGAGGCATCACCCCTTCGTCGGCCGCAATCACCAGCATCGCCAAATCGATGCCACCAACACCGGCAAGCATATTCTCGATAAAATCTCGATGACCCGGCACGTCAACCACCCCAACTTCTGAATCGATATCAGGCAGATTGAGCCATGCAAACCCTAAGTCAATCGTCATTTCACGACTTTTTTCTTCAACCAAACGATCGGGATCGATACCGGTTAATGCTTGAACGAGAGTAGATTTTCCGTGGTCAACGTGACCGGCTGTGCCAATTACAAACATGGGGCGGTTTGAACGCAGCAAGTCGCAAGTTATAGAGTTACAATGGCCAAACTATTTTTATGTTTTGGCGTATGCAACTTGCAACCTGCCCCTTGCAGCTTACCTAATAATTTTCTTCATCAACTGGGACGAGAGATGGTTCTCTTCGACGCTCAGGGTCCATCGCACGGGCTTTTTCTACCTCTGTTAGCCATAAGCGTGGCAACTGCTTAATCACATCAAGCTGAGCCGTTTGCACCCGCCAGATCGCATCTTTCTCACGTTCTAGCTCTTTAATAAAGGTCTGAATTTCTGTGATTTGGGTTTCGGCCGCACGCATGCGTCGATCATTGGTATTCGATGATTGCTCGATATCAACCCCAAATGAACGCCAACGGTTTTCGATTTCCACGATAAAGTTGTCCCAACGGGTCTGTAAACGGTTCGATTCAATCCGGGTTGCCTCTGTCGCTTCGCGGATATGGATCTCCATGTCGGACTGCCATTTGTCTAGGGTCACAACCGCATCTTGGGCCGTTTTATACTGCTCTGCAAATTTCGCCCATTCACCGTTAAAGGCATCCATCCGCCCTTGGAATTCAACCAACGACTGTTGCATATTTTCAACCCGCTGGTTTCGTTCGTATTCTCCCAACTGCATCTGGTCTACCCATTCTTTCTGGCGTCGGCTCAAAGCGGCCTGAGTATCATTTAATTCTCGAATCGCCGTTTCAGATTTAGTCACCGTGGTGCCAAACAGCTCGATTCGGCCAGACATGTTTTCAATACGTCGTTTGAACTCATTGACCGAAATATCGACGGCCGCTAATGTTTTTTGACGCTGCTGCTCGCTCTCACCTACAAACGATAGCGCTTGTGCATTGGTTTCCAAACGATTTTCAACATTAACAAATCGACCTTGCAAAGAGCCCACCAAGTTTGATAATCGGGCGTCTTCCGCTTGTCGGAGCTCTAATTCAGTAAAAATTTTGTTGAACTCTTTAATCTCCGCCTTGGTGCTAAAGATTTCCCGATTGATGACTTCATTCTCGACACGGCGTAAACGATTGGCCTCTTCAACAGACACTTTTAGTCTTTGTTCGGTAGCGCTAATCATTCCCTGGACTTCACCCTGGAAACCGCGCATCGATTCATCGACAAGTTGAATGCGTTTGGTCGCACCAGCTAAATCCATTAACCGGTTTTCTAAGTCCGCAATGCGATTCTTTTGATCTTGAATTTGTTTTTCTTGAGCTTCAACAATCTGATTTAGATTGGCACCGGTCGCGGTGTTTTTTCGCCGCTCTTCCTCTAGCCACTCAATGCGCGACAAAATAGCTTCAAGCTCGTGCCGTTTGACTGATCCCATATCTTGGGCCATAAGATTTACTCCATTTAAGAACGAGAATAAACTAACTTTAACAAATAAACTGTTTAATCTCGTCTAGCAGACGCTGATATCCACCTTGCTTGGG
>JAHDEB010000008.1:3888-11750 GCA_020629055.1 Chloroflexota bacterium
AACAAATAAACTGTTTAATCTCGTCTAGCAGACGCTGATATCCACCTTGCTTGGGATAATAACGCCAGCCATTTAACCTGCATAGCAATCGTGTGAAATTACGTGCATTTATGAAAAATTGCCAGTAAATTTCAGGCTCGCATTATAACGAAGCACCAATTTGATGTCACCTTATCGTGGCAATCACCAAGGATTCAATGCATATTGGAATCGATGCTCGGCTCCCGTACTATCAAAAAGGGGGCATTAGCCAATACACATTACACCTATTGCCTGCGCTGGCAGCCATCGACAACGCCAACGTCTATTCGGTATACCACATGGGCAAAGATGATGCGGACTACACGCCGAACTTGCCCAATTTCCACCGAAAAAACCTACGCACACCCTGCCACCATAGGCTTGAACGTTGGGCCTTGGGCACAGAGATTATGTTTTCCGGCCGACCAGACATCTTGCATTCCCCCGACTTTATCCCCCCCTATTTCGGGGCATCTAAAAACGTTATTACGGTGCATGACCTCAACTTTATCCATTTCCCACAGTTTTTAACCGCCGAAAGCTTGCGCTATTATGGGCAGATTGAATCCGCCGTAACCCAAGCCAGCCATATTTCGGCCGACAGCCATCACACCCGTCAAGACCTGATCAACTTATTGCAGGTCCCCCCAGAAAAAATCACCACGGTTCATTTATCTGTCAATCCGGTCTATCAAAACAAATACTCCGCAGAAGCGGTTGATCAAACGTTAGCTGAGCTCAATCTACCCAGAGGGTT
This sequence comes from Chloroflexota bacterium, assembly GCA_020629055.1. Taxonomy (GTDB): domain Bacteria; phylum Chloroflexota; class Anaerolineae; order Promineifilales; family Promineifilaceae; genus WTJY01. Next base: position 4,667 of record JAHDEB010000008.1, read on the forward strand.
TATTTTGGCCGTTGGCACCCTAGAACCCCGCAAAAACTTAGCCATGTTGGTTGATGCATACACACTGTTGCGCCAAGAACACAAAATCGATGCGCCGCTTGTGCTGGTCGGCCGCAAAGGTTGGCTATTTGATGATCTACTCTCTAAAATCGAATCAAGCGGAATGCGTGAGCACATTATCCATTTAGAAGGTATTTTTGATGCGAAGTTGGCCCACCTTTACCATGCGGCAGGGGTATTGGTGACCCCGTCCCACTATGAAGGATTCGGGTTACCCGGCCTTGAAGCGCTTAATTGTGGCTGCCCGATCATTTTAAGCGACCGTGGATCGTTGCCAGAAATCGCCGGCGAAGCAGGACAAACGCTCGCTCCCGATCATCCGGCCGAATGGGCTGCGGCAATCGGCCAAGTACTTCAAGATTCAGCGTTACGTAGCCAGATGATTGAAAAAGGGTACAAACATGCAAGCAGCTTTTCATGGCAAACGGCTGCTGAAAAAACGCTTGCCATCTATCGTTCTGTTGCTTAAAAACAACCTATGAATGTCCTGATACTCACCCCCCAAATCCCATATCCTCCTCATCAGGGAGCCAGTCTGCGCAATTTCAATATTATTCAGGGGTTAAAGGCGGCCGGATATTCTGTTTCGCTCTTAAGTTTTGCGGAACCGGGTCAAACAGATGTCTCGTTGACCCCACTCACAACCCTGCTGGACCGTTTTGAGACGGTGCCGGTCCCGACCCGTTCGAATATAACTCGCTTGCGCCAACTTTTAACCAGCCCATTACCCGATATGGGGCATCGGTTGTACGCTCCTCAGTTTTTTACCCTGTTAAACACGCTGCTAGAAGAACTAAAGCCTACGGTTGTGCAAATTGAAGGAATTGAGCTGGCCAGGGCGATTGAAGCGATTCAAGAGCAGCAACCCAATGCCAAGATTATTTTTGACAATCACAATGCGGAAACGGCCCTACAGCAAAGAATCTTCGAGACAGACATCCGTATTCCGACAAAAATACCAAAAGCACTCTACTCTCGAATTCAAGTCGCCAAGTTAGACAGATTCGAGCGTTGGGCCTGTCAAAACGCTGATATTGTGACGGCGGTCAGCCATCGTGATGCTGAAATTTTGCAAGCCTACCGGCGGCCGGGGCAATCAAAAGTTACTCAAATCCCCAACTGCATCGATATTACGGAGTTTGAAAACAGTGTTGAGCAAGGGGAGATCGTTTATGACTTGGTATTTACGGGCAAAATGGATTATCGCCCCAATGTGGACGGTATGTTGTGGTTTGCACAGGAGATTTGGCCCCTCGTTAAGCATCAAAAAGCAGAAGCGAAGCTCGCCATCGTTGGTAAAAACCCATCCCCAGAAATCACCCAGCTGGGTGAACTGCCGGGCATTACGGTCACCGGCAGTGTGTCCGAGATTGAACCTTGGCTAAACTGCTCTCGGGTGATGATTATGCCTTTACGCATGGGGAGTGGCACCCGCTTGAAGCTAATTCAGGCATTAGCGGCCGGGCTGCCCACAGTTAGCACCGCAAATGGCGCCGAAGGGTATCCAATTACTAATGGAGAAGAATTGCTCATAGGAGATACCCCCGATATCTTTGCAAATCACATCTTAAACTTGTTGCACGACCCGGAATTGCAAAGCCGGTTGGGGCAAAACGGCCGTAAGTTTGCCAAAGCCTATGACTGGCGGGTTGTAATCCCTCAATTGGTCACTTTGTATCAAGATTAGGCCGATCAAGTCGCTTGAATAAACTTCGCCCCGGTTATTTTCATTAAATCTTTGATGGGGACTCCCAAATTGATCCCTTTTTTGCCTGAGCTTATCAAAACACGATCACACTGTTTGCCCGCATCATCTATGTAAATCGCAAATCCTTTATTGATCAGCGCGAGTGGTGATATCCCCCCTACTCGCAAACCGGTCATCTTTTCAGCATCTGCATGCGTCGCGAGTGCTAATTTTTTCTCACCCAAGCTTTTAGCTAGCTTTTTTAAATTTAACTGCCGTTCGGCCGCCAGCATGCACAAAATCGGTTTCCCTTTGGCGCGGGTGACCACCAGTGTCTTGTACACTTCGGCCGCGGGAATATTCAAATATTCAGCTATTTTTTCCGCGTCTCTTTCCGTATCGGGATACTCAAAAATTTCAAATTTAACTTTTCGCCCCTCTAAGAGCTTCATTGCCAATGTCTTTTCCATAAATTCAATTATTTTTCCGCGAGTTGATTTCAAACAAAATTCTACAGCCAATCAGCCCCCAAACAAACTATTTGCAGCTTTTCATCAAGCCGATCTATCAAACTATGACCCCAGACCTATGACCCAACAAAATTTTCAAAAAAAACATAGTGAAAATGGCGAGAAACAAGTTAGCTTTAGGACCTGAACAAGCTATTATCAAACAAGTTATTTAATTTGGGGATTAGTTAGCGTTTTCGGAAACAAGTGATGAATCCAAAACTAAGAGAAAAACGACCGGCTTCGTCATTCAGCCCTCTTCGGTAATGTGGCCGGTAACGCGTTGGCCTAACAGAGGAATTGCGGGCCAGTGCCGGAGACAGTTGTAGACATAAAAGTCTGATCTAGCCAAACTAGGACTTTCGCTCCCTGAGCCTGTCGAAGGGAATAAACCGCACTTCGACAAGCTCAGCGCTCGATTGTAAGCGAAAGTCCTACAAACAAAGCACAAGATTGGTTAAGCCCCCTCCCTTATTTAACGAAACTGATCACAATCTCGAATGAAGCGTAGCCCCGAGATGCTTAGTTGATCTAACAAATTTAAATTGATCATCGCAATCGGCCCTTTTGTACCGTTCGATTATCAATATTTTCCAAATATCTTTTAAGTATTTTCCTGATATTCATGGACCAATCAACTCATATCCTTTACATTGAAGACAATCCTGATAGTCAACGACTCGTCACACGGATTCTAACTCAGCCGCAGTACTTGCTTGAGATTGTCCCTGATGGTGAAGAAGCGCTAAAGCGACTGGAAATTAGCACACCTGATTTGATATTAGTTGACATCGGCCTGCCAGAAATGGACGGAAAAAGCTTTACGAAACTAGTGCGCACCAAAGATCAGTTTGATGAGGTACCTGTTGTTGCACTTACAGCCCATGTTTTGCGGAAAGACAAAGAGAGTATTTTGGCTTCAGGATGCAATGGATACATTCCAAAACCGATTAATGTAGATAAATTTCAGGAAGAAATAAACAGATTTATTCGTTAGACACCGTCTTCCGACACTAGGTGAAAATTAATGCAAAGCATGAAAACAAACGGACTAACAACGGGTAACAGCGGATTGAACCCCGAAGATGCTTACGTTTTAGTAGTTGAAGACAACGTACCAAATTTTGTTCTAATCGCCCGAATGCTGGCGTTTATGGGCATTCAAAACTGTGAGTGGAAAACCACTGGCTGGGGTGTCGTAGATTTTGCCCAAACGATGCCTCGGGTTGACCTTATTCTGATGGACCTGCGTTTACCGCACGAAGATGGATATGAGGCTTTAGAGCAGATCCGTATGGATGGGGCTTTAAAAAAGACAAAAGTCGTGGTGGTTACCGCACAAGCAAGTGCAGAAGAAATGAAACGTGCCCGCTCGGCCGGATTTGATGGCTTTTTATCAAAACCACTTGACCCAGATAAGTTCCCTGACCAAATCAAACGTATTCTCCAAGGGGAAGCGATTTGGGAATTGGGTTAATTTCTAGATCAGATTCAAGACAGCCTAATGCATTCGTCACATCCAATAGCCTTAGGCGTTTGTTTATAAACTAAATTTAAGACAAACCAAAAGGGCTTTCGCAGCAGGAAAAAGGCCCAATGAAAGGATTAGAAGGAAAGAGAAACTGGGATTTTACAGAAATTTGTCAAATTACTTCCCAGATTGTTCAAGAGACGGAGCCTAGTAAAATCATTCCTCACTTTTTGGGGTTTGTGCAGCAGTCTGATCTCATCAACTGCTCTTGGTGCAATCAATATTGGATTGATTCAAATTTAAGCACCTTCTATCCAAATCTGCCTACACCACCCTCCTCCATATCTAAAAAGAAGAAAGCCTTTGCCACATCAGCGCCATTCGACCATAAAAGCCTAACGAAAAAAGGGGCAAAATGGTTAAAGGGGACCGATTTTCAGTCGGCCGTTTTTGTCCCTATCAACGTCAACGATCAACAGTTTGCCCAAATCACCTTCTTTTCAAGTAACACGGCTGACTTCTCACCAGAATTTTTAGCCATCTTGAGCCATATGGCAGACATCACCGCATTGGCTGTGTCGAAAACTTGGCTGGCCCGCGAACGGCTAGCGATTCAAGAATTTAGCCAAAATATGGCTCATGCGATCACCCCTGATGATGCCATTCAGACCACCCTTGCGCTGTTGTCTAAAACGATCAATTTAAGCCACACCGCCGTTCTGATACCAACCAAAGAGTCAACCGTTCACACATTTACAGAAAATGAACCGGCCCGTTTTACCCCCACCAATCGGTCCCATACATGGAAACTGCCCACAGGGCCGTTGTTAGCGGCTAAAGACAGCCAAGAGCTCAGTGAGTATTTGCCATCAGATTATGAAGGGGCCAATCTTTTAACCAAGTTTGAGCAAGCGTTTCTTGTTCCGTTATTTAGCCAAAAGACGATTAAAGGGACGATCGTGCTGGCCCATTCAACCTTCGGCCGGGAATTCTCATCAGAGGATATCGAGTTTGCCACCTTGGTGACCGACCTGCTTAATACGACGCTCGAAAACCTGTCTCTATTTGACGAGTTAATTCGTCGCGCACAAGAGCTGATTTCATTGAACCAAATCAGCGAAAAGATTTCCGGCACGCTAAACAATCAAGAATTGGCCCAAATCGTTTATGGTGAGATTTCCCACCTAACCTCCTGCCAACTGTTTTTGCTCGCCTTGGTTGAAACCGGCAACCGCTACATTCAACCATTGCTTTTAATAGATGGTGATCGCCAAGTGCCACTAGACCCGATCCCCTTAAAAGAAAATTCCGGCTTCTTTTGGGCCATTCATGAATTAGAAACCGTTTTGGTTGAATCACACGATCCCTTAATGGAGTCGATTTGGGAGATGCTAGAGGTCAACACGACGATGGACTCGGAGCCGGCCAACTGCATTTTTTCACCCATGGCCCACGGCACAATTGGGTATGGCTTGATGATTATCTTTGCGGAAGAAGGCAAACCGTTTACCCCAGACGACATTCAAATTGTACGGGCCGTATCCCATCAAGCGGCTTTGGGGCTGGCCAATTCGGCCTTGTTGCAGGCGGAACAAAATCATGTTTCAGAGCTAAGGGCTTTATCGAATGTGACACGAGCGATGGCGACCGGCATTACGTCCCAAGAACGGATCACCGGGATGATTCGGACGCTGCATACCAGCCTCAACCGAGGAAATATTTCAGTCCTGATGGTTGATTCTGGCGGCACGTTGAGTGTAGTCGGATGCCAAGGACGCCCCCCTGGCATGCCAAAACAAGGGGAGTTCTATCAAAATATCATCGGCCGGGCGTTGTTGGACCAAACGACCCAATTCCATCCTGATTTAAGAATGGTCCCCACCCATGAAAAAGCAGGGTCAGACCATGTAAAGTCACAAATTTCAGTACCGATTTTAATTTCGGGCGAAGTCGCGGGTGTCCTAAACGCAGATCATATTGAACCCAACAGTTTCACAGACAATGATCTAAGGCTGCTACAAAGTGTCAGCCTTAGCTTAGGTTCGATGCTTGAAAACGGCCGGCTGTTTCGAGAAATCCAAGATGCCAACAAGCGACTCAAAGCGTTAGATCAGCTTAAGACAAAATTTTTAGCCAACATGTCTCACGAGCTAAGGACACCGCTCAATTCTATTATCGGCTTTTCGCGCATCATGATGAAAGGGATGGACGGGCCGGTGAGCAAAGAGCAGTACATCGACCTTGAATCGATTTATAATTCGGGGCAGCATCTGCTTAGCTTAATCAACGATATTTTAGACTTGGCCAAACTTGAAGCTGGCAAAATGGAGCTGGTCTTTGATGATATTGATCTGCTTGACCTCGCGAATAGCGTTGTCGCCACGGCACGCGGCTTGGTCTATGATTTAAATGTTGAACTGATTGTCGATATCGATCCCAAAGCCCGCTTTATCGAGGCAGACAATATTCGACTGCGCCAAGTCTTGTTAAACCTTTTGTCGAATGCCGCCAAATTTACGCGGGATGGCTCGATCCACTTAACAAGCCGGCCGGGAGACTCTCCAGACACCGTTATCATTTCGGTCCAAGACACAGGCAGTGGTATTGCACCAGAGACATTACCCCGCATTTTCAATATTTTCGAACAAGGCAAAAGCTCTATTTATCCAGAATCAGCAGGAACCGGATTGGGGCTTTCGATTGTGCGCGAGTTAATAAATTTGCACGGTGGGCGAGTGCTGGTTGAAAGTGAATTAGATGTGGGGTCTACGTTCCACGTGGTTATTCCCCGTGCTCAGCCGGAAATTGAACAGGTGCCGGAACCAGAGGAGCTTGAAAAAGCGAACTTAACGCTTGAAGCGGAAACGGCCAACCCCTATCAATCTGACCCTAAAATGCCTGTAACCATGAACTTGGTGCAAGGGGACAGCCTGCCACCAGCGGTTCTTCTGGTCGATGACGATGCGGTAATCACTAAACTCTATCATCGGATATTTGAAAACTATCCGCTTGAGCTGATTTGTGTCTCTAATGGGGTAGATGCACTTTCAATGATCGAAAATCATCAATATGAAATTATCTTGATCATTTTAGACCTTCATATGCCAGAAATGGATGGTTGGGAAACGGTCAAGCGGTTGGGACAAAAGGAGTCGACTCGGCATATTCCAATCGCGATCAGTTCGGTAGAGCCAGACATGGGGAAGGCGGCTCGTTTAGGGGTCAAATATGTCTTACCTAAACCGATTAAGGTCGATGATTTAGATCAGGTTTTAGGCAAGCTGAAAGTGGCTGGAGCCCGTATCTAGATCTAGCAACCAGATACAAAACTACACTTTGTTTTTTTGACAGGATTAA
>JAHDEB010000008.1:11850-17321 GCA_020629055.1 Chloroflexota bacterium
ATCTAGATCTAGCAACCAGATACAAAACTACACTTTGTTTTTTTGACAGGATTAACCGGGTTTACAGGATATTTTTATCCAGTTAATCTTGTAAATCCTGTCTAACGAGGATTTATGTCAGGCAGCTAGGCCCTTGATTAGGATTAGGGGCGATCAACCAGATACGAAGAGAATAATAATCGGCCGTTGGGGGCATGCGTCTGCTTGAATTCTCCACCTGGGTATTGCTGCCTCAGCAGTTCTAACTGATCATCTTTAGGGGGCACACTAATAAAAAAGAGCTTTGACTTGGCGAGTTCGGCCGTTGGCAAATCAGAAGCAGCCTCTAAATTACGAAGTTCTTCTTGCTGATTCAAATAGCTGATCGTGCCATGATTGACGTAAATGATGTTAGCTCCCAATAAAAAGCTGTCAGCATCGGCCGCCTGTTCAGCGAAAGCTTGGCCGATTTGCACCATATGGCTCTGGGGGGGATTCAAAGCATAGGTTTGAAAATAAATCTGGTAACCAGAAACAGCCAAGAAAACGGCCATAATCGAGGCGAGCACATACTCTAACACGTGGTTTTTAACTTCTGAATTTTCGAAAATTCCGTATACAGTTTCGGCCGCAAACCCACATAAAAGCCCGATCGCAGGGTACACCATGATTAGGCGGGTTGCAGCAGGGGATGTATTTGTTAAGACACCACCCAAGCCAACGGCTAATACGATCCATCCCAATAACAAGCTGTTTGGAGACCGCTTGATCTGAGCCAAAGCAAGACCCAATCCAACCCAAAACAAAATCGCAGCGAAGGTGCTTAACCCAGGAACACCGCCGAAATAAAACGAAGAAACGTCACCTGAATCGATGAAAAAGCGAACGTTCCGCTCTATCTGATACAGCAAAATATCTACGTTGGTTGGGGTCCCGCCTAACAGCGCCGGCACATTTCGATCTGAAAACACGCTTACACCCGTTTGCCGAGCGATAAACGTCACCGGTTTTCGTACAAATGTTGGGATGAGGGGAGACCATCCGGCTAAAAATCCGAGAAGGATGAGGGACAACTGCCCCAAACGAAGACCGTTTAGCTGGCTTCGTTGACGCCATAAAATAACAGCAAACCAGAACAACAGCAAAAATGGCAGCAGACGTGACCCATAATAAAAATATTGGGCTAAACCGGTGATAAGCCCTACCAAAAACCATGGGGTTAAGGCTCGCTGATCGTCCGGATGTTTGAGTGCACGATCACACCATAATACGAAGATAAACAACACAATCACCATGAAGACTGAATGGATGTTATTCAGGCCGATGCGGCTAAAGTGAATGTGAACGTGGGCAAAAGCGATAAAGCTGGCCGCTATCAGCCCGGCAAAGCGGCCGTAACTCAGTCGGCCGGCCACATACAGGGCCGGAACGCATAATGCGCCAAAAATAACCGAGACCATGCGCAACCCGCTAATCGATTGTCCAAACAGTTTGATCGATAAGGCTTGCAGATAATGGAACAAAGTTGGGTGGTCAAGAAAGTCGGTCACAAAGGGAGCAAGAGACTCACCCGGGTTAATTACTTTCATCGCACGTAGACCCATCTCCCCTTCGTCGCCATGCATGGGTGGCAAGAGTTCAAGTTGGGTTAGGCGCAGATAAAATGCGATGGCGGTAAGTGCCACAACAAAAATTAAATCCGGCCGCATCCAGCCCGCTTCTCGCATCGATTCCCATTTTTGCTTAATTTCCACCCACGCCCCTTTATTACGATCATGCAACACGAAGGCGATACACAGCAGCACCAAGCCGCACAACCAAGCAAGAAGGGGCCATATCGCTTCTTTATTGTTCTGAGTACCGATGACACTGGTTAGGGTCAAGATCCCCCCACCGAGAGCCAACCAGCCAACTGACGAAAGGGTTGTAACATTACGGCCGGGGTCAAACAGAGGCTTGCCAAATAAATTGACTGCTCGATCGGGCAGAAATGAAGAACCGATTAGGCAGATGACGCCTAATCCTATTAGCGAAGATGGCCCAAATACGATGCCGATGATACATAGGCCGATGCCCAGCAAAATAGTCAATTTACGCATATTCTCACGATTCTAGCAGGTCTTTGGAAAGAAGGGGGGAAAAATTCCCTTAACTTTTGAATTTGGGGAGTAATTCTACACGGAGTCACCCATATCGCAGCAACGACAGATTAGCCAGCGAGAGCTGGATGTTCATCTACTGAAATGTCTGTGACAGACCCTGATTGCACGCAAATCAAGTAGATGCCTAATCGGCTACAAACAGTTGGAGGTGGAAACGTTTTGGAAACGAGTGGCAACTAAAGTCTTATTAGACAGGCAATCAATAAATTCAACACTGTTTAATTTGAGCCCTTTTAATATCAATCGGAGATTAAATAAGCACGGCAGTAGGCTCATGCACAATTTTATCGGTCTCCCAATATTTTTTAAAACGAGAGGAAATATCATGACTCAAGCAAATGCAAATTATGTATCATCCGGCGCAAAGTGGGCCTGGATCCCCAACAAATTTAAGCCAGACAATAAACCTTTGTTGTCAAAATCTCAGTGGCAAAAAATGCAGCTGGGATTAAATGACATGGTGGCCCTATACAGCAATATCTTGGAAAACCAATACAGCCTACACTATTTTCCACCTGAAACATTGCAAACCCTAAAGGAATTGTCTGAAAAAGCGAACAATTTCCGCAACGAAGTTATTGTCAAAGGGAGCGGTGTCGCAGGTAATCTAAAGAATTATGCGAACAATTCAGCCACAAAATACAAAGTTCTGGTTAATGTTCTTGATCACCATGATCTCAAGCAACAGGTCGCGGCAACGTTGTTGAAAGGGTTGGTTGATCCGGCCGAGAGATACGAAGCACAGGCACGGGAATTAGAGCAGGTCATCGTCGACTTTAACAACTATTTAGGAACTGCGTTGCCTAAAATCCGCACCGGCTTAAAAATCGTCAAAGAAAATATCAAAGGAAGTGAGGGGGATATGGAGCGAGTGTCGAAGGATATCGCACATCAAGGTGAAGTCATTCATACCGCCCAACAAGCGATTTTGAGCGACAAGAATACGATCAAAGATACGCTTAAATACATGTGGGCTGTGCCGATCGGAACCATTATTGCGATTGTCAAGTTAGTTGAGTCAGAAAAGGATATTCAAACCCAATGGGGCTTTATCCAAGATGCAACCAAACAGCTTGAAAAGGATGTCAAAGAACTAAGTCAGGATGCGCTCACGCTTGCAGAGCTGACATTTGCGGAACAATCATTTGAAAGAGCAATTACCGATATCAATGATGTACATCAAGGTGTTGGCAAAATGGCTGGAACATGGAGCAATATCTTCGCCGACCTCAGAGGCATTGTCGACAATCTAAATAAGCATCCAGAATCACATGATGCCTCAGTCGATATGCGGGAGCTGGATGAAGTTTCAAACTTGACCGCGGCCGAAAATCAATGGCTAGACATTGAAAATATCGCCGAAGATTTTCTAGCAAACTTCCACCTATCCGCGGCTTAAAGATCAGCTAGGGTCTCAAAGTTTAAGGCAAATATAGAAAAAGGTCGGCCTCAATTTTTATAAAAATGGGGCCGACCTTTTGATTAGGGTACGGGAAATCTCATGTCACCACTCACAAAATCAGTCAAACTCTATACTGATATTCCAGCATCATCTTGGGTCACCATCAACAAACGTGTTTCAATTGTGCTAGCCAGCGAATGGAACAGTGAATATTACAGACCCATTCGGGTTTTGGCTCAATATAATGCGTTGTATGCGGTATCAGAAAAGTGGAAAACAACGACGTTTGACCAACTGATACAGTTCTCTCAGAAGATCGATTTTGTTGCAGGGCAAATACTCTCATTACTCGATACGGTGTGCCCGGCCGGAACTTGGAAAATCACATCGGGCCAGATGGCGCAGGTTAACACGCTGATCAACGAGCTAAAAACAAATCTGGGACATTTGAGCCAAGACGCAAACCAGCTTCAAACAGAGCTAAATGAATTTAGTCGAGAGCAACTTGCGGCCGATGTTGCCCATGGTCAAGAAAAGCTAAACCCTCATTGGGGCGCGCTGACCCAAGAAAGCAATGACGCGTTTACAACCGCACAGGTCAACTGGGATTCTGCAAACCAGCTTTTGCAAACTTTGTTCAACAAACTGCCATCTATTCAGTCTCAAATCACCACGGCTCAATCCGGTACCAATCAAAATAACCGGCTGGCTATAGAGGTGAACTTAGCCGCTGAGCTGATGGCGGAACGTAATAGCTGGCACGAAGTTCAACGGTCAGCCCGCTCATTTAAGTCTGCGTCATCAGACCAACGCCAATATATGGACAGCGACAATTGGTATTACCAAGATGTTCCGATTGATGAAAACAAGTTTTATCAATTAGGCAATCGATTGAGCCAAACTGCCGGTAACCTTGATTACAACCCACACACAGAGTATTTTCCGCAACAGGGGCAATACATGCATCTGCAGTTAGGCCCCTCCGGTGATTATAAGACTCAATATTGGAAATTTATTCGCCGTGTGAATGGGTGGTACCAAATCGTAAATGGTGCTGGTATTGCTTTAGCCTATAGGCAAGACAAACCTTATTTAGATTACTACAATGACAAAAACGCTGACCAATATTGGCAATGCGTTCATACAGCTAACGGTTGGTTCCGGCTTATCAATCTGGCGGGCTCTAACAACCACGCACTGGGGGTCATGAAGGAAAATGTCACTCACCAGATTATCAATGTACATAAGAAAAAGTTTTTATTTATCACCACTAGTGTGTCTACCGAAACAATCAACTGGCAGCATCACAGGCTAGACGCGGTCAATATGAGCACAGAGGCCAATGATCCGACGCAGCAATGGTCACTTGGATTTTCAACCGATTCCGTTGATCACTTAAACAATCAGGGGTATATCATCAGCCAATGCACATTACAAGATAATAGTGGTAACAAGATGAACATGGCGGTGACATTGGAAGGCGATCAAATAAGAGCCACACCGCTGAATAATCAATCGAATCAAAAATGGACTCTACATAGTTATACGTTTTATCAAAATGGAAACCCCTATCAACTATATGCGTATGTTTGTCAGGGGAAGGCGATTGCTTTCGGTGGGAATAATTCAGCGTTGACGGCCGTTCATTTCGACCCATTCTACCAACCTAGGGGCAATGAATATTGGCTGTGGACGCTGCAGGCAGTTCCTGGTGGATGGGCTAAAGTCCTATCTCCCTTTTTCTTAAATGGAGAAATCTGGGACATTCGGGGCGGCTGCCCGCAAACGCCCAATACGATGATCGGAACTTGGAATGACAATGGAGGAAGCGGGCAGCATTGGCGCAACATCATTACCTAGGTCGAGCGGACTCTAAATAAAAAAGGGTGTGATCACGTTCGGATCACACCCTTTTCTTGGTTTCATAG
>JAHDEB010000008.1:17421-22300 GCA_020629055.1 Chloroflexota bacterium
TAAATAAAAAAGGGTGTGATCACGTTCGGATCACACCCTTTTCTTGGTTTCATAGTAAGTTAGAGAACTACATTCCCTTCAACCGATCTCCGATTTCATCTCGGCTGGCTTCAAGGCTGGCCAACGCTTCACGCTCTTTAGCCACAACAGCTTCTGGCGCCTTTTCAGCAAACGGCCCGTTGAGCAAGCCGTTTTTCCGTTTGATCTGATTTTCGATATCGGCCAGCTCTTTGGTAAGCCGCTCTTTCTCTTTTTCTAGGTCAACCATACCGGCCATTGGTAAATAGGCGGTCAATGAGCCAAGGGAAAGGGTCACGCAGTTATCGGGTGCGGCCGCATCTGCATCGATCGTTAGCTGATCAGCGTCTAAACGTGCCAAAAAGATCAGTGCGTCTTGTGTCGAGGCGACCTTACTTGCCCCTTCACCACCGATAATGGCAGCGATGCGTTTGCCGGCCGGAACATTGGCATCAGCCCGAGCCGCACGAATCGCCCTTACCAACTCACGCGTTTGCTCAAATTCGGCCGCTTGTGAGTAATCAACGCCGGCCGGTTTTGGCCATTCCGCAATAATCAGAGCCTCTTCCCAACCATTAAACGGGAAAATGCCCAATTCAGGACGGGCTTCAAACGCCTTCTTTAAATGTTGCCAGGTCTCTTCAGTAACATATGGAATATAAGGATGAAGAAGCCGGAGCGCATTATCGAGCACTCGAGCTGAAACATACAGCGTGGTCCATGCGGTCGCACCACCTTTTTGCATTTGAACCTTAGCGGTCTCCAAATACCAGTCAGCAAAATCGCCCCACAAAAAGTCGTTGATCTGACGCCCCGCTTCACCAAACTGATAGCCGTCCATCAATCGATCAACGTCTTGAACCGTGGTTTGCAAACGGTCTAAGATCCACTCGTCCGCTGGTGTAAATGCGAGGGTCATCGGCTTGTCGCTTGCACTTACTTTCTCGATGTTGCCAATAACAAAGCGGGCCATATTCCAGATTTTGTTCCCAAAGTTCCGGTTGTTTTCAACCCTGCTCAGGGCCAAGTTCAGATCATTGCCCGGGCTACCGCTGGTTAGCAGCGTAAAGCGCAACGCATCTGTACCAAAATCAGCGATCACCTCAAGCGGGTCGGTCACGTTACCCAAAGATTTTGACATCTTCCGGCCGTGCTCGTCTCTGACGAGGCCGTGCAGATAGATCGTATGGAAAGGAATATCATTGGTATATAAAAGACCAGACATCACCATACGGGCAACCCAGAAGAATAGAATGTCATACCCGGTTTCAAGAACGTCGGTTGGGTAAAAACGCTGCAGGTCAGGCGTGTTCTCTGGCCATCCCAAGGTAGAAAACGGCCATAAACCACTCGAGAACCAGGTATCTAAAACGTCAGGGTCTCGCTGCAGCTTAACATCTGCCCCGTATTGGTCTTGGGCGATCGCATATGCCTCTTCTTCTGTTTTAGCGCACACGTACTGGCTTTCATCCCCATTAACGTACCAAATAGGGATTTGATGCCCCCACCAAAGCTGGCGGCTAATGCACCACGGCCGAATATTGGTCAACCAGTTTTCCCAAACTTTGTTAAACCGCTCAGGAACAATTTTTACTCGGCCGGAGCGAACTGATTCAAGCGCCATCTTCGCCATCGGTTCAACGTCAACGTACCATTGCCAGCTGAGCAACGGCTCGATCACTTCACCACCACGTTGCGAACGGGGAACATTGAGCGTGTAGTCTTCTTTTTTAATCGTTAGACCGGCTTCTTCCATGTCTGCCCACAGCTTTTTGCGAGCCTCATACCGATCTAGACCAGCGTATGGTCCACCATTTTCATTAATCGTGGCATCTTTATTCATCACATTGATGAATGCTAAATCATGACGTTTCGCGATTTCAAAGTCATTCGGGTCATGGGCCGGAGTTACCTTTAAGGCACCGGTTCCGAAATCTGTCTCAACATATTCATCAGCGATAACAGGAATCTCGCGATTCAACATCGGAACGATAGCCGTCTTGCCGATAAATTCTGCATACCGTTCATCGTTCGGGTTCACCGCAACGGCCGTATCACCTAAAATCGTCTCCGGCCGGGTAGATGCCACCGGCAAGAACCCACCACCCTTGAGTGGATATTTAAAGTTGTACATAAATCCTGGCTCTTCAGAATATTCAACTTCAAGGTCAGAAACGGCCGTTTGCAAGCGTGGGGCCCAGTTTACCAAGCGTTCGCCTCGGTAGATGAGTCCCATCCGATATAGCCGAACAAACGCTTCGAGAACAGCGGCCGACAAACCATCGTCCATCGTAAAGCGTTCCCGCTCCCAGTCGCAGCTCGCCCCCATGCCGCGCATCTGGTTAACGATCCGGCCGCCATATTTTTCTTTCCACTCCCACGTTGCATCTAAAAACTCTTCACGCCCTACTTCTTCGCGGGATGTGCCGTTTTCGATCAGCATTTTCTCAACTTGCAACTGAGTGGCAATGCCTGCGTGGTCGGTACCAGGAACCCACAAGGCCGCATACCCCTGCATCCGTGCCCGTCGGATCATCAAGTCTTCAAGTGAAACAAACATCGCATGCCCCATATGTAACGCACCGGTTACGTTGGGGGGTGGAATAGAAATCACAAATGCTTCGGCGTCATCCGGCCGACATTCAGGCTTAAACCATCCATTTTCTTCCCACCAGTTGTACAGACGTTCTTCTGTCTGCGAAAAGTCGTATGCTTTTGGCATTTCACTCATAATCAGTTCCTCAGTAATCGGTATTCAGTAGATCGCTTATCAATAGATCAGGTCTACTGTTTGACATACTAAAAATAAAAAGCCCCTGCGTCCATTGACTATAAACATAATCAAAGGACGCAGGGGCTTGGGTTCTGCGCGGTACCACCTTTGTTCCAGCCCGGCTGAACTTCTTTCAGCCGTCTGACACTCGGACGCTTTAACGGGCGTACCCGGAAGGACCTACTTTTAGATGGTAGTTGCTAGATGTTGGATATTAGTGGGATTGTACTTAACCGCTAATATCTACTATCTAATTTCTATTATCTAATTTCAATCCACCTGCTCACGGGGGACGTTCATCGGGATCTTGCCTGCGGGTTCTCACACTCATGATTGTTCGATCACTCGATTGCTCATGGAACCTGCTCTCTGATGGCAGATCGGCCGATTACTCTTCCCGATCATCGCATTTAAAAAATTAATTTTCAAACAAGAGACTCAGTATAACAGGCGAAAATCGGCCGGTCAACCCGCCTTATTAAGAAAGTTTTACCAACTTTTTTGCTGGCATCCTTCCCAACTTCATATCCGCGACAAGCGGGCAAATATCCTCTAAGTAAAACGATTGCACTGGAGAAACAGGACCAATGGAAGCGGCTATTAAACATTTGTTACTCTGCGTTGGGAAAGAATAACTAATCCTTTTATCCTCCTTTCCCGTTTGGTTTGCTTACACTTTAGCTATTAGTTTTCGCAGTCCAATGCATTCATGATTAAAGAAGACAAAAAACAAGAACCTTCTAACTTGTTAAGCCTACGCGAGAAAGTCCTTAAATTTAAAGGGCTTATTCCATCGTGGGAGGAGATCAAAGAGAGTGAAACCGTTCGGAACAATGCGAAAAAAGCGGCCCTTTTTGTTGCGGTGCTCTTCATTTTCAACCTTGCACTCTACATACTTTTAAGCCCTAGAACCGTCGACAGCCGATATACCGGCTTTTACACAGATGAGTTTGTTAAATTTAATGAAGAAGATTGGTTTGATATTGAGGGAGATTGGGACGTCAATGATGGACGCCTGTACCAAAACAGTTTTGTGGCGGTAAATCCGGCCCTGATGCTGTCGCTACAAGCGCAGCCAGAGGACACGGTCTATTTCTCAGCCGATGTCGAAATCGGCAATCGGGGTGATGGGGCTGGCATACGCTTTAACATGTGGTCGCCGGAACAAATCGCCCGCAGCCACCGGGTTGCGATCACGCGCCAAGAAGACGAAGCGTTTCTAACCGGTGGCTACTACGCTGACAGCTTAGATTTCATCCCTCAATTCAAACTTCCGCTGGGTGGCCCATTTCAAGAAAACAGCCATGCAACCATCACGGTTATTTCTGACCAAGAATCCTACGACGTTTATCTAAATAATGAACTGGTTGTCCTTGATGTCCCGGCTATGTATCCCCCCGGTTGGCATGGGCTTTCGGCCGCAGGCAACACGGTCGCATTTGACCGCATGGAAATCGATATTGAAGGCTCATCCAACTCCCCAAGCCAAGGAAATGTAGCTTCAAAAATATTTAATCGCTCAACCGAAGATGAAGAAATCGATCTCGAAGAACCTGTTTCAATCCCACTTGAAGGCAAAGATCTAATTTTAGCTTCAAGCATTAAACCGGAAGAATCTGGTTGGCTCCCCTACAACGGGATTTGGTCGGCTCGTAACGGTAGTTTGATCCAATCGATGTGGCAACAAGTCGATGCCCGTGCTGTCTATGAATCACCATTCAAAAGTTATCGTCTTGAAATCGACCTTTGGCACCCTCAAACCCCCGGCGGTGGTGGCGTAATCTTTGGCATGGAGTCGGTTGATTCATTGGCAAATGCCTACCTCATGCGCTTTTCAGATGATGGGTCCGGTTTCTTTTTGGGCCGGTATGATGACAAGGGGCTCTTTGACGGAATGGAGTTTATGCCCCTAGACATGGTCGGCACGAAAGTACAAACATTAGGCATTATCAACAGCGGGTCACAATTTGAGATAAGCCTAAACGGCGATCCGATCTTTAAAAAACTGCCTCACGATGGAGAGCCATCTTATTTCGGTTTGGTCAGCAATCAAACGGAAGTCGCTTATGAGCGCATATTCATTACCCC
>JAHDEB010000008.1:22400-51844 GCA_020629055.1 Chloroflexota bacterium
CAAGCGGACGCGTCTGGTGACGCTTCTATAGAAGAAGAACAAGAAGGAGAAGGTACGGCCGAGTCTGCCTTCTTTAATGCGGCCGACCTGTTGTTTATCGCAGGGGATTGGGCCCTTGAAGGTTCAACCGTCGTGCAATCATCACCAGACATGTTTGATCAAGTCATGGGGCTGAATCAATTCGGCCAGCAATTTGAGCTAGATGTAACCCTAACCATGATCGACGATCCTGACATTTCTAACGTCGGCGGTGGCATCATATTTAATGCACCTAATCCAGATTCAAAGAATGGAGGGCAAATTGTCCGCTTCTTAAATGGAGGCAGTGAAATTATTTGGGGCTATTTTGACGAAAACGGCCGCTTTAACGGGCAAGGTGGCGGAGGCGTTGGGCTGTTGCCTGGTACCAAACAAACGATCGGTATCCGGGTCAATGAAACGACTTTTGATATCGTGGTCAATGACACCCCTGTGGCGACCGACCTTGAGTTGCGTTCAACAGAAGGTGGATATCTCCATTTGATCACATTTAGGGGAGACGTCGTCTTCCATGAGGTCGAGTTTACGGACACGGCCGTGGCGACAGACGAATAGGGGTGAGCTGATGGAATGGTTTAATGATCGCCAAGCAAACCTAAAAGAGTTCGTCGAAAAGATATCTTTTCCTCAACGAACAGAATTCAAGTTGCCAGACTGGTTTTGGCCCCCCTTCTACGTCTTCTTATTTAGCCGATTTGTCATTTTCTTAGCCGCCTATTTTGGCGAAATCATGATCAAAACGGGTAGAGAGCAGGAGTTTTACCATCTTGCGCCAGATAATCTCTTCATCGATGTCATGGCTCGATGGGACAGTGGGTTTTATATCAACATTGTCGAAGAAGGGTACATGCTCGTTATCGGCCGGATCTCGAATGTCGCATTTTTCCCCCTTTATCCGTTATTGACCAGCATTCTGGATCAGATATTAAACAATACCCTTTTATCTGGCATCATCATTAGCCACATCAGTTTTCTCGTTGCGCTTATCTACCTTTACCGGCTGACTCTACATATTTCAGAAAATGAAGAAACTGCGAAACGGACGATTATTTATCTATCGATATTTCCGACCTCGTTTTACTTTAGTGCCGTTTACACCGAAAGCCTTTATCTCTGCGTTTCTGTAGCGGCCGTCTATTATGCACGCATGAAAAATTGGGAGATTGCGACCCTATTTACCCTGTTAGCAGGGGTAACCCGCATCACGGGCGTCCTTGTCTGGGGGGTTGTCGGTTTAGAATGGATGAATTCACACGGCTGGACCCTCTTAACCTGTTACAAGGCTTCTGCATGGCAAAACCTGTGGCGTGGATTCAAATCAGACTGGTTTAGCTTTTTCTTCCTGCTATTGGCACCACTGGGCTTTATCAGCCACATGCTTTTCCTCGATCTTCAGTTTCAAGATCCGATCGCTTTTTGGTCTGTTCAAACAGCCTTTAATCGCACCAATGCCGGCCCTATCGCGATATTTATCCGTGATTTTGGCCCCATCCTTAACCAAAATTTCTGGGCAGGGGCCATTTGGTGGAACGTCCTCATCGACTCGATGGCGGTAATATTCGCCCTTTCGACCGTCCCATTTGTTTACAAACGCTTTGGAGAGGGATTCTCCATCTACATTCTGCTGAGCATTTTAGTCCCGCTAGCAAGTGGAACCGGCAGTATGACACGCTACATATTGGTCTTGTTCCCGATTTTTATGCTGCTCGGCATTTGGGGCAAACATCAGCTCGTTGATCGGTTTTTTCAGACCGCATTCCCGATTTTCTTGGGCATCCTGACCGCCGTTTTTGTCAATTGGATTTTTATCGCCTAGGGGCAATCAAGCAGATCCTTCAGCCCTAATATCTCAATAGTTGATCAACAGGTACTGTGTGCCTCAATGAAATCCTTTTAGAGCCCACAAACTCCTGATCAAAAACAAAAGTCCTATTGAGTCGTATCAATTTGCTCAGCCATACTAATAAGGATACATCTATGCACTAAATCTGGTATCTACATAAATCATCCACTTTACCGATATCAAATTGATTCGAAATTACCCTATGCAAACTCTGTTTAAATACAACCTTACGAAAATTCTTCTCGGTTTTAGCCTAACCATCTCTCTATTCAGTCTGCCCGCAAATGGCGTTTTTGCACAGAACATATCCCAAGACACCATTGACACCCCTGCAGAAAGCTCGATTTTACTGGCAGCCCAATGTGCAGTTGATTTTAACATTGTGACCGATTTTGGTACCAGCGGCCGAGTAGAGTTGGTTATTCATAACGCTAGCGGGGCAGATATCAATGGTTGGACTCTCGGGTGGGATTTTCCAAATGATCAAGCTATTACGCTGCTAAATAATGGGGTTTTGAGCCAAACAAACGCTAATGTCACTGTGTCTAATGACGGTCTAAATGGCTACATTCCAAATGGGAGCAGCATTACCAATGTTTCGTTTGATTATACCTACAGCTCGGGCAATGATGTTCCTACAGCGTTTCAGCTAAATGGCGCACCGTGTGATAACAATGCTTATGTTGTGCCGTTGCCCTATTCTGAAAATTTTGAATCCCTTTCCGGGCTGCTCACCTCGGCCGTTTCTGAAACAGTCCCATCCCAATTTTTAGGCTGGACCCACTTCTCACCCCCCAGCTGGGATATTGAAAATGAAGCGAGTATGGCGCAAGGGTCAGCTGAGTATCAAGGCTGGAGCTTTGTTTCACCCACCTTTTGGAAAAAAACAGACCCAAGTAACCATGTCAGCTATTTAAATGATAGTGGGGTTTTTGCCGTCGCTGACGCAGGCAGTTGGTCAGATAGTGGAAACCCGGCCGAAACGAGCGAGTTTAATAGCTCCTTAAGCTCTCCCCTGATGAATGTTCAAGGATTAGAGGCTCTTCGGCTTCAGTTTGATTCCCATTTACGGCCGGGTGGAGAACAGCGAGCCATCATTGGCGTTCAATTTGATGGGGGTGACATTGTTACGGTGCAGGAGTTCAACAGCACCAATACGGCCGATGACGGCAGCCAACTCAATCAAGAGCTTGATCTTGAAATCGCAATCCCAGATGGATCAGAAACAATTCGCCTTTACTGGACCCTTAAACAGGCTCGAAGCGATCATTTTTGGGCCATCGATAACATTCAAGTATCCCCAATAGCCAATCTGATTTTAAATACATTGCCTGAATTTGGTACCGCTGAAAATAACATTGATGGTGTTAAAGTTTTCGAATTTCTAGACATCGACAATGATCAGCTTTCTGGTGTTGGGACCAACCAATACGGTCAAGAGAAAGTTGGATGGCGTGTTTGGGAAGATATCATCGAAGAGAACCCTAATGGAGATGATATTACTTGGGACATCGGCTTTGTAAATACCCCTTCGCTAGATGGGAACGCCTTCAAGTGTGAAATTACCGGAGGCATTTTTCCAAATAATATCTTTTGTGCCTTCACTGTCGCGCGTCAAACCCCAGCCACCCCCTGGCCGTTCGACGGGGTCGACACGATTGTGCTTGATATGGCCTTTTATGTAGATGGAAACATTAACTGTCTAGATTCTCGGGATTCCGATACTGAAGGGATTGAATTCTACACCCAATATACCCTCGCTCCACGCGACCAAAACTATGGCTATGCCCTACTATGGCAGGCGAACCAGCATGATATGTGGTATTGGACCGACAATACCCCCAATTGGGAAAAGGTCCGGCCGGGGGTTAACCTCTGTGTCACCGATCATGAGTGGCACCAAATTCAAATTGTTCATGAGTTAGATGAGGATGACCATTGGTATCGTAAATTGGTCTTTGATGGGCAAGAATATGACATTGGCAGCAGTCATGAAGATGTATTTGACACATTTGACTTTTGGCACGAGTACTTTATCAATGTTGCCTTGCAAGTCGACTCTAAAGCAACCTCTACATCAGACAACACGGCCAAGCCTGTTGCCGTTTATATCGATCAAGTTGACCTCGTCGGGTACGACTCTCGCTATCTCTCTATTAAACAAGATATTATTGGGGAAGATCCCTTAATCGGGGGCGATGTCACCTTTGAAGTACAGGTGAGCAACGATGACCAAACTGATAGCCAAACGGCCCATAATCTTTCGATTGGAGACAGTTTACCTCCAGGAATGATCTTAAAATCGGTTGATCCAACCCCTTCGATCATTATCGAGCCGGAAGGTGAGCCTGATCCAAACAATCCGGCCGCCAATGACCCCACCTTACTTTATTATTTAGACGTGGCTGATTTGGGTCCCAATGAAACCTTTAATTACTCAGTTACCGCAACGTTGTCAGACTACTATATCGATTATATTCTGAACACCGACACCCGCGGCCGAGTTGAGCATGAGGTAGCTGCATCAAGCAATGTGGCTAAAAATGATGAATCTGATCAGGATTTTATTGAAGATCTATTAATCACTAGCCCGCGCTTTATCAACGTATCGGGGAGTGTGGCCCAATCGACCCATCATGCCCAAGCGGGTGGCGCAGGGGAATTCAATGAAGATGGCATAGCCACATGGCCCGTACGCTACTCGTTTGAGATACAAAATAACAATAAATACAACAGTGAAGAGGTCAAGTTTTATACCTACTTGCCCAAAGGGATCGCTTATTTAGGCAACGTAAGCGTCAGCCCATGGCTCCCTGGTTCTGATTACACCCCACGAATTGAGTTAGGCTCAACCGGTGCAATTACTCTCTCATGGCACATTGGGGATCTCACCCCAGATCATTATTCTGACCCGATTCAGATTAGTTTTGATGCGGCGGTTCCATATCGCAACCGTGATCCGCTCGATTCAAGTGCGGCAGTTGGCGCTTTCCCGGGTCCATTTACAGGTAGTTTTATCTCTGAAGGAGATGAGTTTGAAGTCAACTACCATGTTACGGCCGATTATGATGGCAACACCTACATTGATGGATCATTAACCAATAGCGTTTATGACAAACCGCTGGTGTTTAATACAGAATACGCAGCATATGATCTATCTGTCACTCCGTCAACTCTTGATCAAGCAGGCGGAACTGTTGAATATCTGCATCAGCTAAAATTCTCAGAATATTATGATTCCAAGGCGGTTGAAATTGAACAGATCATCCCTCGTGGCGTGGACTATGCCAATTCAAGCTTGCTGCCATCGATCATAGAAGGGATACAAGGAGGGGAAACGCGTATCGTTTGGGATGTGCCTCAAATCAAATCAGAAGCATCAGACACTTTTACGGTTACTTTAGAAGTGATTGTCACCAAAAATGCGGCCGATATCGTCGGCTCAACCGGAACAGTCACCGGCCATTGGGGAGACTTTATTGCAGATGACGGCTTTTTATACCCCTTAAACACCAAAACTGATACCGTCTTTTTAGATGCAGGTTTAACAAACATCAGCCAACAGGTGCAGGATAGCTCCGGCGTTTGGAAAGACAGCGCCGTTGGATTTAGTAGTGACGAAATCGACTTTAATCTCCATTATGAACAAGCTGAGACAATTGGTGGACGTGACATTATTGTCCGCTCTGTCTTGCCACATGGGATGTTCTATGTGGATGGATCAGACAGTTACACCAGTGATGGACAGTTTGGGAATGGCTCAGGGTGTACGGCTAACGAAGATTCTCCTAACAAATATGTTGAGGATGGGGTTGAGGTTCTTGAATGGCAATTGTGTAATGTCGGGAAAGGGAGCGTGTTTGACGTCACCTTTACCGGCATCATTACCAAAACGCCCGATGTCCATCCAGATTGGTCGGTCGCCTCATACGGCCGTTTAGAGGGGGAGAATCAAGATGGGGTTGCCTACAGTCAGCAGGTGATCAATACGATCGATTATCAAACACCGTCCCTTGTGATTACGATGACAGGTACCCCTAAACGGGATGTCGAAGCGGGGGATACGATCGCCTTTGAAGTTGAAGTCATGAATCAGGGTGAAGCCCCTGCATATCAGCTAGAACTAGAAACATTGATGCCTGAATGGATTGAGGTGTCTGCCTCGGGTGGCACCAGCAGCAGCGGCGGCAGCTCATTTACGGCCGACAGCCTTGCTCAGGCGGGGAACGGTGGCATTTTAACTTGGACCCCCATCGCCTCGCTGGGGGTAAGCGAAACGGTCACCTACTCGTGGAGCGGAACGGTAAAAAGTGGGCTGCCTGTGGCTCAATCGATGCTCGGCCGCAGTTCCATCGCCTACAACAGCCATCCGATCAGTATCGGGTCCCAATTTGACCGATCCGGCTTAGACAGTGATCCAAACACCGATGAAGTTCAGCTTTTCGGAGCAGGTATCACCCTAGAACAGCTCTTTGCAGATGATCAGGTCGAAATCGGTGAAATTATCACCGTGACCTTAAACGGCACCATTCCACCAAACTTCACCGCGTATTATCCGGTGCTGAAAAACACATTGCCGAACGGGGTCAAACACATCCCGGGAACTGTTAAAGTGACCGGAGCAACGTTATATTCTGAACTTTTTTATGACAATCGTTATGGGATTTTCTTAGATACGATTGTGAACAACACCGGAAGTCCACTTCCCTACACGGTGACCTTCCAAGCGGTAGCCGACGGCCGCGATTATGCGAGCGGGGAAGAAATTTTTAATAATAACTGCGTCAACCTAGACCCCATCACCTCGATTATCGGCTGGTGGAACTCCCCTGATGGATATGATCATAGCAATGGCCCCGCCTTTTCGTTACAAGAAGAGAGCTACGATTCGTTTAGCCCGATCGATGAAGATCAGCTAACCGTTATCCAACCTTGTCTCGAGATTAGCGTCAAAGAGTTCTACGATGTGATTGCGGCCGGTGATCTTAACTCATTCACCGTTACGATTACCAACACAGGGCAATCGTCCGCTTTTGATGTGGAGATCTTGAATACCCTTCCCGTCAGCACAACGCTCTACAATTTAGAATATACAAGCTCGCCCGAACCGGCCAACGTTGTTTATACGACTACGGTCAAACCGGCTGAAGATTTAAGCCCTAGCTCAAACAACGTGACGATTGAAAATAATTCAGCGGAGGGTGAAGTTGATCCTTCCCAAGAGGAGTATTGGACCGGCGTTAGCGAAATTCCGGCCGGGGGTATCTGGACAGTCAAGTACAGAGTCAACACATCTTCACAAGTCGCCGCCAGCATGCGCTTAGTCAACCGAGCCGAAATTATTCGATATACATCCGGTTCCGGCAGTTCAGGGGACCGTGACCGAAACGGGCAGATCGACAGTTTGTTTGACAACAATGGAGACGGGCTCAATGACCTCATCGATGCGGCCAATGTAAATCTTGAATGGTCAGATCACGACTTATTGGCAAACCCGTATGATGCCAATAGCTATTACCTCACCCTTCCAGATATCAGCGTCCCTCATTCACTAGACACAAGCTCCGATGCAGACGGGGATGGCGTTGTCAATGCGGCTGACCTCGATGATGACAATGACGGTATTCCAGACCTGATCGAATGCAGTTTTGAAGCAGATGGGACGCTCAACTCAATAATCAATGGTGGTTTTGAGTTCCCCGTTATCCCTATCGAGGGGTCAGATCAATTTTACGGTTCACTTGTCCCTGGTTGGAGTTCTAACTCAACCAGTGGTGAAATCGAGCTATTTGGCACCAACTTCGAAGCAATACCTGCCTATCAAGGGCGTCAGTTTGCCGAAATTAATGCAAGCGACTTAGGCACCCTCTATTTTGATATTGCCACGGTTCCAGGAGACACGCTCAACTGGTCTTTTGCTCATCGCGGCCGTTTTGGCACAGACTCGTTGCGCTTAGAATTTGGCCCAATCGATTCAACCGCCAACTCGAGTCAGGCGATTACAAGCGGCTTTGGGGAATGGAAAATTTATAGCGGAACTTATCTGGTTCCGGCCGGCCAAACGATGACCCGCATGGGCTTTACCGCCATCAGCACGGCCGGCGGCGCAACCGCGGGCAACTTACTTGATGCAGTCACCCTGACCGGAACTACATGTAATGGTGATGTGGATCAAGATGGTTTGCCCAACCATCTTGATCTAGACAGTGACGGGGATGGAATCTACGACATGGCAGAGTCAGGTGGGATCGACTTTAGCTCCGATGGTTTTCCCGACGACCGCGCTTACTCAGGTGAAAAAGGATCAGCCCTTGTGTTAACCGATGGCATTTCAATTTACAACATCGTTAAAGTACCCGATGAAGTCACCTATGGTTCCGTCTTCACCTACTCCCTCACCATTCCTGGTATTGAAACTTGGCAGCGGGTACGAGCTACGATGTACGACGCGGTCGTGACAGACCATATCGATAACCGTTTAGACATTTTAAGTATTACTGATGGAACGTTAGATGGGAATACGTACACCATTAATTATGGAGATATTCCACCTGAAACGGTGAAAAACGAAGAAATAGTTGTACAGGTCCCACTTAACTCATCAATTCAAGATGGAGATCAAATCGGAAATCAAGTGCTGTTTAATACAGCTCAAGATCGGGTTTATGCCGATGCGGTACAAGTTGAATCGGGCCGGCAGCCTGATACCCGAGCGATGCTCTTTGGGGGGAATCCGGTTGAAATTACCGCTCCTGCGCTTGTTGTTGAAACTTTTGCAAGCAGTTATGGGGTCTCTGTAGGAGATCAGTTCACAGTCACGCTGCGTGTCAAAAACGTCGGCCGAGGCACCGCCAACAACGTCAATCTTAGTGCAACATTCCCTGCTAACATCAGTTTAGTGGGCTCAAGTGCAACCAGTTGGTCGCTAGGCGCCATTGCAGGACAAACGTATCAAGACATTAGCGTGGTGCTAAATGTCGACAGCGTTGAGTTCGGCCGCAAATATCCGATTGTCGCCTCTGCAAACGGAGAAGACATTTTAGGCAACCTGATCCCGGCTGATAACAGCGGCCGAGTTCCAGCAGATAATAACCCTACCGACATCGGTGAAACAACAATCTTTGCTGGTGGCCTCAATTGTGAAACAACGACAAAAAATGTCGCTTTTGAAGACCTGAAAAATGTAGGCTATAACGACTGGGACTTTAATGACCTTGTCGTTCGGCTAGATTCAGAGCTGTGTTATGCGGCCGGACTACGTGCGTTTGAACAAGCCCATGGCAAAGTTGATTCTACCCAACTCAGAGCACCAAACGCCTGTGCAGACAGTTCACTTGAAGCAGAACTCGCCACGCTAACCGGCTTTACCGTTACAAACGATGGCTCTGTCAGCAACGGGCAATATATCTCCGTTCCCGGTTCAGGCAACGCTCGAACGACACCGGACGAAAGTGAGAAAGCGGTTTTTACCTTTAACGTAGCTGAGGGTGGCACCTTCTCGCTTGACGCGTTGGTCAGCGCTCCCAGCCGCTTTAGCAACGCCTTTTTTGTTAAAATTAATGATGGAGAGCCGTTTGAATGGTGGTTTAATCCGACCGATGGGACTTGGTTCACAAGCGAAATCAATCAAAGCACAGTTGACTCTAACCCATACGAATTTGAGTTAACGGCCGGAACCCATACCATCACAATCTATGGCAATGAGCAGGGAACGCGCTTAGACAAGCTCAGCTTGATCTGCAACAGCTTTGGCGATGCACTGCCGGTTGATTCACTCGCAACCGCTACCTTAACTTATACCGTTTTGGCTCGTGGAGCAGGCTTCCAGCACACGCTTTTGCAAGATATGCAGTTAGCAGGAACGGGGCAAGCACGGGCAGAGTATTTTGATGGGAACGGACAATTTGTTGGATCAGAAGCGTTTAGCTTTTATCAAGATACCGTCTTTGAAATCTTTTCAAACACCCGTTCAGCCTTACCCGTTTATTTTCCAGAAGACCATCGGCCGCATACAAATTCACGGCCAGAACAAACAGAGCACATCAATGGCTCATCTGTAGTCTTACGTCTCATTTTGAATGATCCGGCTGAAAATTTAAAAAGTGACCTGAATCCAGCCCCTTGGGATTTATACATCAAGGTACTTGATACCACTGAAGAAATCCATCTGCCAGGCCCCGGTAACGTTGATAACAAACAGCGGGTTCTGGCTAATTTTGATCGCAATGCACCATTGGTTGGCCATCATTTAGATATGGGCTTTATTTTCGACGAAGCGTGGACTTGGCCGTTTGATAATATCGGCATCTGGTACGCTTATCCAAATTTTGTCGACTTTATCAGCTCTGGAGAAACCCAATACCTAGACTGGTACAACACAATAAATGATTCTCAGGTGTGGCACTATGGGTCTCCCGATCGTATACCTGAAGATTTTGTTGCACCCAAAGCGCTACCATCACGTTTTAATACCAGTCCAGTCATCGCTGACTTAGACTTAGATGGAAACTATGAAATCATTATTGGAGACGCTATCGACGAGCGAGTGAAAGTCTATAACCACTTCCTCGATTTCCGCTGGAGTTTTAGCACCGATCAAGGAGCTGATTCGATCGACAACATTTTAGCCGACGTCAAAGTAGCTAACCTAGATGCGGACCCTGAGTTGGAAATCTTATTTGGCACAGAGAGCGGCTGGCTTTATGCAATCAATCATGATGGCACTCTCGTAGGGCAATTCCCTCAGCAAATTTCAATCGAACCGATTTTATCTACTCCTGAAGTCGTTGATTTAGACGGAGATGGCATCGATGAAATTCTCATCGGTTCAGGCAATGGCCGGATTTATGTGCGTCACCTTGACGGATCATATAAGTGGAACACAAGCTTGGGTGACTTTGGAGATCAATTTGGAAATCAGGCACAGAACTCAGGTGCAGTGGCGGCCGATCTTGATGAAGATGACGATCTTGAGATCATTATCGGTTCATGGGATCACTCACTATATGTCCTTGATCATGAAGAAAATCTCCTTTGGACTTACCCAACACAAGATGTCATTATTGGGAGTGCATTAGTCGCTGAACTCGACCCAGAACACGTTGGGCCCGAGATTGCATTTGGCTCTGGTGATGGGAACTTTTATATGTTAAATGCATCTGGCCAGCTCATTTGGAAACGACAAATCAACGGCATTATTCTGTCTTCTCCCAGCCTCTATGATCTTGATCAAGATGGCTCTGAAGATCTGCTCATTGGTGGCACAAACGGCCTCCTCTACGCGTGGAGTACGGCCGGAGACCTCCTTGATGGTTATCCCTTTAATGTTGGCGGCGAAATAAATGGTCGTCCCCTTGTAACCGATATCGATACAGATGGGGTTGACGAAATTATAGTAGGCGCCAGAGACGGCAAGGTCTATGCTTGGGAATTAAACGGCCAAGCTGTAGTAGGCTGGCCTAAAGATACAGGCTATGCAATTAACGGATCTCTTGCAGTCTTAGACGTTGACAGTCATCCCGATATGGAACTTATCGCAGCAAATTTCGGGGGTGAGCTCCACATCTTTGAAACAAATGCAGAACCTCGAATGAGCTATTTACCGCTGACCAGTCGTTAAGTTTCTCCTTGAAATCACACTACGTTACACGCTATCTGGTGTAAAACCAATTTGGGCTTAGATCAAAACAGCCCGATTGCTTTTTCAAAAAACGCTGACACAAGATAGCGTGTAACTCGATTAAGATATGAAGACTCATTAAGTAAATTTATTCCGAAAATCAGACATCTTGCACCGAGCCGTTTAGCTTGCTTCTACATCGATCTACTTCATCCTTTCAACATTCATTGAAAGAATCCTTCATACAATTCTCGCTAAGTTTAAACTGAATCTTCTACAAGAACCGGAATAAAATTTCCGTATTTTCGTGACTCAGAAAATACGCCTGTAATCTATTTTACAATTAGGCAAGGTGAGACTGAACGAGCTAAACAAAATGATGATTCTGTCAGAAAAAACAATTCCAACCCTCATTTTTGGACTATTATTAATCCCGATATTGATGCATTTAAGGGTCCCAGAACTCAGCGTTGCAGCCGAGGCTCACCAAGACGATCAACCTATTTCCGTCACATCTCGTTACACAGGCTCGCCCGTTTTAGCCGATATTGACAATAATGGAACAATAGAAATCATCATCGGTGATTTAGATGGAGAACAGATGCGCGTCTTTGATATCGCCCTCTCCCCGATCTTAACCATCTCGGTAGAAAGCGGCATTCGCGCCACAGTCGCGGTGGGAAATTTAGATGCAGACAGCCAAGCTGAGTTTGTGTTTGGCACCCTCGATGGGTACTTGCACGCGTATGACCATGACGGATCAGCCAAAGCTGGCTACCCTATCTTAGTCGCCACAGAAGGTGTTTTATCTACCCCGGTTTTAGCCGATATCGATGGCGATACTGAACCTGAAATCATCTTTGTCGCAGCCAATGGGCGCGTTTATGTGTATGAAGCGGACGGAACACCAAAATGGAACCGAACGTTGGGAGATTTTGCGGGTGTAAGTGGACAAATACGAAATGGGGATGCTGTCGTTGCTGACATAGACGGTGATTTGGATCTTGAAATTATCGCGGGTTCATACAAAGGCAGTTTATTTGCCTTCAGCCATACTGGCGAACGCCTTTGGTCTTTCGATACCGAATGGCCCATCATCGGCACGCCCCTCGTCACAGACATAGACCCAGAAACGGCCGGTGTCGAATCTGTCTTCGGGTCAACAAACAACAAACTGTATGTGATCTCGAATATCGGAGCAAAGATTTGGGAACGCGACACCGGGGCATCCATCGAATCTTCTCCCATCATCTATGATCTAGACGGCGACACATTCGCAGAAATTATTATCGGAAACAACAATGGTGATCTAAAAGCTTTTCACGATTGGGGCGATGAGGTCAGCCTAACCGGATGGCCCCTCTCAGCGACCGATGCCATTAGCGCCCCACCCGTTTTGGCAGATGCCGACAACAATGGGCTCAATGATATTATGCTCCCCAGTGAAGATGGCATGGTTCATGCGTGGAACATCAACGGTAGCGTCATCAGCGGCTGGCCTTACTCTTCTACTTTTGCGATTATCGATTCAGTTGCTGTCGCCAATATCGATGCAGATGCAGAAACTGAGATTGTTGCGGCCGATTTTGGGGGTAACATTCATATTTGGGGGGTAGAAATCGCCCCGACAGTAACACCAACACCTTCCCCTACCGAAACCGCAACACCTACCCAGACCGCCACACCTGATCCTGCAGCAACGCAAACACCTACACCAACAACCACGCAGACGTCTAACGCGACCCAAACACCTGTCCCTATCTTAGAAACACCGGCCGCATCACCAACCCCTTCTCCGTCTGCCACCCCATTAGTGGATGACAAAATACCCTCAACCATCACACCGAGCCCTTCATTTGAACTCTTTCTCCCATCTGTGCCACACCAAACGTTAATTAAATAAAAATCTTATTACCCCTTAAAAACAAAAGACACCCCGGTAGAGGTGTCTTATTAAGTGTCTATGAAGCTAAAAGTTTTTAGCCTGTTTTTATAAGCAATAAAGGATTAATCGTGATATGTGCGACGGCGGGCAACAACCTTGGCCTTTTTCAAAGACTCTTCTTTTTTGCGTTGCGCTTCACGCCACAAATAAAGGAAAGCCGGAGTTGCAATAACTGCCAATAGTGTTCCACCTAAGATAATTTCGCTCATAATTTAAACCTGCTTATTAAAGTGTTTTAGGGTTCTGATTGCTCAGATTAATTATCCAATCCACCTGAAGTTTTTCAAGTAGCATACCCTACATAAATGAGAGTAACTTTTTTACTTCGTCAGTGTTAATTTATATTTTAATCATTTTAATTAAATTATTCAACCGCTTCGAGTGGGATATCATTCTCTGTACCACAAGTGACAATCAAACTGTAAATAATAATACAGTTGATATCTTACGATTCATCTGAAAAAGTTGTTAAACCTCGTCTTGGTCTTTAACTTATAGTTACTTTGTTAGATTCATCTAAATAATAAAATCTTACTAAAAACTTCTCTAAATTCACGCCCATTTTGAACCCTCGTACTATTCTGGAAAATTAGCAACTTCAGTATAGTCAACGGTGTATAAATCTGTTTTCACAAATTGATTCTTCCTTATGCACCAATCCTCTTCCGAAGATCTAACAAATATCATTCCTAATATCCAGTTCGGGTCAAGCATCCTTGTTCGCTTCTTGATCATCAATACGGTTGCAATTGTTTTAGGTTTTACGTTTGTTAATTTGATTCGGCTAACATATCCGAAACCAGAAACATTTTTAGGTAACTCAAATGAAACAGTGGTTCTTGAACCGGTAGAAGTTGCCGAAGTTAATGAACCAACAAAGGAGCAACTTTTAGATCCGACTACGCTACCTGATGAAACCGTCTCTCATCAGCCTACTACCGATGTGCAGATAGATGCATTAATCAACGATGGTAACGATGAGCAACCGGTTTTAGTAAACAATGAAACGGTTATCTTAGCTGGAAGCGCATCTTTGTCTATAAAGGATCTATTTGAAAATCTAGATATAACAGAAGTAAACCCAGCCAACACACCTGAAACTGCTTTTGTTGGGGGAACAACGGCGCTCAATTCGATTCAACAATTGGTAACGAATATCGAGACGGCCGCTATCGATGAACCAAATCAATCGATCTTAGCCCCAACATCGACTGAAAATCTTGATAATCCACCCACAGAAAAAGACACACTACCCATCTTGCCCAAGCCTGTACGACAGTTAAAGTTGCCAGCAATTGGGATGACGGCCGACATTATTGTTGCACCAATCGTTAACGGAGATTGGGACATCACTGAAGTTGATGTTGAAGTGGGGCAATTAGAAGGATTTTCTACCCACCCGGATGAGAGCGGTGCCATCGTTTTGGCCGCCCACGCTACCCTTGAATGGCCAACAAGTGGCCCGTTTAAGAAGCTCAGAACCTCTAGTTTAGGCGACCCGATTATTTATCAAGTCGATCAAACTGAATATGTTTACGCGATCACTCGTTTTCTAAGGGTCGACATTGCGAACGTAAATATTCTAAACAAACAGGGGGAAGATGGGATTGTGCTGGTGACCTGTGGAAGCTACAACTACTTTACTGGGGAATATGGTAAGCGGTTGATCGCGTATGGGGAGCTCATTGACGTGCGAGAAGTCACCGTCATCGATGGCTTTGAGTAAAAATTCCGACCATAACTTTAGAATCAAGTCTATATTGCACTCCCACCCCTTCTCGTTCGGTGAGGGTTTCGATATACTGTCTCTATGGATTCTGAAAACAAATCACTCATTGACGCATCATTCGATTCTTGGCGCACGCTGCCTTTGGCCGGAAAGCTCTTAATTGGGGGTACCGGCTTAATCTGGATTATTTGGATGTTCTGGATTGCGGTAGCACCCGGTTTCATTGAATCGAATACTGGCAGCGAGCAGAACAGCTCATATTTACCAGCCATTTCTGAAAGTGACTCACAAAACCCAACAGTCCAGAGCCTAACGATCGACGAGGCGACACAAGCCAGCACAGACCAAAGCGAAGTCTATTTACCCAATGTCGCTGACGATGACGGTTCAGAAGAACCGATTGTGATTGTGGTAAACGAAGGTCGTTCTGAAGCTGATACCCAGCTAGGTTCAGGCACCGTGTTTACTATAGATCCGGAACGCTCAGTTGCCTCGTATTCGGCCGTGGAAGAGTTCTTTGGTGAATCAGGCCTTGTCGTCGGCCGGAACACAAACGAGGGGCTTAATACGGCCGTAGGTGAAACGCGGGGATTAACTGGCTCATTAATGCTAGACATGACAGCCGGGCAACCCGCATTAACCGGTGGAGCCTTTACGGCCGATTTGCTACAGCTTAAATCGGTTCAGCCCCATCGAGACCAAACCATCAAACGATATTGGCTTGAATCAAACAAATTTCCAACTGCTACATTTGAAATCACTCAAGTCCCTACATTGCCGCCCGGCTACATTGAAGGCACCTCGGCCGTATTTCCACTAACCGGCTTACTTACCGTTCGAGAAATTGAAAAAGAAGTCACATTTCATGTGACTGCGACTTTAGAAGATGGTGTTTTGGAAGCTTTAGCCACAACAGAGCTGATGTTCGCAGACTTTGGGATCGACCCACCTAATATGGCAAACGTATTGAGCGTAGAACCGTCTTTTTCAATTATCGTCTCGATCACAGCTGTTGCAGAGTAATTATGTGGAATCGCCTAGAATATATTTAGATAGAAATCGGTTTAACTGACTTCCAGCCTATCGCTAAATTACAATTTAGCCCTTATGATTGGATGGGGTCCAGCAAAACGATTTTTACGAGAAGTGATCATTTATGCAGATGAACGAAAATGATGAAGACAAAGGATTTGATCCCGAGTTTGATGACGACGAAACATTAGAAGAGTTAGACGAGCTGGCCGACGAATCCTTTTTTAAGGCGGTAGAGTACCACCTAGACGATCATCAGTTCCGTCGCAAAGTGATGTTGTTTCAACGATGTGACAATGTATTGCGCCCCCTGCTGCAAAATTTAGAAGAAGTGGTTCCCACAACCGATGAGGAATTGTCGATCTACAAAACCTTTCTATCAACGGCGAAGTTAATCCTTGACGAGATGCAGCCTTTCTTCCCCGAAGGGACTTACAGCACGCTCTCTGGTCGTCTCGAAGTTTTCGAGAATCGAATTCACACCAACCCAAGCAAAGATTAAACCGATCGCCCCGTCTACAAATCCCCGAATTCTGATACAACATAGCGCCGAATGGCAGGAGGAGCCGCTAAAAAGCCACTAATCTGCTTTTGAAATTTAGCCATGTGCGCTGTTTTAAAGTGGGCCTGCAAATCTTCATCAGATTCCCATTCTTCAAATACACGAAAAACATCAGGCGCTTCGATATCCGCAAAAAAACGGTAGCTTATGCACCCTTGCTCTTCGGCCGTTTTTTCCATCATCACTTTGGCGGCTTCAATCGCTTGTTCAACTTTGTTCGGCTTTATATAAATCGATCCAGATACAACAATCATTTTTTTCTTCCTCGAATACCCTAAGCGCTTAGCTATGGGTCCAAGTGGGCTGACGTTTTTCTAAAAACGCATCAAATCCCTCAGCTGCGTCATCTGCCATCATGTTACATGCCATCATTTCAGCAGCGTAATCATAAGCATCGGCCAGCCCCATTTCATGCTGTTTATAAAACATTTCTTTGCCGATGCGAATCGCCACGGCCGATTTTGACTTTATGCCATCGACCAATTTTTGAACCGCTTGGTCTAACTCCGCCTCTGGTACAGCGGAATTAATCAAACCTTCCGCCACAGCTGCCTGTGCATCGATAAATTCCCCCGTCAAAAGCATTTCGAGCGCTTT
Source organism: Chloroflexota bacterium (assembly GCA_020629055.1). Classification (GTDB taxonomy): domain Bacteria; phylum Chloroflexota; class Anaerolineae; order Promineifilales; family Promineifilaceae; genus WTJY01. The sequence continues at coordinate 39,767 of JAHDEB010000008.1, forward strand.
TTTGCGCCCCACATTGCGGCTAACGGGCACGGCCGGGGTTGAGCAAAATAGTCCATATCGAATTCCCGAAGTTGCAAAACGTGCACTATCCACGGCGACGGCCAAATCACAATTGGCTACCAATTGGCACCCGGCCGCAGTGGCGATCCCTTGCACCCGTGCAATGACCGGCTGCGGTAGTCGATTGATGGTCAACATCATCCGGCTACATTTTGCAAACAAATGGTCATAAAATTCTTTGGTTGGTGTAGCACGCATCTCTTTTAAATCGTGCCCTGCGGAGAATGCTTTGCCTAGAGCTCCCAGAACGACAACCCGAATCGATTCATCTTGACCGATACGGTCTAATTCTTCCTGAAGCGCGTCTAACATTTCTTCTGAGAGAGGGTTAAACTTCTTCGGCCGATTTAACGTTAACGTCGCGACCCCATCTTCCACTTTTGTTAGCAATACACTTTCATTCATTGATCTTATCCTAATTATAAATATTTTCGTCCACGACGAGCTGAAATAATTTCCGTATTCATTCCAACCCAGTGCAGGCTTCCGTTATATCGACCGTGCTCGATTTTAACACATCGGTCCATGACAACATCTAAGCCCCCTGCTTCTGCAATATCAGCCGCCTCTTGGCTAATCACGTGCAGTTGAAACCAAATCGCTTTTGCTCCAATCGCCACCGCATCAGCTGCGATATTGGGGCAATCTTCCGGCCGTCGAAACACATCGACGATGTCTATTTGAATATCATCTGGAATGCTTTTTAGATCAGGGTAAGATTTCTCCCCTAAAATTTCATCCGCGCGTGGATTCACCGGAATCACCCGATATCCTTCGTACTGCAAGTAAGTTGCCACAAAATGTGACGGCCGCTCACTTTTTGGCGAAAGCCCAACCATTGCAATCGTCTTGCTATCAAGCAACACCCGGCGGATCAGGTTTGGATCAATGTATTTGTGCTGCTCGGCAGAAAGGCTCGTATTCATGCTAATGCGACTGGCGGGGCCAACTTTTTTATCGTTACTCATCGTTATACATTCTCTAAAGCTTGTTCTAAGTCCCAAAGTAAATCGTCGGCCGACTCCATACCAACAGATAATCGAATCATCCCAGCATCAACTCCGGCCGCTTCCATCTCCTCATCAGACAATTGCTGGTGGGTCGTAGAACCAGGATGGATGACCAAACTTCTAGCGTCCCCAACATTGGCCAAATGGGAAAAGAGATGCAGAGATTCAATAAAGCGTTTACCAGCGGCACGTGGGTTTTTTCCACCAACACCAAATGTGAAGATAGCCCCAGCCCCTCTTGGTAGATATTTCTGCGCCAAAGCGTGTTGCGGATGGTCGGGCAAACCGGCATAGCTTACCCATGCCACTTTCGGGTGCGCATGCAGATATTCAGCTACCTTTTGAGCATTTTCTACATGGCGATCCATACGGACAGAAAGCGTTTCAAGACCTTGAATAAGCAAAAATGAATTAAAAGGGGAAATACTGCTTCCGGTATCTCTGAGCGTTTCTGTACGCGCTTTCATCAAAAAGCCATAATGGCCAAACGTTTCAAAAAACTTTAAATCGTGATAGGCGGGGGAAGGGGCTGTAATCGTCTCGAAACCGCTAAAATCAAACTGACCCGAATCTACAATCACACCACCAATCGAACTCCCATGTCCTCCGATAAACTTAGTGGCAGAATGCACCACAATGTCTGCCCCAAAGTCAATTGGCCGACACAAATATGGGGTAGCAAAAGTATTATCTACAATCAACGGCACCCCATGTGCATGGGCTAAATCAGACACCGCTCCAAAATCTAAAATCGACCCTTTTGGATTTCCAATTGTTTCACCGTATAACGCCCGCGTTTTGGAGGTGATCGCCGCCGCCCAATTTTCAATATCTGTCGGGTCGACAAAATGGCATTTAACCCCTAGCTTTTTAAAGGTGTGTACAAACTGAGTAACCGTGCCCCCATACAAATGGGACGAAGCGACAATCTCATCACCTGGCTGCAGCAACGTCATCATCGTTACCATCTGGGCCGCCATGCCAGAAGCAACAGCCAGCGCCCCGGTCGCATTTTCTAGTGATGCAACCCTCTCTTCAAATACGGCCGTGGTCGGATTGTTAATACGGGTGTAAATATTGCCATATTGCTTTAGCTCAAACAATTGGGCCGCTTGGTCCGCATCTTCAAAAACGTACGATGTCGTCTGATAAATGGGGACTGAACGTGAACCGGTTTCAGCATCTGGAATATGACCAGCATGTAACATCCGAGTCTCGAAACCGAAAGATCGTTTTTCTTTCATTAAAACCTCTAAACAAGAGAAAACAGGCTCCCTAGTTCACTCAACCAATTAAATTTCTACTTGTCCGCAGCTTTCACCAACAAGACAAACTCTTCCCACTCTTCAGGCATCAGATGTAGAGAGACGCCCCCAAGTTCTATGTGATAAATCGCTCCGTTTTCATCAACCGTTTTAACAACCGTAAAATTTTCTGTCTCTGCAATTGGTTCCATTTCCATATTTTCGTTCATTCCTAATTCTCCTGCCCCGTAGGGGTTGTTTTTTCTTGTTTTGGTTTTTCAAGGGATTCCACCTGATTCGTTTTAGGCGGTTCAACTTGTCGACTATCGCCATTCCCACCATTTTTGTGCATCGCTTTGGCCTTATTTCTGGCCGTTAATGCACGAACCAATCGACTGCCTTGTAATGCCAATGGTATTTCGGGGGGACTTGTATCATTTTCAGCAACAGCTCGCTTCGGCCGTTCACGCACCGTCACGAGCGGTTCAGCATCTGGCTGCCCAGGAATCGGATACGGCGGCAAGTCTCGTACCTTGCTGTAAATATAACGTAATATCACCCGGCCGCTAGCGATCATTGGAGAAGCCAGCAAAATGCCCACAACCCCTGCGGTTAAATATCCGGCAAGGGCCGCCACAAATACGATAAGCGGGTGCATGTTTAATGAGCGGCCAAGCACGCGAGGTTGAATAAAATAAGCCGCCATCTGATTGATTGTGGCGTATCCTATACCGATCAAGATTGCAAAACTGGCAGGTGACATCAAAGACCCTAACCAGCTTTGGTCGGTTTGGAAAAATGCGATCAGCACGGCCGGTATTGTGACAAAGAACGGTCCAAATTGTGGCACAAACTCAGCAAACCCTGCCAGCAGTCCTAAAAGTAGCGCATTAGGCAACCCGATTATGGTCGCCAAGGCAAACACGGTCGACCCCATCACCAGAAACAGAATCATCTGGCCACGTAAAAAAGCATTCCAGACATCGCTTAGCTCATAAAAGAGCTGGTAAATCTCCCATTCATATTCTTCAGGAACCAAACCAACGATGTAACGCACCATAATCTCGTAATCTTTAACCAAGTAAAACGAGACAAACAATGTAAATACAACCCATCCAACACCGATTGCGGTAGCCGAGGCGACACTACCAAATAGATTAACCCCCTGAATACCAAATGAACTTAGAGAGTTAAAATAGGCGGAAAGCGCAAATTCATCAGGCAAGAATTCAGCCGGAGTTACATTTTGCCCGTTCCAAAGTTCAATCGGATCTTCCAGCAGGTCAGTCCCCTGCTGAATAAAGCCAGGAACCGCCACAATAAATCGGTTGATTTGGCTTATCAAAGGATTGGTTATCGTTGCAGAGGCGCCGATAAGCAGACCGATCAGAGAGATATAGACGATTGAAATCGATAAAACTCTTGGCAAGTACAGCCGGTTGTGTAGAAATTGAACGACAGGCAAAACGAGATAGGCGACCACGATAGACATCAGCAAGGGGATAATTAACAAGCGAACCTGGTAAAAGACGATACCCAGTACGATTAAACTGGTTACCAATGCGATTCGTTTGATGCCTGCTGGCCAACGTGGAGATTGCGTATTCATATCATCCTAAAATGCTCGAAATTAAAAGTAGGGTAAGTCTATCTCACTCTGATAATTATATACTTCAACCGGTACATATTTGTGTCAAATTCCTATGAATTTAGTGGGCCTCAGGACATATGGGCCAGGTGCTTAAATAAAAAATGCCTGTCAGCATTATTAGTAAAATCATTCGGTTTAGTTGACGAAAAGCAGCACAAAGTCTATGATTTCATCTGATTAAAAATATAGGTAATTCCAGTCTCAAATATTGGGGGAAGACCGGTGAAATTCCGGCACTGTCCCGCAACGGTGCGTAAAGGCGATCGTCAATACGTTGAAAGTCCGACTACCCAATCTGAGCTGTCATTTTTGAAGGCCACAACCTAAATCATTCAATAGATTCAGTTTGTGCCTTTGCCCTGCTGATGAATCGATCAAGAAATTATCGGTTTTCAGCATTTACCTTCGTGGACAAAGGTAATCGGGACCATGCGAAACCTATGCGATTTTGCATGTTGCTCCGGCCCACCTTTGGTGGGCTTTTTATTTTTCAGTCCTAAATTGCGCAGTAACATATAAAAAGAGATTCTAGGAGACTCAACAACATGCCAAGGCTAACAAAAATTTATACACGGGGTGGAGACGGCGGCACAACTTCATTAGGAAGCGGCCGAAGAGTACCCAAAGAATCATTGAGAGTGTCGGCTTACGGCACCGTCGATGAACTTAATTCATACATCGGGGTCGCTGTAGCCCACGGGTTGGTCGACAAATTAGCGGCCGTACTACCTGTGATTCAAAATGAGCTTTTCCATCTTGGTTCCGACCTATGCTTTAATGAAGAAGAAAAAGTGAAGTTCAGCATCCCAGAAATCGAAAAACGTCATGTCGATGCACTTGAAGTTTTGATGGATGAGTTAACAGAAATTGTTGGCCCCTTAGAAAACTTTATTTTGCCCGGTGGTTCGCCTGGATCTGCCCATCTACATGTTGCCCGCACCATTTGTCGCCGCTGCGAGCGTGAAGTCATCGCCTTAACACGCGAAGAGGCGGTTGGCGAGTTCGTTATCCCCTATCTCAACCGGTTGTCCGATGCGTTATTCGTCATGGCACGATACGAAAACCACGTTCGCGAAATCCCAGAACCCCTCTGGAATACCTTGGCCTAAACTTTTGGCTATAATTATTGAAGAGCAGGCATAAAAAAAGCTGGCGATTGCCAGCTTTTTTTATGCCTTTTATTGGGCGCACTAGGTGCTAGTGTTTTGCCTTCCTTGAAGTTGTTTCAACTAAAGCAAAACACATTGCGCTTTACTAGACGGTTAAATTAGTGGTTTTCAATTTCAGCGATGGTAGGTTGATTATGCAATTCCACCGGCGATTTACGGCTTTTACGCAATTGCATATTCAATACTTCAACGATGAGTGAAAATGCCATGGCAAAGTAAGCGTAGTTCTTGATATGCAAATCATGGGCCAAGTCAGGATTCCATCCTTCAAACACAAGCAAGGTGCCGATTAAAATCAGAAATGCCAACGCCAAAATCTTCATTGTTGGGTTTTTCTTGACAAATTCGCTCACTGCCCCGGCGGCTGCGACCATAATTGCCGCCGCAACGATAATGGCGACAATCATAATGGCACGAGAATCAGCAATACCTACAGCTGTAATCACAGAGTCGAGCGAAAAGACAACATCGACCAAAATAATTTGGGTAAGAACCGCACCTAAGGTTACCTGAGCTGCTTTGGTCCGTTCTTCAGTGTGGTCGTGCGCTTCCAGTTTCTCAGAAATTTCGTACGTACTCTTCCCAATAAGGAATGCCCCACCCAGCAATAGAATAAGACTTTGACCTGAAAAGCCCCAAATGATTGGTTCGGTTAAACCAATGACCCAAGAGATGCTTAATAAAAGCAAAATACGGGTGACTACTGCAAGACCAATCCCCCACTGACGTGCCGTTTTCTTTTGCGCTTCAGGCAACTTGTCAGAAAGAATGGTAATAAAGATGACGTTATCGATTCCGAGAACGATTTCTAGAGCCAAAAGGGTTGCAAAAGCGATCAGCCCTTCAGCGGTAAGGAAAGCACCAAAATCAAGATTCATGATTTTTTATTTCTCCAATGAAGTAATGTTTAAAAATAGCAATTTTGCTGTTGAGACAAATAGCCCCCAAACGTTACGTAAGACAAGTGAGAAGGTCTCAGACAAAATCGAAGCTGTATTTTAGTCGATACCGGCCGATCAGCAACTATTTTTGATAAGAGTTTGTTGTCATAAAATGTAGACGTTCGTGATTTCCACTGTTTCATTGTATAATTCTTATCGGTTTTCCTTGGTCAGTCGCTGTATCGACATGGCGATGGCTCGGGACAAACACTATTTTTAAGGAGTAAAGTATGTCGATTACAAATGAAAGAAAAGCGGAACTCGTTAAAGAGTTTGGCGGATCAGATGGAAATACCGGTTCACCAGAAGTGCAAATCGCACTTTTCACCGAACGCATCAACGGTCTACAATCTCATCTTCAGGAAAACAAACAAGACCACAGCTCACGCCGTGGATTGCTAAAAATGGTTGGTAAACGTCGCAGTTTGCTAGCTTACCTGATGAAAAAAGATTACGAACGTTACGAAGCTGTTCGATCAAAACTGGGTATTCGCCCTCTCAAATAAAAACTTAGGCCTTTGGCAAGCTGAATCATCAGTTAACCAAAGGCCTTTTTTTTGAATTTCCGGTGTGAAGTGGTTTCACTCGGAAATATTTTACAACTCGGACACCGGCCAGATGTGGCAAATGCGTTTTAGGACCTGGGTTTTGTGGATAGATAATCAAGGTTGATTATCCTCAAACCCCAGTCCCTAAAAGAGCCACCGCCTAGTGTCCCCAATTCAACTGATTCCTATCATTAAAGCTGGAGAACCCTATGCGTTTCCCCAGTTTTTTGCTGCCTGATTCATTCATGCTCAAATAGCAATAGGCAATCACTGATAACCTTTTGGAGGTTAATTTATTATGTCTAGTGAACGAATATTCACAGCCGTAGTTGGTGACAAAGAGTATAAGTTTGGAACCGGGAAACTGGCCCAACAAGCGGGTGGGTCTGTAACCCTAAGCTTTGGAGACTGTACCCTTTTCGCAACGACAACCATGTCAAAAAGCGTTCGTGCGGGATTAGACTTTTTCCCAATGAGCGTTGACTATGAAGAAAAAATGTATGCGGCCGGCCGTATCCCAGGAAGCTTCTTCCGTCGGGAAGGACGTGCAACGACCGCATCGATCTTGACTTCACGCTTGACCGATCGCCCTTTGCGTCCGCTTTTCCCTAAAGGGATGCGGAACGAAGTCCAAGTCATCATGTCAACCATATCATCAGACGGTGTTGAACAGATGGACATTCAAGCGATCAACGTGGCCAGTGCAGCGATGACCATTTCAAACATTCCATGGAATGGCCCAGTAGCCGGTGTCCGTGTCGGCCGTATCGACGGTGAGTTTGTAACCAACCCAACGTTTGAAGAAGCTGAATCAAGCGACTTGGACCTGCGTATTTCAGGAACCCGAGATGCGATCATTATGGTTGAGTGCCGTGCAGACGAAGTACCTGAAGCGGTAATCGTTGAAGCGTTGGACTATGGCCATGCGGCTATGCAACCGATCATCGACACGATTAACGAAATGCGTGAAGCGATCGGTAAAGAAAAAGATGAGCCAACCTTTGCACCAGCTGATGAGGAGCTAACTGCAGCAGTTGTTGCCAAAGTTGGAAATCGGGTCGAAGAAATCGTTGCCAACAACCCAGACCGTGACGCCCGTGGCGAAGCGATGTCGGCCCTAAACGACGAGATTGTTGACGCATTTGTTGAAGAAAATCCAGATGTTGAAGTTAAATTCATCTACGAAGCGATAAGCAGCTTGCTTAAGAAAGCGGTTCGCGGCCGTATCTTGGACGAAGGCGTACGTCCTGACGGCCGTGCGTACAGCGACCTACGTGGCCTTTCATCTGAAGTTGGCCTCAGCCCCCGTGCACACGGTTCTGGTCTGTTCCAACGTGGTGAAACACAAGTATTGTCAATCGCTTCATTGGGTACCCTACGCGAAGCTCAGAAATTAGATGGTCTAGATAACATTGATTCACTTCGTTACATGCACCATTACAACTTCCCACCATTTAGCACCGGCGAAACTTGGCCCCTACGCGGACCAAAACGTCGCGAAATCGGTCATGGTGAATTGGCTCGGGTTGCTCTGCTCCCCGTCATCCCTTCAGAAGAAGAGTTTCCATACGCCATTCGTGTTGTAAGTGAAGTTCTCTCTTCAAATGGTTCAACCAGCCAAGGTAGCGTTTGCGCTTCAACTCTGGCTCTTATGGACTGCGGTGTGCCAATCCGTAAACCGGTTGCTGGTATCGCAATGGGTCTTGTCATGGATGAAGAATCTGGCAAACATGCGATTCTAACTGACATTCAAGGAATGGAAGACCACTTGGGCGACATGGACTTTAAAGTAGCTGGAACCGACGAAGGTATTACAGCACTTCAAATGGACATCAAAATTTCCGGTCTATCTGGTGATTTGATGAGCCGAGCTCTAACCCAAGCGCGCGAAGCACGTTTAGCGATTTTAGCCAACATGGAGGCCGCAATCGCAGCCCCACGTGAAGAACTAAATGAGTGGGCACCAAGCTTGACCACAATCAAAGTCAACCCAGAGAAAATCGGGGCGATCATCGGAAAAGGTGGTAGCACAATTCGTTCTTTGGAAGAAATTTACGAAGTTAAAATCGACATCCAAGATGACGGCACCGTGTTTGTAGCGGCCGTTAATCGTGAATTGGGCAGCGGCGCTGTTCGCCAAATCGAATTGCTAACCAAAGAAGTTGAAGTAGGCGAGTCTTACACCGGTAAGGTTGTCCGCATCACCGACTTTGGCGCATTTGTTGAACTAATTCCAGGACAAGATGGTTTGGTTCACATTTCTCAAATGTCTAGCGAACGTATCGCTAGCATCGAAGATGTGGTTCAGATCGGCGATGAAATCATGGTTATGGTGACTGCGGTTACCCCAGACGGAAAAATCCGTTTGTCTCGCAAAGCGATCTTAGAAGGCTGGACGCTTGAAGAAGCGATCGCAGCTGATAATCCTAACAAAGGTCGCAGCGGTGGAAATCGTGGCGGCGGTGGCGGCCGTGGCGGCAACCGTGGTGGTGGCGGACGTGATCGTCGCGATGGTGGCGGTGGCAACCGACGTCGCTAATCGAACCTAAACGGGTTTAACCCAAGATGTAAAAAATAAAAGGGATGGCAAATTGCCATCCCTTTTTCATTTCTAGCATGATAACCTAACCTGAAAAGTAGAAAATGTATTAAAAATTCACGTCTAAATGGGGGGTAAAATACAGTTCAGTTTAACTGTAAGGTAGTTTTAAGGTCCGAATAGGACAAAAGTATATTTATTTCTGATCGGTGATTCGCTAACATACACTTTAGTACTAGCTCCTTTGTAACTGATTAGCTTAAGCAGACTAGTTTTTCAGACCACACGTTCCGATCAGATCACAGAAATTTATATTCGAATACGACCCTTTAAATGGCACAAATCAACACGACAACACAATCCGGATTAGATGGGCCGGCCGAAGCGGAAACGCTCAAAAACCCTTCTACCGAACCCCAATCGTTTATTTCTAAATGGGAACCCTACCTGCCCTACATCGTTGTTTTGGTTTTAGCCGCAGTGGTCGCCGTTTTCGTTTTTCAAATCTCTTCATCAAATCAGAAACCTACATTCTCTCTCATTTTATTTGCATCGGTATCAGTAACAGCTGCAGTGGTTCTCGGGTTCTTGTATTCCTTGTATAACACGGCGCAAAAAGAACTGACAGCCATAAAAAATCAGTCAGACGATATGCGCAGCAACACCACTTTTATGCAAGAGATGCTGAGCAAGCAGCAGGAAATTCAAGGTGAGTTATTAGCCCGTCAAGACTTGTCTGACCGACTGTTGCGCATGGTTCGTTCAACCGCCGTCACAACATCGTTAGACGTCGCCCTTGAAAAAATTCTAGATGCATCTTGCACCACCACTCATGCGGAGGTGGGTAGCCTTCTTCTCGTGGACTCGAGTGGTAAGGTAACGAATAGTTATCTGTCCCGGCGCAACAATTCAAATGATGAATCTAAAAAATTAGTTGGGCAGGTGATGCGCGACGGTTTAGCAAGCTGGATCTTCCGCACCGGTCAAGCGGTCGTCCTAAACGACGCTCGTAATGATGAACGGTGGATCACACTTCCCGATGCACCTTATGAAGCGGGATCAGTATTGGGTGTGCCGATTAATAGTGGCACCGTTGTCACCGGTATTCTGACCCTAATCCACCCTCGCAAAAGTCACTTTCGAGACGATGATCTTGAACTGATGCAAGATGCGGCCGGTCAAATCGCCCTAGCCTTGCGAAATTCACAAATCTTTGAAGAGCAAAAACGGATGGTGGATCGCCAAACGTCGCTTTATGATATCTTGCAGGTGATTAGCCAAAAACTAACCAAAGATTCGGTTGAAATGAGCACGGTTAAAAAGATGACCGAGCTAACAGGCTGGACGACAGCAACGATATTTGGGCTAGATGATACGGGGCAATTCTTGATCCCTAGCGCTCGTGAAGGGGCTTATCGCACAGACAATCACCATCGAATTCGCTTAGACGAATCGACAGCGGCCGGTGAAGCCTTTATGAACAACAAGCGGGTTGAAATCATCAACACCTTGGGCTTGGCCTCTCACACTCCCCTTCATCCGAAGTCTCGCAGCGAAGTGTATGTTCCGATCCAAAAGCGAGGCAAGGTTGAGGGTATTTTGGCCTTTGGTGATGCAAAGCCTTATGCATTTTCAGATGATGAAGTCACCCTGATTGAGTCGGTCGCAGAAGCAACATCGCTAGCCATAACCAATGCAGAACTATTTCAAGAAATTTCTGAGCAACAAGGTCGATTGGCCGCCATCATTAATTCTAGTAATGATGGCATCATTATGATTAGTCCTGAACAGGAAATCTTGGTCATTAATCAACCCGCTTCAGAGTTGCTTAGCTTAGATGAGGAGCCAGATAGCTGGCTAGGAGCATCGATCTACAAATTAAGTGATAACTTATCAAAATCAGGCTATGCGACATTCGCCAAGCAGTTCACCAATCATCTCTCCTCAATCGATGTGGAAGACCCGCTGAACGTAATGTTAGAGCCGGAAGAATATGAAATCGGATCTAAAGTGGTGACGATTTCGTTTTTGCCCGTTATTAGTGACAATGAGCACCTGGGCTTTCTAAGTATTATCCGAGACATTACGGCCGAGAAACTGTTGATTCGGATGCGTGATGACCTAACCCATAGCATCGTGCATGACTTGAAAAATCCATTGTGGATGCTAGACACCGGGCTCCGGTTGCTGACTGAAACACTGAATAGCAAATACGAGTTAGATGAATCTGAAACGCAGATGCTCGATATTTCGGCCGCACAGGTAGAGCGAATGCTGCGCTTAGCCAATGCGATTCTAGACATCAGCCGCCTAGAAGACGGGAAAATTCCCCTCTCTCGCGAGATCTTCGATATTCGCTCATCTATTCAGGAAATCATGCATTTGATGGAACCTGAAGCGATTAAGAAGCAGGTGAGTATCGACAGCAATTTTGCAGACCTGAAAGGGCTGGTTACCGTAGATGCGGACAAAGATTTGGTTTCTCGCGTCTTCCAGAACCTTATCGGGAATTCCCTAAAGTTTACTCCCGAAAATGGGCAGATTTTTGTGCAGTGTGATCCGGATCGAGAGCGACAAATGCTTGACATTCGCATTAAGGATTCAGGTCCCGGCATCCGCGACAACATGACGGCCCACATCTTTGAAAAATTTGCAACGGGCGAGCATGATGAAAGTGGCAGTGGGTTGGGCTTGGCCTTTTGTAAAATGGCAGTAGAAGCTCATGGTGGCACGATCGAAGTTGAAGAGACATCTTCAAACGGCACCACAATCCGCTTCTCGCTACCCTTAACGCATTAAAAAACGGCTGCAGCCTACCTATTTCAAAAGCACGCACATGCATGCAGTAACCGCTTACAAAGAACTCCCCGTTCCTATTCACTCAAATCGATCAAAAAATATAGGCTCCTAGTATTT
>JAHDEB010000008.1:51944-68970 GCA_020629055.1 Chloroflexota bacterium
ATTATTCTCCGGTCTCTTCTTCAGTTTCAGAGCCGGTTTCAGCCTCTGTTGCGGCCGGGGTTGCTGTCGGTTCTTGAACAAGCCGGCTGCTGTTCACTTTCCACCTACCCTCTTCTTGCACCATCTCTAAATCGATCACTTCAACTGGACCATTGATATAGCTCTGGACAAAGATCCGTACAACCGGAGGGGCAATCCCTTGTACCCGCTCCGCTTGAAACGCAAACGGCTTGCGTTCTAACTTTAAGAAGTCACGAATGTTGCTTGGCCCACCCACTTGCTCGATAGCCGCCTCTGAAAAATAAGACAACGTATCACGTGTTTCTGCTGATAAAGACAAAACGGTGAGCAAATCGAGGGAGGTCTGTAGTGGTCCAATCGTTGTTGGGTCTGCTACATTTAGCTCAATCGTTGCGGTCGGCTCGACGGTGGGCGTAGGGGAGTTAACGGGTGTTTTTGTTGGCAATAGAATTGAAGTTGGGGTCGCTGTGGGGGTCGCACTGGGCGTTGGGGTCTCGGCCGGGGTTTCCGTCGGTTCTGGTGTCGGTGAAGCGGTGGGTTCGCTCGTTTCCGTTGGCGTTGGGGCTTCAACCGCTTCAGTTGCGTCCGCTTCAGCCGTACTCGTCTCGGCGACGGTCGGTTCAGCAGATACGGCCGCAACTTCGACCTCGCTGTCTTCACTCTCTTCACTTTCTTCAGTCGGAGTTGCTTCAGGGGTTGCTTCAGAAACAGATTCGGCCGTGGGCTCCTCGGCCGCAGCACTAATGCGGTCGATAATGCTAAACGACTCCACCAGCGGGTCAACGGTTTCAAGTGTTAGTGGGTCATGTAACGTAAAGTAGTAAAGTTTGTCGTCATGAGTAATAAAGAACCACTCGAGATCGGCCGTCTCTTCAGTGCCTACAATCAAACTTTTAGCATCCAATCCATTAATTTTTGTCACGCTAAATGCGATATCTTCGGTACAACCCGGGCTCCCACAAATCAATGACTGGGCCGCCCCCACATCATCAAGCAACTGAGTATCAACACTGATCACAATGCTATTGCTGGGGCTACCGGGGTAAAGAGGGGTTGGGCCAAGCAAAATCAAATTGCCTAAAGGAGTCATCTGAGAATCAGTGCTGCCCCAATCTGAAGGGATATCAAGCGCATAACCGGCATCTTCGTTTTCAAAACGAGTAATCGCCCCCTGATATTCGATCACAATCGGCGTGGAGGCTATTTCAGAAGAATCGGCCGTTTCTGCAACAATCATCAGCCGGGTCTCTCCTCTAAAATCAGCCCCTGGCCATGCGGTTGGGGCAAGCAGTTCAACTTGAAAGTCCCCTTTACCACTGGAGATCGTTTGAGCCACAGCCGGCCCTAAATTCGTCTCGCTTTCAGCATAATAAAGAACAACCACAGCATTCGGTGCAAAACCTTGCCCCTGGACGACAATTTGCTGGTTTGGCGTCGTTTCAGTTACGTTCAAGGAAAGTTCTGGTGCTGATTTTGTTGGGGTAATTGTATTAACAGCAACGGTATTATTTGCGTTTGGTTGCCCACCACACCCTAAAAGAAGAAATAAGGCGAATGAAAAAGCTAAAAGATAATATTTCATGGACTTCTGAATACGTCAGCCAGATAATTAGAATGTGACTAGGTGGTATAACCTAGCTTAAAGATAAACTTCTCGTCTGTTTGGTTAAACAAATGGGATTAAGTTAATTTTATCGACCTGACTTAAAAAGGAATGTAACTGTACAGCTGTCTGGGTTTGCGCCTCTCGTATGAGGGGGACCAACCAGACCCGTATAATCACAAAGGAATAATAATTAAGAATGAAACAACTACTTGTTGCCACAGGGAATCCTGGGAAAGTTAAAGAATTTGCTGAACTTCTAACAGATTTAGATGTTGAATGGCTTGGCCAAAAAGATACCGGTTACGACCTAGACGTAGATGAAACGGGAAACACATTTACTGAAAATGCGATTCTAAAAGCGACCCAATGGGCGAATTTAACCGGCCACTACACCCTTGCCGATGATTCGGGGCTAGAAGTAGATGCTTTGAACGGTGAGCCTGGATTGTATACGGCCCGCTATGGTGGAGCAGGGCTGACTCACGAAGAACGATATCTGTTTCTGCTAGAAAACATCAAGTCCGTTACCGATGAGACACTCCGAACAGCCCGCTTTCGCTGTGTTATCGCGATGGCTGATGGAGACGGAAATGTCATCCAAACGGCCGAGGGATCTTGCCCGGGTCGAATTGCGTTTGCCCCACAAGGTGAGCACGGATTTGGCTATGATCCTATTTTTATTCCAGACGGACAAGGGGGTCGAACGATGGCCCAGCTTCTGCCCGAAGAGAAACACCCAATCAGCCATCGAGGGCTGGCGATAGAGGCATTAAAGCCTTTTCTTACATCCTTTTTTTAATGAACGAGCTGATAGCGCGTGTTAATTGCAACGGCTGCTCCTGTGCCATGTAATGGCCGGCCGCTCGCATAACGTGCAGTTTGGCATCAGGGATATGTTCAACCATAAACTCACTTTGTTTCATAGGTGTGAATTTATCCCGCTGGCCACCAATGACCAAAGTTGTGGCGGTAATTTCGCCTAAACGCTCACGTGCATCATATTGACTACAAGCGGTAAAGTCAGCGTGCAGCGTCTCCGGCCGGTTTTCCATCACAGCCTTACGAACCGCACCGGTAATCAAGCCGTACCCTTTCCCCGACCAAGCATACTTGGTAATAAAATCGGCCGTCTTATCTAAATCTGTATAGATGTTATCAAGGATAATCGGGTGAACCGGCATCACAGGTGCTGTCCCCAACAAAATTAGGCTATCGAGCCATTGAGGTTGTCGAATACCAATCTCTTGCGCGATAAGACCGCCCATCGAATGACCCACGATAATGACTTTCGTGAGCTGTTGATCTTCGACTAAACCGAAAATGACATCAGCCATTTCTTCAATTGTTTTACAAGGGTCTCCCTGCAATTTAAAATGACCCGGCATATCAACCGAAAGTGTGTTAACCATCCGGTTATGGCGTAGTTCTTTAGGCCAATCTAAATGACGGCCGCCAGCCCCTGCGATCAAGATCATGGAAAGCTCGCTTTTTACACGATTGGCATTCCATGAGATTTCATAATTGTTAGAAGTAATAGATGGCATGCTTAAATGTTACCAGCTTTAAATCAACTCGATAAAAAGATCCATCAAATCGATATCTGAAACTTTACAAAAGTTGAATTCAAGGATCGTTTTGCTAAAATTATCAGTCGCGCTGGTTATTCATTAATCAGTGACTTTAAATCCATCTTATTTTTCCTTCCGCCCCTGACCGTCGGCCACGTCGCAATCAGGTGCTAAGGCCCAAGCAAACAGCTGGGCGATCCAAGGAAAGGAGTACTCAATGACACAAATTCGTGAATATGAGGTAACCGTGCTTATCGATCCGACAACGGAACCAGAAGCGGTTGCCAAATATGTAGAAGACTTTACCACGCAGTTTACACATGGCGAAGGCGAAGAAGCTAAACCTGTGTATCACGCTTGGGGCAAGCGTCAGCTTGCATACGAGATCAAACGGCACAAAGATGCACATTACCTGCATTTCGAAGCCAAGCTCGATGGCACCAAAATCCGCGGTATCGAAAGAGAAATGCAATATGATGAAAGCATCCTTCGGTATTTATTTGTAAAAAAGGAGATCCGTTAACATGAACAGACCAAATAACAACAATCGTGGTGGCGGTGGTCGTCCAGGTGGCGGTGGTCGTCCAGGTGGCGGTGGTCGCCCAGGTGGTGGCGGTGGTCGCCCAGGTGGTGGTGGTGGTGGCTTCCGTGAAGGTGGTGGCAACCGTCGTCGCTTCCAACGGGTGCAACGTGTTAAAAGATGTGCGAAAACGATTAAGTTTAATTACAAAAATCCTGATTCGTTACGTCAATACATCACATCTCACGGCCGTATTAAGCCGATGCGCTTAAATGGCTTGTGTGCAAAACACCAGAGAATGTTGGCTCGCGAAATCAAACGTGCGCGTCACCTTGCTCTTATTCCATTCGTTACCGATTAAATCAAACTTTGCTTACTAATCCACCGGGAGAAATGAAATTCATTTCTCCCGGTTTTTATGTTCAAGGGAATTTCTAGCCATGGCTAAAAAAGATAATCCAAACCGGCCGACATCATCCCGCCAAAGTCGTAGAGAAGAGCGTTTTGCAAAGCAGCAAGAACAACAGCTAAAAACATTACGTATCATCGGCCTGGCTATTGTGGGGCTAATCGCATTAATTATTATTATTGGGCTTATTATTGAATTTGTTTTTGTTCCGCAACAACCGGTAGCCAACGTTAATGGCACACCGATTGTTATGGCCGACTGGCAAGATCAAGTTCGGTTCCAACGGGCTCAAATCATCAATTCGATCGACGAAAACTTCGAGTTGTTTAACGACGCAGATGCCGAAGATCAGGAAGATGCGGCTCAAAACACGATCCGTACTTTGCAGCAATTTTTTGGCCAACAAATTGGCGTTTTAGTCAACGGTCATGAGCAATTGGGCGAAGGTGTCTTGGAAGGGATGATTTCAACCGAATTGGTGAAACAAGAAGCTGCCGCACGTGGGATTACCGTGAGTGATAGCGAAGTGGATGCGCTTGTTGGGGAACGGTATGCATACTATGATGGTGGTCTACCGACACCATTCCCAACCGCAGAACCTACGGTCGAACCTACCCCATCTATTACACCAATCCCAGATCCGGCAGCAGCGGTTGTTGAAGAAGCGGAACCCACAATTGTTTTCAGTGAAGGGGAAGCAGCACCAACAGCCACACCACGGCCGACCAATACGCCTGTATCTGAAGCATCATTCAACGAACAGCTGAAAGAAGATCAAGACAAACTAAGCGAACAGGGTGTAGATCCAAGCTTCTCCCGACTACAGGCTCAGGAAACCATCATGTTCCGTAAGTTAGGAAAACTCATTTATGAAGAGAATGGTGGAACAGGTATCGAACCCCATCTATCGACATATTTGATCGTTTATTCAACCCAGGAAGAAGCTGAAGCGGGTCTTGCCCAAATCAACGCTGATGGTTATCTAGCGGTTTGGAATCAAATCCGCAGTTTGCCATCAACGTCTGAAAGTAGCCGCCCACCACAAGCGATTGAACGTATCGCTTGGACGGCCGATCAGTTTGATCAATCTTATGAAGGGTTATCTGGTTCGTTATTTGAGCTAACTCCGGGGACGGCCAGCGGCATCATCGAAGATGCAGATGGTCAAAGCAGTTTGCCCATCTATGTCATTGCTCAGGTTATTTCCAATGAAGACCTTGAACTTTCGGCTTCACGCATCGAGCAGTTGGAAAACAATGCATTGCAAGAATGGATTTCTGATCAACGTCAAAATGGGAATATCGAAGTATTCGAAAATTGGAAAAATCGGATTCCGCGTCAGCCACTGCTAGACAGTCGTTATTCGCTGCCGGTTCCAACCCCTACCGTGTTGTCAGAAACTGGTAGTTAGACAGTAGGCCTACAGTCCGTCTAAAAATTAAAAGCCGTCCTGATTAATCGGGGCGGCTTTTTTTATTTTAGGTGTGGGGCATATCTTGTTAAACGACTAAAGTTGTTACCAAGAATATTTAGCCACCGAATCGGCGATACGATAGTTTGGTGCCTGGTTCTCGCGTAGCGCAACAAACTCTCGATCTACCAAACTATCTCCCTCTAACAACAAATCATTCATTTCAGCCGCTGCGGCAAACCGATCCCAAGTTGTGTGCACGAACAAGATTCGGCGCCATTGTAGGCTAATAATCGGCCGTTCAAGGCTCTTTAGCGGGCCTAACTGGACTTTATAATAAGGTTCTTCGGCTCGTGGATGGTCAGGCTCATTTGGGATCAAGTCGATACGGCGTACCAACTCATGTCCTAGATTCTCAGCAAAATAATGCACGGCCCACTTCTTCTCGCCAAAACGCCTGCCAAAATAAAAGGCGATATATTCAGCATGTAGTCCCTTCGGGGCTGTCTTTTGCGGAATACGATACCAGCTTTGTGTTTCGATTAGGTTAAAATCTGCGGGGCGAGGAACATAAGCTACCAATACACGGTCGTCTGAGTACATAAGTTTGTAGGGGGATATAGTTTGTTTGGATACAGATCCAATTTAAATTTAATAGAGCCTTTTACGACTGAATGGTATTATAGGCTGAAAATTCTACTGGAGAAAATATGGCAGATCAACGCATCATCAAATTGGCAAAACTACTGGTAAATTATTCAATTGGAGTCAACCCTGGGGATAAAGTTGCGATTCGGGGCAGTGCGGCCGGATTACCCCTAATTAAAGAGGTGCACAAAGAAGTCATTCGAGCAGGTGGCCACGCGGTTCCCATCTGGCGTGAGCCGGAATTTGAGGAGTTTCTGCTACGTGAAGGGAATGCTGACCAAATCGATTTTATCGAGCCCACATCCGCATTTCCATATGTCGAGGCTGATGCCTTTATTTCAATTTCGGCCGATACCAATACGCGGCATAAAAGTTCTGTGCCGGCCGCTGTGCAGTCCAAACGAACTGAAGCGAAAAGCGAGATGGTAGAAACCTATATGCGTCGCAGCGCCAATGGTGATCTGCGCTGGGTCGGGACGATGTTTCCAACGGCCGCTTATGCCCAAGATGCGGATATGTCTCTAGAAGAGTTCGAAGATTTTGTCTACGGCGCCTGCCATGCGGATAAAGAAGACCCTGTAGCTGAATGGAACGCCCTTTCGGCGATGCAACAGAAGCTGGTTGATTATTTGAAAGGGAAAAAAGATGTTCGAGTCAAAGGGCCAAACGTCGATTTGACCCTTTCAATCGATGGCCGTACGTTCGTCAATTCAGATGGGAAAAAGAATATGCCCAGCGGTGAAATCTTCACTGGGCCGGTTGAACATTCTGTCAATGGATGGATTAACTACACATTCCCCGCCATTCACAACGGACGTGAAGTTGATGGCATCACCCTGAAGTTTGAAGATGGCAAGGTGGTCGATGCAACGGCTAAAAAGAATGAAGATTATCTGATCGCTGTGCTGGATACTGATCCAGGGGCCCGGTATTTAGGGGAATTTGCGGTCGGTACCAACATGGGGATTCAACGATTTACCCGGTCAATTTTATACGATGAAAAAATCGGTGGTACGATGCATATGGCGGTCGGTGCCAGTTATCCAGAAACCGGTGGCTTGAATAAGTCGGCCGTCCATTGGGACATGATTTGCGATATGCGTGATGGTGGCCAGATCTTTATCGACGATGAGCTGTTTTATGACAGCGGCACGTTTACTGTACTTTAGATATTAGATGGTAGATATTGGATATTAGTGGGCAATGCTCGCTAACATCTAATATCTCCCCGTTTCCCATGCCTGAACTCCCAGAAGTAGAAACTGTTGTGCGTGCCCTGCGTGACCCATTGGTGGGGCGTACCTTTAGCGAGTTTGAAAGCTATTGGCCAAACCAGATAGTTGTGCCCGATGATGTCGAACAACTACGGGCGCGTATCACCGGCCGAACGGTTACGGCGATCTCTCGTCGTGCAAAATATATCGTTATGACCTTAGATGGTGGAGAGGAAACGCTTATTGTCCACCTAAAAATGACCGGCCATTTGGCCGTTGTGCCGACAAGCAAGCCGGTCCATAAACATGTTCGAAACTTATTTCGTTTAACGGATGGGGACGATTTACGCTTCCGAGATATGCGTAAATTCGGCCGAATTTATCTGGTTACAGATCCTGATGAGATTTTAGCAAAACTAGGGCCAGAGCCATTAGAAGATCCATTTACGGCCGAAGTATTTCGTCAGCGCATTGCCGGCCGGACCCGCATCATCAAACCGTTGCTACTAGACCAAACAATTGTGGCGGGTATTGGCAATATTTATGCTGATGAATCGCTCTTTTTTGCTAAAATTCGACCAGATCGCCATGCAGACACCCTGACAAAGGCAGAAACAGATCTACTTTGGGCCGGTATTCGAAGTTCGCTACAAAATGGTATTGATCGAGAAGGGGCAAGCATCGACACATACGTCAAACCGGACGGCACAAAAGGGGATATGCAGAATGCGGTTAGTGTTTTCCGACGAACCGGTAATCCGTGTTACGATTGTGGCACCCCGATAGAGCGAATCGTACTGGCGCAACGCAGCACACATTTCTGCCCCATTTGCCAAAAGTAATCGGCGTGCGAGACGGTCCCCCTTCTCGCCCCAACAAATCGATTATGTCTAAACCTATTGAAATTTTTAGATTCTTAAAACTTCCGCCTGATGGCAAACGAGCTATGCGCATTCGGGGAGAATTGGTGAGTGATGTCTCTGACATTGCTGATGAGCGGGTCCAAAAGGTGATTCGCCGGTCGATCGCAGAGCTCGTTAAAATGGCCGGCGGTATTGATGTATTAATCGAAGAGGGTTTACTTGAAGCACCGGCGCCGCCGCCGCAACCACCAGCAGAAAGTGCCCCACACATAATCGATCCGACCCCGATTACGGAGTTAAAAGAAGCTGAGCAAGCAAGCACCAAGCAGGAAGCAACGGATCCATTGCAACGCTCATCAGAAAATGAAGCCGCGTTTTTGCGTTCGATACAAGACAATCAAGTCGAGCAACCAAAAACAGCAGACAATTCCCTTCTTGGCCGTTTTCGGACTCTATCTGGCAGGCAGCCGACCCAACCGGAGTCAAAGCCCAGCTTAGACATCGCTTCACAAATTAATACGATGTTACAAGCCCGAGTAACAAAAATGCCGACCCGTGTGGGTCGGCAAATTGAGCTTCGTTCAAATTTGGGTGGGGAATTGCTGTTTATGGTCGATGGACGGCCGTACGAAAGCATGGCCGAGATTCCTGATGAGGAAGCGGTCGGTTTGTTTCGAGCTGCAATTTCCGATTGGGAAAATCGCTAATACTTTGCTGTACTAGCCAACTGTTTCGGGAGCCTCTTCATCAACTTGCGCCCAAGCGTTGTGAATATATTTCTTTAATATCTCACGCTGTTTCTCTGACATAAAACCAGCATTCAAAGCGTTCCAAGTTAAGTCATACAGACAGAAAAAGTTCATTTTTTGATAGTCGGCCGCTAAAGCCAACTCATCTGTCATCGTCACGCCACAAATCGAGGGGTCATCGGTGTTCAAAGTAACTTTGATTCCTTTTTTCCACAGCTCTTTTAGTGGGTGAACCACAATTGAAGGAACACAGGCGGTTTGCTCATTACTCGCCAAGCTCATTTCAAGGGGAATGCCGCGCTCTTTTAGCATGGCCAAAACCGTTTCATCTTCGGTTGCACGAACGCCATGACCGATCCGATCCGCCTCGATGTCTACAATCGCTTGGCGCACACTTTCAGCACCGGTCCACTCGCCCGCATGAATCGTTATTTTCAATCCTTCTTGCCGTGCGGTTCTAAAGATGCCGGTAAACATATCTGCAGGATAGTTAATCTCATCACCTGCGAGGTCGAGCCCAACGATGCCATGATCTTTGCGGTCCATCGCAATGCGGGCGACGCGAATCGCCTGGTCCATCGGGTCATGCCGAACTAACGTGATGATTAAATTAACGACAATATTGAAATCTTCGGCCGCCTCACGAACGGATTCGATCACCCAATCAGTCACATCTTCAAGTGCAAAACCACGTTGTGCCGCTAAAGCTTGGGGGCTAAAACGAAGCTCAAGATATTTCACATTATCCATTGCCGCATCGGCCACAACTTCATATGCGATTCGTTTAATAATAGAAGGGGACTGGTAAAATTTTCTTAAAGTGCCAAATTTGGCAAGGAAGCGGTGAGGGTCCGCTTTTCCTTCGATCATTTGAACCATCGGTGCCAGTCGGTCTGGGTCAGATGGTAGATCCATGCTAAACATTCTGGCGATCTCTGAAAGGGTACTTAACCTTAAAGAGCCTTCAAAATGACGATGAATATCAACTTTCGGCAGATGTTTTAAACGATTATAGATAATCAAATCGTTAAACTGACGACAAGCCGTATTTAAAGTTATTGGATCATGTGTAATTGGGGCCTTATCCGTTTGAGTTTGGGGTAATTTACTAGGTTGATTTTTTACGACGCTCATTATCAATCTCTCCACACATCTAAAAAGCGAACAAATCACAGGCCCAATTTAAACACAAGATCTAAATCAGAATAGCCAGAGTCTCTCTTTATTTGGTGTACTTATTCGGTGTATTTTGGGATAACCGACATACTGTGATTTTGCAAAAGCACCCGTTATCCAAAACTACAGTGGATCAGCGGTCTGCCCAACCGCTGTATGTAATACTTGTACTTAGAACTCTACTCATTGGGAACTAGCTAAAGTAGATTGCCTACATGAAAGATAAATGAGACACGATATAGTCGATATATTACAAAAGTCCTGGGGGGTCCTACTCTCAGAGGAGGGGTGAAAAGGCACAAGGACCTTTTTACCAGTATATACGGACTAAATCATGAATATTTTGGACTTTAGCCCATATCTTCCAGTCTGAACCAAATCGAGTGCGAAAAAACTTTTCACTAACCATTCACTTCGCGAAATCGCCTCTGGCCGCTATCACTTACGACTTGCCTTACGATGGAGCGAAATAGCAAAGTTGTCGAGCCGTTTTGCAAGCAGTTCTACCGAGACATCATGCTTCCCAAAATCCCCCCATCCAGTGTAGACCTCTAGCACTTTATTAGAGTCAAAAAGATCCCCATTGGCTATTCCTGCGATGTCCCACCAAACAGAATAACTTTCTGAACCCGCTAATGCAAGCCATTCTTCAAGAAAGAGGTCGGCCGCATCGACACCATACAAGCCTGCTAAATTCAAGCGACAGTGAGCCACATCAACCATCGCAGGACCAACGCACCCGTTGACCCAATCAACAACGCCGCTAATTTCGTCATTTTCCCAAAGCACATTTGCTGGATGATAATCCCGATGCAGAAATTGGGGGGTAAAAGAAGGGGCTGGTTGCAGAAGATAATCTTTTAGTTCAGTAAAAACTTTGGGGACTGAGGTCCAAGCGGGGGTGCTCAATTCTTTAGGTTTAAACCAATGCTTGTATTGCCATCCAAACTCATCAATCGGTATCTGGTTGATTTGATATAAGGTCCCTGCAAGCTGTGCTAACCATCGATCTAAATTAGGCGGCATCAATTCAACTTTACCCTTTAGCTTGCTCATTAAAATGGCCGGATGGGTCGTGTGTTTACCCATTTCATCATAAGCGATTAACTCCGGCGTCTGTAACCGGCTTTGGGCAACTCGAGTTAAAACGGCCGCCTCATGCCTTGCAAGATCCGGTTCAAGTTTGAGCCAATCTTTGAGGGTAAAAAGTCTTAAAACATATTCGGCCCCATCCTCGGTCTGCAAAGAGAGTACGATGGCCGAAGTACTGCCAGCCATCTCACTCACATTTGTAACTTTTTGACCGATCGCAGCCTCTGACCAGCGGATTGCATTTGGCGGACAAACAGAATTGGGGGACGATTGAGAAGACATAATTGTTCAGCACCTCGACTGCTTTCGCCAGATTGGCCCAGTTTTTAGCTTATCTTTCTGCAGAACGGATATCCTTTTGTCAAACTGGACCAATGCTGCTGAATAAGTACGAGAAGACATTGTTTTAGTTTAATCAAACTGATATGAAAACATCAAACTCTGAATGCAAAACTAACCAGTTGCCTACCTGTTTTTTTGCCCAAAACAGTCGTATTGTGGCCCAGCAATTACTGGGCAAGATTTTAGTTCACGATTTTCAAGGGTATCGTTTGGCGGGTAAAATCGTTGAAACAGAAGCTTATTGTGATTTCCATTCGGTTGATTTGGCTTGCCATGCGAGTAAAAACAAGGGTCGCCCCACCCCTCGGACGAAAATCTTGTTTGGTGAAGCAGGGTTTGCATATGTTTATTTGAACTATGGAATTCATTGGCTCTTTAATGTGGTAACGGGTGAAACGGGGCAGCCAGGGGCGGTGTTGGTTCGGGCGTTAGAGCCGATAGATGGGTTTGAGCAAATGTCACAACATCGAAACGATCGGCCGAAAATTCAGTGGACCAATGGGCCTGGAAAATTGTCACAAGCGATGGGAATAAATCAATCTCATAATCAGCAGAACCTTTGTCGGCCGAACAGTGTTATATGGATTGAGGACCAACCCATCATCGACCGTTCTCTGGTCGCGAATGGGCCTCGTATAGGCTTAGGAAAAACACCTGAGCCATGGCTATCAATGCCGTGGCGATATTGGATTAAAAACAATCAATTTGTCTCAGCGAAATCATAAATCTACTCAAAACTGTCACATGCTGAGCTAAACGGAGAAGGTATGAAATTACTTGAAGGGAAAAAGGCTTTAATTTTCGGCGTTGCAAACAAACGTTCAATCGGCTGGGGGATTGCCCAACAGCTGCACGCACATGGTGCCGAAGTAGGCTATAGCTATGCTATGGACGTCCTCGAAAAACGGGTACGCCCTCTAGCAGAAGAAACTGAATCAACATTTGTTGAAAAATGCGACGTTACAAGCGATGAAGAAATCGAAGAGGTCTTCGCAAAAGCAAAAGATCACTTTGGCCAAATCGATATCCTTGTCCATTCAATCGCTTTTGCAAAACAAGAAGATTTACAAGGCCGTTTCCACCTTTCTAGCCGAGACGGTTTCGCTTTGGCGATGGATATCAGCGCCTATAGTTTAATCGCCCTATCTCGTGCCGCCCTGCCGATGATGCCTCCTGGCAGCTCGATTATGTCGATGAGCTATTATGGCGCCGAAAAAGTTGTCCCCAATTACAATACGATGGCGATTGCAAAATCAGCGCTCGAGTCTGTCACCCGTTACTTGGCGGCCGACCTTGGGGCAGAAGGCATTCGGGTTAACTCGATCTCTGCTGGCCCGATCAAAACACTTGCGGCGGCCGGCATTAGTGGATTCCGACAAACCTTATCTTATGTGGGTGAACGAACCCCACTAAAACGAAACGTAGATCAATCTGATGTTGGAAAAACCGCCCTATATTTAGCCAGTGACCTTAGCAGTGGCGTTACAGGAGAAAACATCTATGTCGACGCAGGCTTTAATATTATGGGGATGCATAAAGAGGATGGCGTAAGTTAAAGGCATGATTTGTTGCCGCTCGGAAAAATCAGTTTTATACTATTTCAGCAGTTTATGACTGCGATTGAAATAAAAATATAGATTTAAGTTCTTATTAGGAGTAGTGGAGGGATCGGCCCTTTGAAGCTACAGCAACCATTTCATTTTTTAGAGACTGAAATAAGGTGCTAATTCCGGCAGAGATTTCTGGCAGATAAGAAGGTGCAATGATTTGTGTAACCTCCTGCCATTGGCCGGAGGTTTTTTTGTGCAAAAATTTCATGGTGACGCGATGAGCCACATCAAAATCGCCTCATCTTTCATAAAAATATTTTTAGAGGAACAACATGAGTACAAGTTTTATGACATCCCCTAGCCTCCTGTTCACATCAGAGTCTGTGACAGAAGGTCATCCTGACAAGATGTGTGACCAAATCAGCGACGCTGTCTTGGACGCATGTTTTGCTCAAGACCCTATGAGCCGTGTGGCGTGTGAAACCGCTATTAAAACCGGCTACGCAATGTTGCTAGGTGAAATCACAACGAAAGCCCAACTGAACTACGATGAAATTGTTCGCAAAGCGATCAACGACATCGGCTTTGACCACAGCGACAAAGGGTTTGATGGCAGCACCTGTGGTGTCCAGGTTGCGGTTGCAGCCCAAAGCCCTGACATCGCCCAAGGTGTTGATGATGCCCTTGAGGTACGCGGCCAAGGATTGGACGATGTCGACAAAGTCGGTGCGGGAGACCAAGGGATGATGTTCGGTTATGCCTGTAACGAGACCGATACCTTGATGCCATTACCGATTTATCTAGCACACAAACTAACCTACCGTTTGGCTGAAGTACGTAAAAACGGAACATTGCCTTGGGTACGCCCTGATGGAAAATCTCAGGTAACGGTTGAATATTCACATGGAAAACCGGCGAGCATCCCAACCGTATTGATTTCGACGCAGCATGCACCTGAAATCAGCGAAAAAGAAATTCGTGAGGCGATTATTGAAGAAGTATTCAAACCGGTCTTGCCAGCGCATTTGGTCAATGACTCAATTGAATATTACGTCAATCCTACCGGCCGCTTTGTTGTAGGTGGACCGATGGGTGATGCCGGTTTAACCGGCCGGAAGATCATTGTTGATACCTATGGCGGTATGGGCCGTCATGGTGGTGGTGCATTTAGCGGCAAAGACTGTACCAAAGTAGACCGTAGTGCAGCCTACGCAACCCGCTGGGTCGCCAAAAACCTTGTTGCGGCCGGCTTGGCTGACCGTTGTGAGGTACAAGTGGCATATGCCATTGGTGTCGCCAAGCCGATGTCAATCAATGTAGAAACCTTCGGAACCAGCAAATTGTCAAACGAAGAGTTGGTTGAAATCATCAACAACAACTTTGACTTACGCCCCGGAGCGATTATTCGCGATCTTGACTTACGTCGCCCCATCTATCAACAAACAGCAGCTTACGGTCACTTCGGCCGCGACGATATCGATCTTCCTTGGGAAGATACCAGCCGCGCAGCTTCATTGAAGTAATCAAGCAGCTAAAACAACCGCTCGTGCAGGTCTAATTTCAAATGATGATAGACCTGCCAGCTCACTTCGCAATCAAGAAGGGTTAGGGTTTTTCCCTAGCCCTTTTTTATTGCATCAATCAGGACCAAAAGCTCTCACCCGCTTTCTGCAAAGGCGGATAATCGCTCAAAGAAGAACTCAGGGTTAAATATCGGACACTGAAGACGACGACATCAACGTGGGAGAAGCAAAAGATAACTCCGTTCTACACTTAAGATCTATCGGGTTTTTGACGGCCGCTGTGGCTCTTGTGATTCACACCCTTAATCGTAATTATTTAGCACCCCAACTATTTTCGCCAGATTGGCCCAGTTTTTAGCTTATCTTTTCGCAGAACACAGATCCTTTTGTCAAACTGGACCAAACTGCTGAATAATAACCCTCAATCTATTAAATAAAGGCACAAAGCATGAAAAACCGTTTGACCACTTCAATATTATTCTTAGCTTTTATCTTGATGACAGCATGCTCTACCGCTCTCGACCGGGCTACCCAAGCGGTTAACGAAGGGAATTACGATCAAGCTCTCATCGAATATGACACCGCCTTGGCAGAGGAGTTATCGCCGGAGGATAAGTTTGCAGCCCTTTCCGGCCGAGCACTGGTTTATAACCAACAAGGGAAATCGGCTAAAGCGCTACAGGATTATGGCGATGCGTTACAAGTAAAAACTGAGGATGGTGCCCCAGCAGGTGATCTTGAAGTCATATATCGAAGCCGAATCAACATCATGACCCAAGATGCAGATTGGTTACAGGCGGCCGCAGAACTCGACAACCTCATTTCGCTCGATGCCAGCAACGTTGAATTACTGATTGAAAAAGGGCAATTACTCGCCAAGGCGGAAGCGTGGACAGAAGTCGTAAACGTAATGGATCAAGCGATAGGGCTAAGTCCGACCAATGCAGATGCTTTAACCCTGCGTGGAACGGCCCATTTAAAGTTAACAAACTACGAAAAAGCGATCATCGATTTAAAGGAGAGCCTAAACACCGATGTTGCCCCAGCTAAGCTAGATATTGATCAGCGTTCTAACCTGGCCGAAGCCTATTTTGAACTAGGTCAACTGCTGTATCGTTTAGGAGAACACCAAGAAGCGATCAACAATTTCACCGAAGCGCTGACCTACGCAAACGACGACAATGATCGTGCAGATATCTTGGCAGAACGTGGATTTACCTATACCGAGGTAGATAGATATGATGAAGCCTTGATAGACATTAACCGTGCCATCGAACTCGACCCATCACTCGCCATCGCCTACTCCTATCGTTCATACATCTATGCATATCAAGAAAAATATAACGATGCGATTCTTGATGCTGACAAGGCGATCGAGCTCGGGGATGATTTACCAACAAGCAGTCGGTCAGCCATTCTCCATGCAAAGGCATCAGCCCTACGAAATAACGGCCAATTCGAAGAAGCGATCGTTGCAGCAACTGAGTCGATCAATCTAGAACCGGCCAACAGCCCGGAAACCGCTCGTACTTACAACTTACGGAGCCAAATCAATTATGCGGCTGGTCATTACGCAGATGCGGTAGCTGATTCGGATCAGGCGATTGCGGTTGGTGCCCAAGATATCGCAGCCCTGCCCAGTTTTTATCACAATCGTTCACGGGCCCATTTTCAGCTAGATCAAATCCCTGAAGCGTTAAAAGATCAGCTCGCTGCGGTTGAGTTGGGGAGAGAAAGTGCGGCCGATTATGAATATTTAGGGGACTTGTACGCTTTTGCAAGCGAACTACAGAATGCAATTTCAGCCTATGATTCAGCAATCGCTTTAGCACCAGATGATCCGCTTTTACACTATTACCAAGGGGAAATCTACCAAGACGCAGGGGACTCAGAAGCGGCGCTTGCCAATTTTCAAAAGGCGGCCGAGTTGGACGAGACAGAAGCAACGTATTTTCAATCAATGGCTAATATCTATTGGTCTGACGGGGATTATGAATCTGCAGAAAGCAACTACAAGCGGGCGATCGCGGCCGATCCAACCAATGCATGGAATTACAACAATTTAGGGGACATCTTCTACGAAACGGAGCGGTTTAGCTTGGCCGAAGCTGAGTACCTCAATGCGACAAACGCGGACGAGTCGATTGCTCTTTTCCCAGAAAATTTAGGGCTAGCCCGTCGCTTGCAAGAGAACTATTCAGGAGCTGTTGACGCATATTCATTGGCACTAGAGATAGACTCGGAACGAGCCTATTCATGGTACGGCCGGGGATACAGTTACTATTTAATGGATGAAAATCAATTAGCCATTGCTGATTTACAGCAAGCCCAAAC
>JAHDEB010000008.1:69070-72893 GCA_020629055.1 Chloroflexota bacterium
CTTGTGGCATTTCTACTCTATTCAAGGCTTAGATCCAACAGATACCGGTATTCTCGAACCGTCACATCGCCCAGCTGTTCCAGCTTTTTTCCTTGGGGGGATGGGTCCAATCGAAATCCCGCTTTGCTATAAAAATCAATTGCGCGTTCATTCCCATCTAATACCCATAACATCGCTTTATCATATTCGGCCCAGCGCATAAACTCGACCGATGCTTCCATCAGCCGATGGCCACACCCTTGCCCCCAAGCAAATTCTTGGACATAAATTGCCACCAATAGCGCCCAGTTTAAGTCGGCATCCACCTCACGTGCTTTATCGACGTGCGAAAAACCGACGATTTCATTGTCCCATTCGATGACAAAGGTTGCTGACCGCCCCTGAACAGACCCCAATATGTGTTCCCAGCCTGCACGACGCACATCGACCGATAAACCGTCGAGCAAATCGGCCGGTAATAGATCCCGATAGGCGGCCTGCCACGACCGGACATGGACTTTGGCAATGTCACCCGCATCTTTGCGATCTGCCTTTCGGCATATAAATTGTTTGGGAGCCATGATCATGTCCTAAAAGTTTAGCAAAATAATTATGCAAACGATCTTGCCGCAAATGGGTCAGAATGTTACAGTTAGTTGTTAGAAAAAGCGACGGTTTTATCGAATAGAAGGGTTGTTATAAATCGTTTCGAATCTTTAGAATTTTATCCAGGGCGACGTAAACCGTCGCCCTTTTCTATGCCCCAAATTATGTGGTTTTTGATCCAGAGTAAAGTTGAGATACATGAATCAAAGATCTAGAATTGGAAAAAACAGATGGCACAAAATGGTAAAAGCATGCCGGCATTGCTGGCGCTAGCCGATGGCACCTTGTGGGAAGGTCGCAGCTTCGGCGCTGTGGGAGAAATTACGGGTGAAGTTGTATTTAATACAAGTTTAACCGGATATCAAGAAATTTTAACGGACCCATCTTATCATGGGCAAGTTGTGACTTTTACAATGCCTCACATTGGAAATTATGGCACAACACCCGAAGATGATGAAAGTCACCAAGTCTGGGCGGCCGGAGCGATTGTCCGCAGCCTAAGCCCGGTCGTTAGTAACTGGCGAGCACGACAAAGCTTGCCAGATTATTTGGCTGAACGCAGTATCGTAGGTATCACCGATGTTGACACACGCGCTTTGGTCCGTCACATTCGCATTCATGGTGCCCAAAACTGCGCCATTTCATCGACCAACTTAGATGGGGATCGATTGATCGAAGTCGCCCGTGCAGCTCGTGATATGAATGGGCTTGATCTGGCGATTGAAGTCACAACGTCAGAACCCTATAGCTGGAATAACGGGGAAAACTGGTGGACAGCACCTGGCTCCCCTGCCAGAGCGGATATCCGCCAGCCGAGCAAGCGTTTTAAAGTCGTGGCCTATGATTATGGGATTAAGAAAAACATTTTGCGTCTGCTTACAGAGTACGGCTGCGACGTCCATGTCGTACCAGCCACGATGCCGGCCGACGATGTTTTAGCATTAAACCCAGACGGGATATTTCTTTCAAATGGCCCTGGGGACCCGGCCGCCTGTGACTATGCAATCAATAATATCAAACAATTGCTGGGGCAAAAGCCGATGTTTGGCATATGCCTTGGTCATCAAATCATGAGTTTGGCATTGGGAGCAGAAACCTACAAATTGAAATTTGGCCACCGGGGAGGCAACCAGCCGGTACAAGTCACTGAAAGTGGCGCGGTTCAAATTTCTAGTCACAACCATGGGTTTGCGGTTGATGCGAAAACCTTGCCAGATGGGGTCACCATGTCCCATGTGAATCTGAATGACAATTGCTGCGAGGGGATTGATGCCCCCGGCCATAAGGCATTTGCGGTGCAATATCACCCCGAAAGCTCCCCCGGCCCACACGATTCAGATGAGCTATTCGCTCGGTTTATTAGCCTAATGGAAGAAAACCAGTAAGCAGTCCGCTTCGCGGCAGTGGCCGTTGGCCCAATATTCGATGAACGGTTCACCTGAGAAACACTCGTCAATCGTCATTCGCAAATCGTAAATCAACAAATGCCAAAAAGAACAGACATAAACAAAATTCTTGTGATCGGCTCCGGCCCAATTATCATCGGTCAGGGATGTGAATTCGACTATTCTGGTGTGCAGGCGTGTAAAGCGCTACGCAACGAAGGCTATCAGACCATTCTCGTCAATTCTAATCCCGCAACCATCATGACCGACCCAGACATGGCGGATGCAACCTACATCGAGCCCTTGACCGTCGAAATGGTCGAAAAAATCATCGAAAAAGAAAAGCCAGACGTATTGTTAGGCACCGTCGGGGGCCAAACAGGATTGAATCTAGCTTTAGATTTAGCCAAAGCGGGTGTTCTTGAAAAACATAATGTGCAGCTGATCGGTGCACAAACCCGCTCGATTGAAGTGGCTGAAGATCGAATTTTATTCCAAGAAGAAATGCGCAAAGCGGGTGTTCCTGTACCCGGAGGCCATTTCGTACGCTCCATCGAGGAAGCATGGAAAGCGGCCGAAGATACCGGCTTTCCCGCCCTAATCCGAGCCAGCTTTACGCTGGGCGGTACAGGTGGCGGGGTCGCATGGACCAAAGATGACTTTGAAAAAGTTGTTCAACATGGTCTACGCTCTAGCCCGGTTGGGGAGATTTTGGTCGAGCGGTCGTTGATCGGCTGGAAAGAGTATGAACTAGAAGTCATGCGGGATAAAGCCAGCAACTTTGTCGTGGTTTGCTCCATTGAAAATGTAGACGCGATGGGGGTCCACACTGGGGACAGCATCACCGTTGCCCCGGCACAAACCCTGACAGATCGGGAATATCAATATTTACGCGATATGGCGAAAACGGTCATGGAAGTGGTAGGTGTTGAAACCGGTGGGTCAAACGTTCAGTTTGCGGTCAACCACGAAACGGGTGAAGTCCTCACCATCGAAATGAACCCACGCGTATCCCGCTCTTCAGCGTTGGCATCTAAAGCGACAGGGTTCCCGATTGCAAAAATTGCGGCCCTTTTAGCCGTAGGCTACACGTTGGATGAAATTTCAAACGACATTACGCGTGAAACCCCTGCCAGCTTTGAACCAAGCATCGACTACACCGTCGTCAAAATCCCTCGCTGGAATTTTGAAAAGTTTGCAGGGTCTGACCCGGTTTTGGGACCACAGATGAAAGCGATCGGTGAAGTGATGGCGATCGGCCGTACCTTCCCTGAAGCACTGAATAAGGCGATGCGCGGTTTGGAAGTGGGCTGGGCCGGATTTAGCCGCTTGCTAATCGACCCAGAAGCAGACCCGGTCACAGCAGAACAGCTAACCACCCCTACGGCCGAGCGCTTGACTTATGTTGCAGGTGCTTTGGCGCAAGGGATGTCGGTTGAAAAAGTATCAGAGCTAACCGGCTTCGACATGTGGTACACCACCCAAATGAAAATGATTTTGGATGCTGAAGCTGAACTCATCGGCCGAGAATTGGCCGATCTTGATCGCTTCGACTTCTTGCATGTCAAGAAAATGGGAATCAGCGACAAAATGATCGCGGCAGCCATTGGCAGCGATGAAATCAGCGTTCGTGAAGCTCGAAAGGCATTAGGTGTCACCACCGCCTATTATCGAGTAGACACATGCGCGGCTGAGTTCGAAGCATTTACCCCATACCTCTATTCAACATACGAACGGCACGACGAATCAAACACCAGCGACCGTAAAAAAGTAATTATTATCGGTGGTGGACCCAACCGTATCGGGCAGGGTATCGAATTTGATTATTGCTGCGTGCACGCCTGCTGGGCGCT